>JBKQTS010000310.1:0-40916 GCA_052143075.1 Syntrophobacteraceae bacterium | reverse complement strand
TCTTGGGTTGCTCTCCACCCCGCCTCGCGGCGACGCAGTTTCCTTTGACTACCGGGAGCGAGCATCTCCCGGGAGGGGACTTTCACCCCTCAGATCGTGCCCGCTTCCAGGCGCACGGACCCCGACTTTCCGCCGGGGTGACGATACCTTGAAACATGCTAAAACCTTGTTGACAATGTATTCGTGCTCTGGGAGCGTGTCCGATAACTCTCTCTCCCTCGAGGGAGAGGAATCTTCATTCTTGGACAGCCTCCTGACTGAGCACACTATCGGCATTACCTTTCATGTATTTCCCTACACGTAGCAAAATTCGAAATCCATCCACTCATCACGACCCTATCGTATTCTCAACGCTTACGGAAGGTGAAAACCCGGTCTATTTTACTTTGAGTTGTGAGGGATCCTTCACAACGATCGCTGGGCGGTCTTCATAGCTTTCTATCCGCCCCGTTACACAAATCTCCTTCCCTGAATAGAGCATTTCAGGGGGTTTTTCAAACTTGCCTCTATCCGACCCCCAAATGAGCGCAGTGAGGACCTGATTGGGATAAGGTTTTTCGAAATCAATGAACGTAGGTTGTCCCTCCCTCTTTGGTGCAAAATGGGTGCTCCCAACCGTTCCGCAAACCGTCTTTTGCTGGCCGATGAATTTGGCGGCATCTTGGGATGAGATGGTTTCCTGGGCGTGAGCGATTGAGACTAACCCGGCCAGTAACATTATTATGAGCAGTAATTTGAATCTTTTCATTTCTGTCTCCTCGAATGGTAGTAACCAAAAAGGCGGGAGAAGCCAGACAATGTTTATTGCAGGATGATACAGGCAAAACTCACCTGCGCAAGGATTTTTTGAGGGGTGTGTGTAAATGAGGGGTATTCTGGTTGAGCGGAGACCGTCCACTCCGGGGAGGGCAAGGCAAATTTCACACACAACAAAAGAGGGTTACAGCCCACTGACCATAAGCCTAGGATTTCTCAGGTTGCCCCGGCGTGACTCGAACACGCGGCACCGAGATTAGGAAAATGAAACTCTGAGCTTCCCTACCTCCTCAATTATCGGGAAGTTACGAGAATCACAGCCTTTTTCGTTTAGCACATTTTATACACTTTAGCATGATTTTTACGATTTTGGAAAGATTTCCACACACCAAACCACACACCCGAAATTGCGCAAGAACCCCTCCTCTAACTGAGTGATGATGCCTGTGATCGTCAACGCCATCCCGTCCCTTCACGATATCAATCGCCTTAATTTCAACAAATAACAGACCTGCCCAGTATCCATCCATGAAGATGGCCCATTCACGCCAGAGAATTCGTCTCGTTTGGGGAAAGTTTGGGGAAAGTGGTCGGGGTGATCTGAAAGCATCAGAAATGATCAACAGTCGCAGATCACCATTCCGATGGTTTGTGGATGTTGGTGCCGGGAATTGGGTTTGGCAGTTGTGTTTTAGCCAGTGCTCCACGGCGCACCTTTCGAACAAAGTCGGCGTGTTTTTGAAGTTGCTTTGAAGTCTTACCTTCGCCGGGAGTGATAAGCCCCAACAATTTCTGGCTATGGTGCTCTTTGACGAGGCGCATGGCTTCGGCAAGATCACTATCATTGGACACCACCAGTGCGCAATCGTACTTATCCAGCCAAGCATCGTTGAGTAAATGGACGGCCAAGTTCACATCCGAGCCTTTTTCCTCGGTCTTGATCACATTCGCAAACCGCCTCCCTCTAGATTGTTTCACAAGCGGCGCAGATATTTCATGGCTCAGGAAATGCCCGTAATAGACTTCCATTTCAGGGATATAACTTTCGATGGCACGAATGAAGGTCTCTTGGCGTATTGTTTTGTTTGGATCATCTGGAGTCGCAGAAACCAAAGCAGTGAAATACTTTATTGACAGAATTTGGTGATGACTTTTCAGAATGCACGTGAAAAATGCTTTGAAATCTAGCCACTTGAAGGGGGTTCCCTTTACCGCCCCGTAGTAAAAGTTGAAACCGTCTATGTAAATGTAAGTCCGCATCTCCCTCCCATAAAGCAGAAGCCCCACTAGGGGGCTTCGCAGCCCAAGGTCGAAACCTTGGGGGGGATTACAAATTGTACGATCCAAAAATAAAGCATCTGCAACGGAGATTCAAGAGAAATGTGAAGGTCTTAAGCAATTAATCGGCTTTAAGCCCCCACTCATTCAATTTGGCAGAAATCATCAGCGCTCAACTCTGTTTGGCCGATACTGTCCGATTTCAGCGATGTTGGATCAAGATTTGGCGCTTTTTTGGTATGGTTGAAAGAATCAATCCACATCCGATAACTTTGCTCTCGCCTCGCCTCCGATTCGAATGGAACATAAGTAAATGTAAGCCGAAATTCCGTCTTTCGCACGCCAACCCTCCTCTTTCCAAGGCGTTAAGGCCCGTTCACGCCCAAAAGATTCGTCTCGTTTGGGGAAAGTTTGGGCAAAGTGGTCATGGAGGTGTAAGTTCATGGAGGCTTGCGCCCCTTCTTCTTTCTTTTGCTTAGGGTCAGACAGTCTCCCGTATTATTTGAACAGGCTTTCCAACTGATCCACCAGATCGAGTATCTGGTTTCCGTCTTTTACCATTTGCGGTTTTGTCGGCTGCTTTTTGAGATCGGAGAGGATATGATCGATCTGATCGGCAGTCTTCTTCCCGTTCCGATCCAGAATGGAGGGTTTAAGGTCGCTCCATGTCTGCTCCAGTTGTGAAATTCTTTTAGGGATCAGCCCATAGTCGTTTGGTACTTGCGTTCCCAAGATGATTTCCCGACCAAGGTAATCCATCCTGCCGATTTCCAGCGGAACCGAATGATCATACGACTTCTCCAAATCGTTCATCATGACCGTGATCTGGTTGGCAGCAAGAGCGGCCTCAATCGGTTGCCTCTTCTCGTGTGTCAACTCCTGTAACCGAAAAAGGAGAAAATCGAACTCGAATGCCATTGATGGAGGGAAATTCCTTTTCTGAAAATCCTGATCGATTACCGATCCATTCTGAACGATGGTATCGACAACGGCTTGCGCACCCTTCCAGTCTTTTTTCACAAACAGATCGATCACGTCTTCCGCTTTTTCCCCGACAAGGCCGATCTCTTGGGGCAATGGATTTCCAGCCCCATTCGCTACAGCTTTGAAAAACATGCATAATACCAAAACGCTTACACAAATGGACTTTCGCATCCGAAACGGCCTTTCAAGAACCTTCTGGAGAGGAACCTCCCACATGTTTTTATGTAAGCATTGGAAGTTGTGCTGTCCGATCAACCTCTCTCACGAAAAGAATACCTTATCTAACTTATCTAGATCATGTATATTACTTGACACATGTACACAATGTGTGGTATAAAACTCGATAGGAAAGTGGGATTTTGTATTGAGTTTCTGGAAGTCGATGCCGCTAAACCCTGATTCCTCGGTCAACATGTAAGGCAAAAACTCAATAGAAAACTTTATGGGTAAAAAGGAGGGTGAACAATGGAGGAAAAACATGCTGGGAAAATCGTTAAGCTCGTATTTCCTAAAAAGAAATCTGCTCCAGAGAAAAAGCAGCGGATCAAAAACGTTGACGGCATCAAATACTTCAATGAGAAACAGATCAAGCTCCTGAGACGGACGGTGAGGGATCAATCTGAGCTTGACGTTCAGAAAGGCGGGGTAACCGCAATAAGAGAATGGCTGGCCATCGATCTGTTGACCTGCACTGGATTGCGAGTGAGCGAAGCCGCCAACGTCCGGTGCGGGGATCTTAAATTGGGGTACGCTGAGTCCAAGATTTTCGTTCGGGACGGCAAAGGCGGCATTTCCGGTCATGTTGTGGTCCCCGACAGCCTCAAAAAGCATTTGAAGAATTTTCTGTCATGGAAGGAGAAAATCGGGGAGCCGACCGGGGAGAATGACCACCTTTTCGTTGGCCAGCGGGGAGCATGGACCGCCCAAGCGATACAGCAGATCGTCAAGAAATATCTGAAACAGCTTGGCCTGTACGAAAATGGAAAATCCGTCCATGCATTGCGCCATTCTTATGCGGTCGAGCTTTATTCCAAGGAGCGGGATTTGAGGACCGTGCAAAAGCAACTCCGCCACAGGTCAATTCAAAGCACCATGGTTTATGCCGATGTCACCGAAGAGGATATCCAGAATCAAATCAAGGGTATCTGGAATTAGCAGCAGTGAACATCTGGATAAAGAAAGATCGATAAATGAAAACAGGCAAGGAAAACAAAGTCTTGGATATCAGCAGTCCAAAGAAAAAGCCAATCGGGGCTAAAGTCGATGCGGCGGTCTGGAGGCAGTTCCGATCTTTGGCGGTAGCTCAAGGGAGAAATGCCGGGGATTTGCTCGATGAATTGATGGCCGAGTATGTTGCCAAATCTCGTTCTCATGACGGCTTTCATGGTCAATAGCCAGAGCCAGTGTAAAAGATTGGAGAACCGATGCCAGCCAATAAACGATGGATGAGCGTCCCACGGAAACCAGCAACCCCCAAAATCCCCGATGGATTGAAGCTGGAGGTTCAACGGAAAGCCGATGAGCTTTTGGAATCCTACCTGAAGCCCAATTTCATTCTCCCACCACCACAAGACCCGCAGTGGAATTACGTGGTGGAGATTTTTACCAAATGGCACCAGCGATATTTCTATTTTTGTTCAAAATACCGATGCCCCGGCCAAAACTGCATTTTAGAGTTCTTCGAATCGAGATTCGCTCGACTGGAGTATGTCGGCATACGGAGATTCAATCTGTCGTACATGAGGCACACGGGTCAGTGGTGTGAGATATTTCAGGGATTGACTCTGGAAGAATGTCTTGAGGAAATCAGGCAGCAGGAGCTTTTGCATCCGTGAACCCTGACGGAAAAATTTGAAGCGAGATTTTGCCCTTTTCAGCTATCTGTCCGAAATTGGCTGTACCTGAACTGAAGCCGTCTTTACCGAAGAAAATGCAAAATAGGGACATCCTGATGCGTCATGATTTCTTGGGGTACGGCGAAAGCCAGCGACTCTTGAGAGCAATCTGCGAAAATGACCGACACCACCGGAACCCTGTTATCGTTGGTTCAAGAGTAAATCAGAGAGGATCTCTATCAACTCCTCACCCGACCTTGCAATCCGATCACAGGCGCACTCGACCATTGCATTCACCAGCGCCCCGGCGTTCTCGCCAGCATGTCGAAAATCGGTTCTAATACCCTATTGTGTTGGCATTGCGCCACATGTATACTGAAAAGCTCGGAGCAGGATAGTACTGGCCAGCGTAGGGGCATAGCCGCTTTTGCTTCTCGGAGGGGCGAGTTGGAAGATTTTCATTATTCACATTTCAGGACTGATTCCACACTTCGCAAACTTCTGGATGAGTATGGCAATACTCCTCTCCCTATTACAGTTAATTTCCGAAAGTTGGTTAGTTGTCTTTCATCTCCAGAACGAGCTACACACCTCATCCATTCTTATCCAGCAAAACTGCTGATGCACATACCATTTTTTTTCCTTGCAAACCATATTTTATCTCTACCGGGAGACACTGTTTTAGATCCATTCGCTGGCTCTGGGACTGTATTATTGGAATCACTATTATCAGGCAGAAAAGCACTTGGTTCTGAATGTAATCCACTGGCACGTCTAATTGCCAAAGTTAAAACTACGTCACTAGATCCTTCACAGCTTGAATGTTTTTGCTCTGATCTGATTGAAAACATGAGTTCAATACCTCTTCGTTCTGTTCCTGATGTTATAAATATTCATCATTGGTTTTATCCACATGTTATTGAACAATTACACTGTATATTTGAACACATTAGGATGATTTCTGATTATGACCATCGAGACTTTTTTTCGGTGTGTTTCTCACAATGCGTGCGCAGGGTCAGTCTTGCTGACCCACGGCTCAGTACACCAGTACGCTTGAAAAGCGAATACCCTATCGGTCACCACATGCGAGAGAAAGCTAAGAAACACTTATCTTTTCTTGCAGATGTAGCTGTAGCTGATGTGTTTAACGAAATCGCAGCCGCTAATATCCGAAGAATTATTTCGCTGAAATCATCTGAGTCACATAGACCAGAGGTTGCTGTGATATGCTCCGATGCAAGAGATTTACACTATCAGTATGCACATTCACCGGACAATGGTTGCCCTTTACCAGATACTAGCGTACAGCTAATAATTACATCCCCACCTTATCCCGGAGCGCAGAAATATATAAGGTGTTCCAGTCTCAGTTTAGGTTGGCTAGGGTTGTGTCCTTCCAATGGGCTTAGCACACTCAAGTCACAAACTATTGGTCGTGAAGAGTGCCATAAATCAGAATGCTCTCATCCGATCCAGACGGGGATGGCAGACGCTGACAGGATATTGGGCGAAATCTGGCAAATGAATCCAGTTAGAGCCACAATTGCGGGGACGTACTTGATCGAGATGCGAACAGCGCTTTCCGAAATGTATAGAGTGCTGAGACCCAATGGTTACGTGGTGCTGGTCGCCGCTAATAACCAAGTTTGCAAAAGAGAATTCAGAACGCTAAGTTACCTTCAGAGTATTGCCGAACAAATTGGATTTTCAACCATCCTAGAGTTAATTGATCACATCCGATCTCGTGGATTAATGACAAAGCGAAATCATACAGCCAGTATGATCACCCGTGAGGGAATTTTAGTTTTGAAAAAGGGAGCGTAATCTTGTCTGATGATGCAGAACAGCAATTTATGGCAAAAATTAAGACTCTGAGTGAAACGATCTGGGAGGACCGTGCGAATAAACCGGCCATTCTCGATTGGCTAGAGAACTTCACGGGCCGGTCATGTGAGAAAAATGACGAACAACTTCATGTTCTTTATCTTCTCTCTAATTTCATGTACTTTGGTAGTAGGCAGATCCGAGAACTCCTGAAAGCAGTGTTCAGGGATTTATTCAAATACCCCATTGTTGAGTCGATACGGAAGTCAAAGGGCAACACAGTTGATTGCGAATTAATCGAGAGAGAGTTCATTCTTCAGTTGATGCAATCTCGCTTTTTGGGAGTTGGTAACCCATCTGAGAGCGGATACCATCTGCTGTATTATTTCCGCCAAGAAAACGAACTTCCCAAAACAAATTTTATTCATACCCATGAAATCTTTACACGTGCAAGCAGAGGCCCGACTCTTCTCCGCTCAACCGAAGTGAGAAAGTATATTTTTATCGATGATTTTTGCGGGAGTGGGCAACAGGGCGTTGACTATTCTGAGGACATAGTAAGCCATATAAAGAGCCTTGATCCAGATACCTTTGTAGCATATTACATGCTCTTTGGAACTGAAAAGGGGATCAACAGAATTCGTAACGAAACCACGTTTGACGATGTACAATGTGTGTATGAATTGGACAATACGTTCAAGGTATTCGATCCTGAATCACGTTATTTCTCTGAAAATGTCGATAAAATAAACAAAGAAGTCGCTGAAGATATCTGTTCTACTTACGGACTCCTTTTGGAGCCTACAAATCCTTTGGGATATGAGGATGGTCAGTTGATGATTGGTTTCCATCATAACACGCCTGATAACACTCTACCCATTTTTTGGCATGATGGGCGTGGTTTTCTCTGGAACCCTATATTTCGCAGATATCCTAAAATTTACGGCTGGACATGATTATGGAAAATTTAGCAAATCCGTTCAATATAACAAAAGCCGTTCACTTCTCTGATCGAGAGATAAATGATTACTGGGTTGATATTCCTGTCAGCGGGGGATTTGTCGAAATGGCAAAGCCAAACTCGCCGATGCCCATGTTCATTCTAGGTGGCAAAGGAAGTGGAAAAACCCATCTTATGCGGTACTTCTCGTATCCTGTACAAAAGATAAGATATCCATCGGAAATTCTGAAAGGGTTAAACAGCGAAGGCTACTTGGGAATTTACATGCTGTGCGGAGGCTTAAACTCATCTAGATTCAAAGGAAAATCTCAGACAGAAGAAACGTGGGCGGGGCTGTTCGGCTATTATATTGAGTTATGGCTCGGCCAACTTGTGATTTCAGTACTAAAAGACATATTCGATAGTTATCCAGATTTGGCGGCTCAAGAAGAACCTATTTGCTCAGAGTTCATATCATTGTTCGATGTAACGTACGATGCCGCCGACTATAATTCATTCGATAAACTGTCGCAACTCATGAGAGATTTGCACAGAGAGCTAGATAGGCAAGTGAACAATTGCGTACTTACATGTTCACTTCAACTAAAAATCATGGTTACACGAGGATCACTTATCTTCGGAATTCCTAAAATAATTCGTAAATATGTTCAGTCACTTTCTGATTGTTTATTCGTATATATCATTGACGAATTTGAAAATTTATCTGCGGATCAACAAAGGTATATAAATACACTGATCCGAGAGAATCAAGCTCCATGTTCAATAAAAATCGGTTCCAAACTGTTCGGAATTCGCACTCTTGGTACTTACTGCGCCGATGAAGATAACAAAGAAGGCTCCGAGTATGAGGCTCTCCGTCTTGATTCCCACCTGAGAGTCAACCCAAGTTACAGCCTTTTTGCAAAACGTCTCGTCATAAGACGTTTGAGCGAGTATGTTGGGGTCAGTGAGAGCCGAGAAAAACAGAATGCTATGGTAAGTTGGCTTTCAGATTGTTTCGAAATCCAAGATACTACTGGACTGGCTGAGGACGCAACCAGCTTCGTCAGGAATAAATATAAGGACCGTGAAAGACCGTATTTCAAGAATCTAAAAGACCAGCTTCTGCTGGGATTGAAGCAACATTCTGCACCCGGCCTATCTGAACAACGAGATGCCGACATCATTGTTTCCCGGCTTTGTTATCCTGATTTTCCGCTTCTCGAAAAAATAAATATTTTCCTTTTTTACAAGGATTGGTATAAAAATCTCGATCTGTTCAAAAGTTCTAAACTGATTGAGTCGTCATGCAAAGCTTTTATTGGCGGTAGTTCGAAGAGTAATCGTCATGCAAGCGCATTAGATCACTTCAAGAGTGACATGATCGCTCAATTGTTACGTGAATGTGACCAGAAACAACGATACCTAGGAATCGATACTTTTATTGACATGTCTTCAGGTATTCCACGAAACCTCCTCGTATTGCTTAAACACGTCACGGCTTGGTCCCTCTTTCTTGGTGAACGTCCGTTTCGGGGTGATCCGATATCGATTAAGGCCCAAGAAGCTGGAGTTTCTGAAGCCTCAGATTGGTTCTTTCGGGACGCACGGGCTGTCGGAGGGGATGGTGGTTTGATTCAAGACTGCATTGGAAGGCTGGCCACTTTATTTCGAACAATCCGCTTTTCAGACAAACCCGTCGAATGCTCATGCATAACGTTTAGTTGTGATATTTCGAAAACCACACCTGAAGCTCAAAGAATCATCGATTTAACCCAAAAATGGTCACTTCTGAATGATGTTGGAGGGCAAAGGGATAGGAACTCAGAAAGGATTGATTCTAAGTTGCAATTAAATCCGATGCTCTCGCCCCGTTGGGATCTTTCTATCTATCGAAGAGGAGTAATCGCCCTACGCCCAGAGGAAGTTAATTCAATCTTCGATGTAAATCATAAATCTGAGTTTGATAAGTACCTTAAAGATAGAGTTGCACGTATGACTGCGCCATTTTTCGGGAAAAAACAAGGAGAGCCATCGGATGGGCCTCAACAGTTAAGGATACTCTCTTAAATGATCGATTATTCGATATATTACAAAACATCACTATCTATTAGCTTACCTTGGCCAGAGGAGAACAGGTGGGATGTATTTATTTCTGCATACACTTCGGCAGAGCGAGTACTTCGAGTTTTCGACAAGGTTGATGCCGATTCCAAGCACTGGCTTGTTCTCCCTGAGTATCAATTTGATTCTAACGGCCTTCCACCAAATAGCTTTCATTTTCATGATGTAGGACAAGAAGCACAATGCATCTCAGACTTTTGGGACAACTGTAAAATAGACACCGGGATGTCCATCTGCGTTGATACTACAGGATTCATTCGCCCCTATCTTGTTTTCTTCATAGGTTGGCTGGTGGCTAAGGGACTTCATCATGTCGATCTTCTTTATTCTGAGCCTATTCATTACGAAAAAAAGGAACGAACCGCATTTTCAGGACCAAATATAATCGATATAAGGCAAGTTGCGATGTTTGAGGGGATACATTCACCCGATACAACGAATGACGTGTTAATTATCAATGCTGGTTATGAAGATAATTTGATATCGCTAGTTGCTGAATACAAAAATAATGCTAGAAAAGTGCTTTTGCTCGGATTTCCATCCCTTCGTGCAGATATGTATCAAGAAAATGTATTGCGCACTAGATTGGCTGAGGAAGCCATAGGTCTACGCCCTGAAATTGGCAACACGAGCATTTTAGCTCCTGCCTACGATCCTTTCGTCACTGCGAACGTACTGAAAAAGCACATCGATGATTTGAATGCCCGAAAACCCATTACAAATTTATACATTTGTCCGCTTGCGACAAAACCCCAGTTGATCGGATGCACTCTGCATTATTTATTCGAGCTTAAAGACAAGCCATGCAGTATAATATTCCCATTCTCAGATTCATATTCACGTAAGACCGGAATCGGCATTTCACGAATTTGGAAGTACACTCTCGAATTACCATTATAAAAAGTTATCTTAATGTATTGGCCAAAAAATAACATGTGATGAGCAACACCAAAACTACGGATCAAAATGGGTGATATATACCAAAAAGAAAGCGTTCTCACTTTCAAAAGTAGCCTAATTGTCGAAAATGGTTATTTTCAAGGTTTATCATTAGACATCGACAAGTATCTTACTGCTATTGGAAAAGAGTACTTTTACACTGAACGGGAAGACGCTGAAAACAATTACGAACTGAAGCAGTTGGTCATGTATTCTATTATAATGCATCACGGACTGTTGATACGATACAAGCGTGGGAGTCATTCCGGTGACTTAAGGCTAAGACGTAAGTTGTCTGTAGGCTTAGGTGGACATATATCCATAAAAGATGGTAATGTATTTCCTGATCTTTGTACAACGGCCATGCTAAGAGAACTGCATGAAGAGATATATATTAATACACGCTATCGGTATAAAGCGGTTGCCATTTTAAACGATGACTCCAACAATGTAGGGAAAGTACATTTTGGTATCATCAATATTGTTGAAACCGAGTCGGCAGAGATTTTTCCAAAGGAAAAGGATATTGTAGAACTTAAATATATGTCTATTAGAGAGCTTAAAGAGAATGTGATAAATTATGAAAGCTGGTCAATTATTTGTATAAACAACATAGAAACTATTCTGGATGTCTACTATGACAAGCCTTAGAAGCATGTAGACAACCACGGACATGCCCAATATACAAGTCTTGTCTAAAAATGGCTTTATGAGATATGAATGCAAAATTACTCCCGCTCATTTTCACAGCGATATAGAAATATTGAGTGAATCATAAACTAACGTAGTTTCACATCATCGCCCAGCCCCAGTTCCTGCAACGAAACCTTGGTTTCCTCTATCTTCTGCGTGGAAATGCCGTTCTCTTCGGTGAACTCGATATCGATTCGGATCTTGAGTTTTCCACCGCCAGTGGCGAATCTGGAAAGCACCCGCTGGTAAAAGTTCATCCACTTCTGTGATGAGATCTCACCCGCCCATTGAAGGCCCGTGGTGATTTTGGGCTTTGCCTGTGGTTCCTCAATGATTGGCGGTACTGGCTCCGCTCCTTTAGGAAAATCACCGGGCTTTGGGTGAGGTTCTGGCTTTGGCGGTGGTACAGGGTCTTCCTGAGCCTTCTTGTAGGCTTCAGCCGTTTCTCGTGTGATGATGAACGTATCGTCACTTATTTCCACATCGGCGGTATTCAGAGCACATTCGTAACAGAACGGTTTGTAAGAGCCATCACCCATCTTGGCCACATAAGCGATAGTGCCGCCACTGACCCCCTTGGCTATTGTGACTTTAATCACGTCTGGTTTGAGAATCCGTGGGAAAATAGGGGATGCAAAGAATGCGTCACGGACGGACTTGGTGCTCCATTCTTTGAATGCCGGGGGCCAATTCCGAACGAGAAAGTTTGCACTGATGCTATCCTCAACGTCGCCACCCTGTCTAAGCCTCATCAGGATTAGCTCAGGCAAGGAATTTGCGGCACTTGAATGGATCAGCCCAAGGTCCATGATACGGAGAGTGTTGTCTTTGTTCAGAAGAGCAACATGCCTGTAGGTCCGCCAGATACTCTCTTTGAGATCCCGCTGGGCCTTCTTCAGGTTTTCAGCCAATTCCCTTCTTTGTTTTTCATCCAGACGGCCATAGTCACCAGTCTCGATCTCCTGCCACGCAAGCCATTTACGAGCTTCGGTTTTGAGTGGAGAACTGCTGTCGGCCACTGTCCAGATCAAAGCACTCTTGAAGGTTCGGGCAGAAGTTCCATACTCCCTGATCATCGATTCGAGCAATTCTGGACAACCTTTATCCTCCATGCAATATTTCGAATCCATGACGACCATAGAGAGAACAGGCCGATCAGGAATTTGTGAGCTTTTTTCAGGAAAGAAGATCCGCTCCATACCCGTGCCATTGGCAAAGACCTTCTGGATCTCTTTCTTTATGAGTTCCTGAACCCTTGGTTCTTGGACGTTTGCCTGTCGGTCCGCAAAGAGTTTGTTTAGATTCGGTGTGAAGCTGAATCGAAATGAGTTTCTCTCGCTTGAAAGGTAGTAACAAGAGCGGGAAAGCCCCTCCAAAGCCGTTTCGATATTTCCGATATCGAGTTCGGGATCACCGACAGCAAGCCTGATCTCTGGAACGGTTGCCTCTGTACGGGACTGCCCACCGTTTGACTCGAAAAGGATTGTCGTCGCAATTTTCTGATGGAGTCTCGATTTTCGAATGGCATCCACTGCATCTTTATCGAGTCGAAGTGAATGGGAGTCCTTCTTTCCGCAGATATCAGTTGTGATCGGCCCTTCAAGCCGTGCCTCCCCAAGCTGTTCGAACATGGCCGCACGGAATAGTGAATCATCAAGCGGGGCAGAGCCAAGCCCAATCAAAGGATCACGGTATCCACCCTTAAACCCCTCCTGATATATTCTTGAAACCCACAGGGCCAGAAGCCTCAATGCGCCTCTGGTCTGCTGAAAGCGTGGAAGAACCCTCCATTTCCGCTCAAAAACCGATACAACTGTTGGATGGAATGGGTAGGTAGCATAAAAAGTCTCACGGGCATGATCGATTGGAAACCATTGGGGCAGTTGTTGCCTGTGGTCCACCACCCAGTCCGCATATTCATTGCAAGCTTTGATTGCGTCCTGCGATATGAGCACTCGGCCATCTTGTGTTTGTGCGGCATTATCCCATTCAAAGAGCCGCCTTCTAATAATTTCGGATGTCTCGGCTTCTGCTGACATGAAAAGGGCTTTCCCAAGTCGATCAAGAAGCTTTTTGAACCGCTCGAAGTCGGTCTGGTCCTCCGTGGTCATCTCCAGTTCTGATGCTGGGATCGATACGGCAAGAACCATGTTGTTCTGACTTCGGATGACTTCGGAAAGATCGTGCAGGAAATTATAAAATTGGCCTGAGAGTCCGCTCTTTCGGCTACGGCTCAGGTAATTCAGTAGTTCGTCCATCAGGATGAGACATGGTTCATCTTTGGGAAGAAACTTGCGAATTACATCGCCACCGGGGGCCGTTAATTGCTTTTCATGTTGGGCTACAACATCGAAAGCCTCCTTACCGCCAAGCTGGAAAGCTATTTCTCCCCAAGGGGTGCGCCTCAATGGTGTTCCGTCGTCGCCACCCCTTCCGGTGATGGAATCAAATTCGGTTCCAACAAAAACAGCCACGTTCGACTTCGGTACAGATCCAACACGGGCCTCACGAAGTATTCTATCAACTCCAAGCCACTTTTCGGATTTCGAGCCATTTCGGGCCAAATGGTAGAGCATGGCCAGACTATGGGTTTTCCCTCCACCGAACTGAGTAGTCATATTGAAAACAGCAGATGTTTCCGTTTTTTCCCCTGAAAGCCGCCTTACCACTTCCGAAGCCAAGGAGAGCAGGTTTTTGGTAAGATAGGTTCGCTCGAAGAATTCTTGAGGGTTCTGGTAGACTGGTGGAGCTTTTCCATCTCGGACGAGACCTAGATGGACCGCAAATTCCGATGCGTCCAGAGGTCTTCCACTCCTAAGATCCTCACGTGGCGTAACCACTTTATACCAAGGCTTTAGAGCCATTCCTGTACTCCCTCAAATCGAGTTATTAAAGTCCCAAAGTCTTCTTGCGTGCCAGTACCCCATCAATCCACCGCTTTTCTGTTGTGGTGGATGGATACAGTGCTGATAGAGTCTGTGCAAGCCTCCAAAATCGTGGATCGGCCCCAGCCCCATCTTCAACAAGCAATTTTTTCAAGTAACCACTTTCGCCCAAACCAAAGAGAAGCATGCTTTGGTGGATTTGGTCGAGAGTTGTCTTGCCAGAAGTAAGAGCGATCTTGCCCCCTCCAGCGGATTGGCTCTCTTGGGGATTCTTGCCGATGATATCAGCCATGCTTAACTGCTTCCCACTTTTGGCTTTCTTTTTTTCGATCTTATTCTCTGCCTTTTTTCCAAAAAGATATCCCGTACGTTCTGAAACAGGTAACAGTCGAGCGTTACTCCCCTTGATCTCGACCAAAGTCGTCATGTTTTCAAGATGTGCTCCGAGACCTTGGGCGATCTTGCGTGCAGCATCGTATTCAAGGGCAAAACCACTGATTTTTTTTGATGTTTTTTCGTCTTCCACATCTTCATCCGCTTCATCGATTATTTCCTCTGACTTGGCCCCTTTCCCGTTTGTTCCAGTGGACAAAGTCCATAGCCACATAGCAGTAAGCCTTGCATCTTCCTCAAAACCAGTGGCATCGGCTCCTTGGAAAATCATATTAAGTGCCTCTTTAGCTACAGCGGCCCAAACGTGCTCCAAATACTCTCGAAGTAAAACTTGCTCACCACTCGCCTTTTCAACTATTGAATAGCGGGAAAATATTTCAAGTGCGGGGCCTAGGCATGAAAAAATTGCATCGGCTCCGACAATTCCCTCCTTGGCAAGTCGGGGTAACCATTCATGAATACGTCTAGGTAAGTCCTGTAATACCTCACGCCAATCACCAACCGAGTTCTTAGTGCTTCCACCCTGCAAGGTTTCACGTGGGCGGCAAATGAGGTGAATAGATGATGCTAATGCAGCCGAGTTGTTCGCACGCATTCGTCCGGGCCTTTCTGTATCTATAGGCCAAGACCCAGTGATTGTCCAACCAGCGTCTATCATGGCTTGAAGTTGAGTTTCCCATCCAATAGTGGTCTTGTGAGCGAATACCACAACGCCTATCCCGTTGGGATCTAAGACCCGCCTTCCTTCTAGCATCGCCTGTTTCATCAAATCTTCATAGTACTGGCGGGTCTTATAAGCGTAGTTTTGATTTCGCTCTGAGAGTTGTACGATTTCACCTTTCTTGGGTGAAAGTGTTTCATTAAACAGGTCATTGTGGTATTCGCCAACTGACCGTTTGAGCCATACATAAAAGAAGTCCGACAAATCAGCGTATGGAACCGCATCATAATATGGAGGATCTGTCATAAAAACATTAGCACTACCATCAGGCAAAGGACTATCACACGCAGACGCACGACCAACTTGCCCTATTTTAGTCAATGAATGTCTTTCTTTATCAATACAGCGACAGATCCAATCAATTGCTCCGATATAGTTACCTGACCCTCCTGAAAAGCCATTTACTTCAGCATAGTCCCATATGATACCTAATGCTTGCCTTCCAAAAGTATTTCTGACGAATTCACCAGCCCATGTTGCCAATGAACTCCAGTAATCAGCGCATCGATCAATTGCAAAGGCCAAACACGTGCCTATCGCTATAGCCAAAGAACGGTCAGACGATGCCACAATCTGTTCAATAGCATTTCTTGTAATTTGTACCAGTGTTATCATGGCTAAACATTGTCTATCGTTAAATAACTTCCCCCATTCATCAATTCCAATTAAATGGACATTAAAAATGCTTCTTAGGTAAGGTAAAGGTTCATCTGGTACCAATGGAATGATATTAGACGTTGCCTTTAATATCTTTAATTTAGCTCGGGCTTTAGCAAATGCATTTATATCCACTTCAGTAGGGATGCCAAATTGTTGAACGCCGTTCGAGGACTTTCTGATAAGACATATGAGCCTCGAACTATTAGCTCCACCGTTCTTAGGGATAAGTTGTTTACGAACTCTATCGGCAGGCGTAGTGTAACCACATATTGGGCAAGTACAAGAACTTCGCTTGACTGTGCCTTCCCCAACATCCTTGGGTTTGACATTGATACTTATGTCGAAATCTATCCTCTTTTTAGAGAGATCAAGAATCATCTTGAGTGCCGTGGCCTTACTCTCTTTAGATGTAAGCCAAAGGGAGCGCAGGAGAGGAACTTCAGCACCGCAACTTGGTCCTTCACAGGTGATAGTCCTTGCCCATATGTGTACAACCGAACAAGCTCCATCAGAGTCTAGCGGGTAAAATTCGGCTAATTCGGCTTGTGCCTTCTCTTTAATCCATTGCCCCCATTTCATTACATGGCTGCTCAGATCGTGACCATACTTTGGGACATATTCGAGCATTACTTTGTTAAGCATCACAGCTACAGGATTAAGGTCACTGGCGAAAACATCCGCACCAATCCTCAAAGCTTCAATCGGGATTGATCCTCCCCCAGCAAAAGGATCGATTACGAACGGCTTGGTTCCCTTGATCCCACCGAGTGATTCATGCGCAACTAATGTCAATGCTCGACTGGTCTTGAGGTATTCGCTGTTGTTCGAGTTATCCCAACTAGCAAAATCAGCAATGAAGTCCAGCAACACTTTTCGAAGATTGAAATTGTCATCGAGAAAATGATGATCTTTCTGGACTCGAACAAATTGGGCAAAACTCTCTTGGCTAAGCAATTTGGGGTGATATTGCGCCCAAGCGACCATCTGCTGTCTGGCTGATTTCCTGAATGAGTCGGGGCAGAAATCGTCCGCAGGATCGGGCCACAATGCAGCACAGAGCACGGCACGGCACGCTGCTAAAGGTCTTCTTGCCCACCAGATATGGAGTGTTGAGATATGCCCATGTCTGATAGATTTTTCCCTTCTCGCATGCTCCGAAATGCGTTTTATAGGCAGATCAACTTCAATTAGTCGCTTGCAGTAATCCTTCATACTCGTATAGTTCCCTTGAGTAAGTTTACCAGTTTATCGATTTCATTTTCATGAAGACTTTTTATGTAGATTCTCGCCACTTCCTGAACAAGAGCCGGTTCACTGGCTGAGACTTTCTCGGCAAGCAGACCAAACCATTGATGATGATCGATTCCCTGAACTAAAACAATGAAATCGTCCACCTCAATTCCGTAAGCGGATCGAAGAAAATCTTTAACTACAGGTGTGTTGAGTAGTTCCCTTTCTGGAGGCAACTCGCTGGGTAATTTAAATATGTTCTCTCGTGGATTTCCTTCTTTATCACCATCTCGCACCGCAGCAACTGGCAACCCCGTTTCAACAAGTGCCTTCATTACGGACTGAATACTTCTAGTGTCGCCTATGGGATGGATCTTAATAGTTCTAAGAAATGTGCTATCGCCATGACGGAGTATCTCCTTCAAAACCGCCGCAGCCACTTCATCTTCCACTAAGACGTGCAGTGCTCTACTATGGCCTTCAGTCATCAAGCTGATAGCCTGTGCGGTAGTGATTCCTCTAATTGTCCTTAGACTATCAGTTGTTCTGTCAAGGTAGATCCTAGATGCAGATGGCAATGCGGTTAAAAGATATTCGCTATGCGTGGAAATAAATATCTGATGTTTTTTGGATATACACACATTAACTAGGTATCTGCCAAATTGATGCTGAGCGCTTGGGTGAAGAGAGGTTTCAGGTTCTTCCAGCAGTATTAGACTTTTTTGAGGTAGTGTCTCCAAGACTCGAATGATATGTTGAATGCGTCCTTCACCACATCCCATGTTGGCCTCTGAATAGTTCTTACCAGCACGGCTTACCGTAACGACTTCGCCCGTTCTCCCTGCATGCCTTACTTTATTAGCGTTCATTGACTGATAATTGCATCCAAGGATTTGACACGCCCATTGTATTGATTCCTGCGATATATCCGTTGACTCAATCACTTTAACTTTGGATGCATTTCGAACTATAAAATCTCGCACTTCTACCCTTGGCAAGTAAAGGCCCATTCCAGCAAAGTAGACTTCTCTACTTGGTTGCCTCTTATAATTACGCCATCTTTTTTCTGGATCACTTCTATTGATTATAACTTGTTTTGGTTGTCTATTCTCCTGCCAATACGAATATGACACCGATGCATCTGGTGAAAATGGTGATGGATCAAGTGTTCCAGCCACAACGAAGTCCTTTATGTAATAACGCTTTCCTCCACGAGTATTTGATCTATATGCGGCAGCAGCCAATTGAAGGATAGTCGATTTACCAGTTCCATTCAGTCCGCAGAAAGCAATGATTGGGCTATCAACATCGATGACTGTTGAAGCATGGCACCTAAACCCACGAATTACTAACTTGATCAATGCGGAACCGAAGTTGGCAAATCTGTTTTCAGCTTTGAACAGACTCTGGAGGACATTGCGTTGGTCACTCATTTTTCGACCCCCAAAATCTTAGATGGACTAACGTGATAGTGCTCGATTTTGACAAGCGGTTTCCACGCCAACCGTATTGGGTCTTGAATAACGTGAATGCAAGGATTCGAAGCGCAATCGAAAACAACATAGAGCCAATAATCCTTCCCAAGGCGCTCGGCTGTCTTGTACTCATTCGTGGTCAAAAGTATTTCGCCCTCAGTCGCTCGTCCTTTAACCTCTATGAACTTCACCGCAATAGCGGTTTTTGGATCTTCGGGGTGGAGCTTGCGTGAGATCAGATCGAAACCACGGTTCTCAGTTTCAACGCTCTCGACCTCCCAGCCCATCGATCTCTCATACTGTATGACCGCATCGACGGCAATACGCTCGATCTCTTCATCCTGCACCATAGGGGCAATGTCAGGATTTACCCGCTCAGGATGTGGCAGTACCCATGCTCGTCCAAGGTGCTTTATTTCGGCAATTGTACAGTGCCGTTCTTTTTCCAACTCCGTGGTCCGCCGCTCAAGCCGATTGGTGAGTTCATCAAGCCGATCTTCTGTGGTCTTCAGATTTGCCATCATCAGTGGGCTGGTATCACCATCCATCTGACGCTGAAGAAGTTCGGCCATCCTGAGATTCTGTTTGTCGATCAACTCATTCAGGCTTATTTGCAAGTGAGAAGATATGGTTCGGATTTCTTTTTCCCGATCCGATTGCACCTGATCAAGGAATGATTGAAGAGCATTCCCAAGCAGAGCGTGTTCTACCTCTTCTCTCAAAGGCAAACCATCATCAGCCGGGGTATCCACTTTCTCACCTGATGGGACCAGATCAAGGAAAATGGTCGGCTGACGAATGGTGATCGAGCCATCCATTTCGGTCTGCGCCACAAAGAGCCGTTTGTGGAGTACGTTTCCAAGACCGTCCTTTATGGCTGCTGAAAATACGTCGAGTCGGCAAGGTTCTTTCCTGTTTATATCGAAAAAGACCGCTCCGTGGTCAAGGTCGGGCGTTACTCTTTCCAATACTGCTTCACGGACGCACTCGAAAAGGGGATGCCCCGGCGTTACCCATTCAAGCGTGGGATCATCACTCAGAAACTTTTTATCGAAGACGATCTTCGTATACTCTCGCCCCAGTCTGCCAAACCTCGTCTCAAGCCTATCCCCAATTGGGAGTAGGTTTTTGGGAACTTTACCAATCCGGTATATCTGGCCCTTGGCCTTGCCCTCTTTGGGAAATATGCCGACAACAGGTGCAGATTGCTTGAAAAAATCTTCGATCACTTCAGGGACCAGCCGCCTCTCCTTGGCCTCTTCTGACTTACCAACGATTGCAGACAGGTTCAGTTCCTTTTTCGCAAGCCCTTCCAGTGTGGAATTCGTTATTCGCCTGAGCCGATCTGTGTCCACCTCTTCAATAATGCGGCTCTTGATAACGTCTTCCGTGAGGTTGCGTGAGTACATATCACGGACCATTTTCTCCAGTTGGTTAGCCGGGAATATATCACCAAGGACGTTGAAAACTTTCCCTGTCTGTTTGGGATCAAGATCCTCTTCGATCTTTTTTATCCTGTCGAAGAGGGTATACAGGACACGGCCCTCACGGGTGTTGGTGGCAACGAAGTTGAAGATGAGGCAATCTTTTTCCTGCCCATAGCGGTGGATGCGGCCCATACGCTGTTCGAGCCGAACCGGATTCCACGGAATATCGTAATTTATCATGAGCCAGCAGAACTGAAGATTTATACCCTCCCCGGCGGCTTCGGTTGCAACCAGCACCTGACAGGCTTCTCGAAACTCCCGCTCAGCATATATACGGGTAAATGGAGTGTCCCGATCACCGATCTTCATTCCGCCATGAATTTGGGTAAGCTCAAGACCCCACTCTTTTAGCTTCCCCAAGGGCCTTCCATCTTTCCCATCCCCAGCCAGATAATCCAGAGTGTCTTTATGTTCCGTGAAGACAAGGAGCTTCATCTTCGGGTCTGTGAAGACACCACGTTCCGCAATGATCTCTTTTAGCTTACGGAGCTTCGATTCGATTTCTCGGCCTTCAAGGCTGCGTGCTTGGTCGATGAGTCTTCCAAGCTGGAAGATATCTTCCCTCAGCGCAATAGGATCAACCGATGCGACAACCCCTTCCATTTCATCCCAAATCCGGTCCCGTTCTTCTTCGGGTAGTTCATCGAAATCGTCGGGGAGTTTGCTCTGGATCTGCTCGTTGCGGTATTTCTCTGGATCGGCAAGTATCTTCTCCCGCTTTGCCTTCATCCGCTCAAGGCTTCTCCTGACTGCATAGAGGCTCGATGCGAAACGCCTCTGCAACATCGCCATTATAAAGCCCATAGCCCGACCACGGGCAGAATCCTCTTCAGAAGCTTTGATCGATTGGTCCTCAACATACTTGGTAAGCATGTCATAGAATTCGAGTTCGTCATCATCGATCTGGAAGTCTACGGTCTTGACGTTCCGTTTAGTGAAAATGGCTTTGGCTTTCCCGGTATCTGGATCAGGAAACGTTACCAAGGCTTCCTTGATGCGCCGCAGATAGAATGGTGCCTCCCGCTTTTGAATGGCCGCTTCAAGGCTTTTGATATCCCCGTAAACATCCTGATCGAGTAACCGAAGAAATAAACAGAAGTTTTGCGGATCACCTTTGTGGGGTGTGGCTGTCATCAGAAGGTAGTGGTCGGTCCGCTCGGAGAGGGCCTCACCAAGGCGGTAGGCGAGGGTCTTTTTATCTGTGGAGTAGGCACTCATTTTGTGAGCTTCGTCCACAATGATTAAGTCCCAATTGCTTCGAAGGAGGCTCTCATTGGCATCTTCAATGCGGGACACCCAAGATATCGATGTAATCGCTTGGTCTGTCTCCATCCAAGGATTTGAGCCGTAATTCATCCGAAGGACATCCCCACGGACGATTTTAAAGTCCTCACGGAACTTGTCCAGCATTTCACGCCGCCACTGAAAAGTGAGGTTTGCTGGGGCAACGATGAGGATACGCTGGATCAGTCCACGGATCTTCAATTCCTTTACAAGAAGACCCGCCATGATAGTTTTTCCCGCACCGGGGTCATCAGCAAGGAGGAACCGGATGCGGGGCAGCTTCAAAAAATAATCGTAAACTGCTTCCAACTGATGCGGCAGCGGATCGATTCGGGCAATCGAAAGCGAAAAGTAGGGATCATATTCGTAGGCCAAGCCCAAACGCATTGCTTCAACACCGAGCCTGAACCTTCTGGCATCACCATCGAAAAGCTGTTTTTCCACACCGATCTCAAGAGAGGCAAGCTGCTCTAGCGAGAGGATCGGCTCGTGGACCTGTCCTGTCCGAAGACCTTTCCCGATGAGTTTGACGGAATCCCCCATCGGGACCGTTACGATCAACTGGATCTCTTCGGCAAAGAAGGGGCCACGGATTTTGACATTGGGCTTCAGCCTATCCAAAATGGACGCTGCATTCATCAGGCTTCCTTTTGGTGCTGTTAGGAGAAAATTGAGTTACGATTCTCGAATATATCAAATAGGGCAGAATGTGAAGGAAAATACCGGAAATTCAAGTATTCGCTTGGCTCACGGGCTGGGATTGAACGGACGAAGACAAAGCAGGGGGATCTTCGTGCAGATGACTATATGGCTCCCATCGATTCCGTTAAATGAGGGGTATTCAGGTATAGGTTGAGCGGAGATAGTTCATCGTAGGGTATTCCAGAGGGGTGCATTAAGAGATTAATGTGTTGGGGCGGTGGAAGGCTGACTCACTTGATTATCACTCTTCGGCGATTTTCTAAATACCAACGATGGACGGAAGGCGAGGGGGTCGGGGCCAGATCACGAGAGGGGATTGACATATTGTCCGCTTTTCAGCATATCGGACAATTCGCAAAACCAAGCCCAGTGCGGTACTTTTTTCAGGATATGGACAGTTTACGCTCCTTCTGTCCAAAATATTTCTCCTTCATTTGTTTTAGTCGTGCTTAACGCTGTGTCTTCGTTCCGAATAATCGGTATCACCATGTTCATCATCATGAATCGGAACTTGACTCAATTTTCTTGGCTGGAAAGGATCGGCTGGAGACTTGTATTGAGGATACTTGTCCTTGCAGATTCCAATAAGGTCATCGTAATTTAGCGATTTCGTCTCGAATGGTTTCAGAAGCATCTGCGTATATGGGGAGAATTTCCCCATTTTGTCGCAAAATTCATCATAATCTTTGAATTTGTTTTTCTGGAAAGCCCTTTCTTTTTCGAGAACTGGCTCCTTCCCTTCCTCTGATCTGAACCAGATATAGTGATCTCCAGTGTCAACCAAGCCACGAACCTCATTATCGTCCCATGAGGTTAGGGAGGCTATTTTCATCTGTTTGATTTCCTTGAGTCTTCTTTCGTTGCCTTTCATATCTTCCTCCAATCTCGCATCCGTTACTCGCTTTCTTCGCTCAATTCCTTTTTCTCTGCTTTCTGTATGTTACGAGACTGGTCTATTTTTTTCGCCGCCCGTGCCAGTCTCAATTGCTCTCCGACATTTCGCTCCTTAGCCTGATCCTTTCTCTTTTGCGATACCGATCCTGCCGCCAAAGGCTGCTTCATTGGGATTCCATATCTCCTTCGGTACTCATCGGGTGAAATTCCATGCGCCCTTAAGAGATGAGTATGGGTAAGCTGCTTAAACTCTTTTCCGCAGAGAACACACACTATTGAATCATCCCGAATGGAATTCTGTGGGTCTATCACCGGCTCAGCGGCTGTTTGCTCAGTTTTGGATTGATGTACATCCGAAGTAGTAGATTGTATCCCAATCGGTAGTTCAATCTCCGATACGCCTCCCGCACTGGATTCGAGTGCCTCTATCTCCTTGAGGGATCGATACGTATGCTTTATTAGCTCATCGATCTCCTCGCCACTCAGCGTTCTCTGGCTTGACTGCCCAGCCACTATCGTGGCAACCATTTCCAAGATTGACATTCCCATGCCTGTTCCCCCAATTGATTTTCGATATAGACTGTGTTTTACCTCCCATGCTAGATGTTGTTAATCTGAATGTACAATACCAGATTATGATGTAAGTGTCAACTACAACATGCGATGCCAATGGGATACGGGTTCGGTAAACTCTGGTTGTGGGGTGGGCAGATAGGGAGACGCCAAACCATTTTTAATAAAGACACTCGCAAATATCCCCAACTTGGTAATTTCCAAAAACAGCCCCTGTACCTCGAAGATGGCCCTTTTGCTATTCAATCCATTGATTGCTGTACCCCTCGCCCTACCTATTCCACCATCGGTTCAATTCTGGCAAGAATGAATTATCTATGTTTTTCAAAACCTATATTATGATTCTACGAAATCTATATCATGGACAAGTGACATTTGTGTTGACTTATATCATGACTTATGATATAGTGTGCCTCATACATCATATGATTTATGGACAACGACCGAAAGGAGGAATGGGGTATGATTTTTCTCGGTATATGCGCTATAGGCTGGATTTTATGGTGGATGGAAGAAAAGAGTTTAGCCAAAAGAGGTCTCTCGGAAGATTTCGTCAAAAAATCCGGTGAACACATCATCGAATCTCACACAGGGATACATCGGCGAAGGAAATAGGGTAGCCAGTCCCGATCCCCATAGTCATTCGGCAGACTGGTATTCGCCAAAGATGGCTATATTATTTGATACACCATTAATGTAATTGATATACTGTTTCCCTTTCATCCATGATTTTTGGGATGAGAGAAAACATGAAATAATCTCGAACGGGAGAATCTAACAGCGGATTCTGTGCCTGTAAGGCTACGGGAATCCATGTGTTCGTCATTCCACACGAAGCACAGAGCTTGTTCAGCCGTATAAGAATGATCAATGCAGTATGACAAGATGACGAGTGGCGGCCTTGCATATTCAGGGAAAAAAAAGAGAGCGATCATGCAGAAAGGTCTGGTGTACCCCGATCAAAAAGATTCTCTGTGGTTCGTTGGAATCCTGCACCCTTTTTCCAGCCCTACGAGATCAGATAATCGTGGACAGATATGTTGCCCGGCCATTCGGGAACCGTTTGATGATAAGATCCGCCAAAATTGATGGAGCGAATTATGATGTGGCCTCATCCGCTTTTAATGGCAAGAATTGGTGAATCGTTCAGCGACATGCACAATGGCGATACCATTGCGGAATGGGAGCGGTACTCGTGGGAGTTGGAACAACAACTCGAAAGCCTTACTGCACAATATGGTGAACTTGCTAAAAATGCTGGCGTGTTAGTCGATCATATCAAGGCGATTGAAGTGGAAAGAAACCAGCTTTTTGAAAAGAGCAATAACCTCCAAAAGGAAAACGATATGCTACGAAAGATCATCGAGGATTTGAGATCTCGACGCCGCCCGACTTAGCCTATACCAAACCCATGGATAACCCTGAACGGACGGACTTCCTACCACGTTATTCATTGGTTTGTTCTTGCTTGCTCAGATTACCCGATGGCCCCCAGACCGGCTTTTATCGGAGTAAAGGGTTACGGGGCAAGGAATGCATCATAATGTCACACAAGTTAAAATAAAATCCCCCATATCCGAAACATGGACATGGGGGAGATAGTTGGTTTTAGACCCCTTGTGACGAGTCGGGGGTTAAAGGGGTGCCAAATCATTCCTCGTTTGAGATATCCTCCCTATCGTCCTCAGGATATCTCAAGATTACCTCAGCCATGAGGTGAAACGGAAGGCCGTAGTCTGGGTCTAACTCCATAAAATCCACATGTTCGTAATATTCGTTACAGTCCTGATGGATATCGAACACTTTGTCGTTGTTGCGCCATGAAGTGGGCACTATGCTCTCATTTCTAACATCGATTTCTACAATCGGGGGGTAGAATTGTACAATTTCCAGTGGTGACCATCGGGCTTTTGGGAAGCGATCCTTCAAACACGTGCTTATTTCTAGATACTTCTGAAGCATGGTGGCTTCATCTATCGTAAAAAACTGCTCATCCAAAGCCTGTTTAAGCCTTTCTTCGATTATATGACCATTGTCTCTTTGAGCCAACGTACTAAGCCCAACGATCAATTGGTCATAATCTCCAACAGGTTCTGTTCTGCCTAGCGCATAGAGGCGAATCCACCCAGCCTCATGTATATCGTAATCATACAAGGTGAGTGAACATCTAAACAATGGTAACTGTTTTTTCGACATTTACATTCTCCTTCTAGCTTGTGAGTATCCTTCGCCTCAATCATTGAAGGGGAGAAGGGTCCAGTTAGAAGACCCCTCGCCCCACAAGAGTTACGGATTATCAGGCTCACCTAGCAGGCGTCCTTCTGGCACCTCCGAGGAAGTTTCAGACAGAAATTTGAGATAAATTTCATCGGCTTTCCACGGGGTATACGGCTTGACACCCGTGGCCAGAACAGCCTCGACCTTTTCTTGGTCAGGAACAAACAAATCCTCAACCTCACCGAAGATAACCCCTCTAGCACTTTGTACGAGATATTCGCCGGTTCTGGCCAGATAAAGGACACAGTAACTCAAATCCTCAGAAACAGCGTCAATTCCCGTGAAATTGATGCGGAAGATATATCCTCCATCGATCAAGGAAGACAGTTGGCCGAGTCGATCAACCAGCCCGCCAAGCCGTTCTTCGAGATAATCGGCATCACTCACATAGAAATCAGGGTCACGTTTCAGTACCCATTCAAGAGAGACCTCGCCCAATGAGTGTGTTTTAAATACCTTCCCCCTGAACTCTTGTTCCATCAGTTCTTCTTTAGTCATTTTTACGTTCCTTTTATTTAAGTGTGTTCATCATTAACTTCACTAGCCTTCACCATCTATCTATCCGAGTTGGCTGGGCGATGGGTCCAATACTTCGTACATCAATCAGCATAGCCGACCTTATCCACTACAAACATAAATAACAAGCCTTAAACGTCATGTCAATGATTGACATAAACTGAAACAGTGCATAGAGTTAGTGTAGTGTGTTCAAATGCGCAAGCAATGTAAAGCATAATTTTCCATTTAAAATTAAATTATATCCATTTAAATAACGCAAATGATATACATTGCGTTACCACTTTTCGTAATTAGCAATGATATAGAAAATGCTCTTGATTATTTGACGAGGTGAGTTAAGATTTACAAATCTACACTCGATGATGTCCAGTGACTCGATGGGCTATAACTACAGGAGAAGTGAAATGAAAGCTGAACACAAAAGAGAGCGCACAGCATATGATGAGGTGCGTAGGCGGACTGATTATCCCACGGAGCCTCTGGGAACGACAAAAAAAGAGGCTGATGCCTATGCGGAAATGCTAGATCGTCGCCTGCCGGGATCTACTATTACTCACGCCTTGGTCAGCTTGGAGACCATGAAATTGACTGGCTTGCAGCTACGGGCTGAGGATGGCAAGCCAATGACACTCACCTTTGAAAATCCGTCTCGAATGGGGCATGATCCGCTCCTGTTCGAAAACGAAAACCCAAGGATAGTGAGTGAAGACGAAATAAGCCCTGACCATCAAAGCATGGAAGGGTGGAAAATAACCTATGTCTGTAAGCGTGTGACACATTTCACCGACTGCAAGGTGGTACATGGAATAATGCTGGAGCAAGGCTCTTCAGCCTCTGAGAAGTCTACTTCGCCAGAAGGTGGGACTCAGCGAATGGCGCTATTCTTTAAAGATCCCACCCTCAGCGAACAATGAAATTCTCCCGGAGAGAATAATCCTCACCGAAAATAATCAATACTGGTGCGCCCGAAATCGGGCGACAAGGGTAGAGCTATGGCTTCAGGTAAGATTCCTTCGAAATTTTTGAAAAAACTCGGATTTGCCAGAGAAATTTACACAGTCATCGGGAAAGGCATAAAGGATAAATACGGAAAAACGAAAATCCCCGAAAACGTCGCAAAGAATCGCTATCTGGAAGTGGATGACTGTATCGGCAAGGACGGCTTCTACTTCTGCCCTAACGGATACCAGAAGGATGCGATCCGCAGCAAACGAAACGTCCATCATTTTTTCACTCTGTGGGGTGACGTGGATTATAAAGACGGTGAATTGGCTCGAAGCAAAGCACCTGAAATTCATGCCAAACTGAAAGCTCTTAGGCTTTATCACATCATTGTTTGCTCAGGCAACGGGCTTCAGATCTATATCCCAGCGAAGATTACGTCAGGAGCCAATTGGGAAAAGTACAACAACTTCTTGAATAAGATTATTTTTAAAGGATATCCCGCCGACCCGCATCTTTTCACCAATTTTTCCAGTTTCCTGCGGTTGCCAGAAACATTTAACGAAAAAAACCCTGAACACAAACCGAAGTGCGAAATCCTCATCGAATGGATTCCAGAAGGCGTTGATTATCACCTCCATAATATCCAGACCCTGACCCGACTTTGTATCGAATGGTCACAGGAGGCGACGCCCGAAGAGAGGCTGGAACTTGAAAACCCCTTCATCCGTAGCTTGGATATGGGGTTCATCAAATCCGAGCTTTTGGATGCAATGCTGGCCTGCGATCTGCAACTGATTTTCGAGATGAACTGGACCAGATCCGAAGGGCGGCGGTTAAATAAGTGTCTCTTGCCGAACCTCATGCACTACGCCAAATTCCGCAATCGGGCCGAGCATGCATGCCGATTTCTGGAGGCGATCAACGCTGATGTTGGAAGCGCAAAACGCTGGCTCAAAGTCGAAAAGCGAGTGGATGTAAGGATCAAGCAATTGTTCGATTGGGCAGGCCAGTACTTCCCCGGCACGCTGGCGCATGAGCTTGCCAAAAAGGATTACTTTAAAGCCCGATACCATTTTGGCTATCACACGCTATTCCAAAATCAGAACTTCGAATCGGTGGACGAAATGAGGGCCGCAATGAAACAGACCATCGATGAATGCTTGAAAAAGGGGAAAGGGTTATCCTATCTCTTCGGTGAAACCGGACTTGGCAAGACGAAGTTCTTCGAAAAACTGAAGCGGGAGAACAATCTGAACGTGGTCTTTATGGTCCCGTTCACATCATTGCGGAATGAAATACAACTGGATACGGTCTACACTTTTGATACAGTTCGGCCCACCCATCCACGAAATATTGAATTGATGAAGCACTTTCGAAACGGCGGGATCGATATTTTCGTCATCGATGAAGCCCACTGCCTTGAAACGCACGAGAACATGAAAAAAGATGTAACCGATGTGGTCGGGAAACTGGCTACCATGTGTTCCAGAAAAATGCCGGTCTTCATGCTGAGTGCCACGCCAGCAGTGAATCAGATTCCCATCGTTGAGGAACAAGGATTCAAATTCTTACTTAACCGAAGTAAGAAGAAGATCGAACTGCGGCTGGTCGATGATAAATCGCTCGTGGAGCATATCAGAAATTTCAATCGGGTTTTGCTTTTCACCGATGATAAAAAGGACATTGGGAGCTATACCCTGTTTCTGGATCAGTTTCCAGAACTCAAAGATCACCGGATCATCCCGATCACATCGCTCACCAAGCCCAAGGAAAAGGGCCAGATTCAAAATAACCTCAAAAGCCTTGAAAAATTCATCATCGTTTCCACATCGGCTTTTTCAAGCGGGATCAACGTGGATCTTGATACTGTGGTTCTAACTCCGAAAGTCACAACTCAGGAGGATATCTTTCAGGTGGTTGGCCGCATTCGCATCCTGAACAAACTCGATCAGATTCACCCTATCTATATTTTGGTTCAATCCGGTTACCTGAACCCCAACAGATCCATGGATAGCTTCGAGTATGTCACGTATCCGACCCTGATCGTTTATCTCTCGTCCCTTTACTATATTACGGGCATCAAGGACTACTGGAGCGATCCGATTCCCTCCCCGGCATCTCTAACCACCATTGATTCCTATGTCCACGGGATTATGAGGACAGAAAACATCGCCGATTTTTACGAACGTTATCTTTTCCGCCATTGGAAAATTCCTGTCGAGGCACTCGAACTCGCTGATCGGAATGGCAAGAATCTCGATCACTGGTTGGGCCATCCATATTCATGGGTCACCGACAAGCGCAATGACAAAAATGGCGAGTCGGATACCAGCTTTGTTAAAGTTCGAATGGACATCAAACTCAGGGATAAGAAGGCAAAGATACAAGGCTATGGTAATATTGTGGCCGCATGCAATTTCATCAATGATTCCATCAACCGGGAGAGGGCATTGCACCAAACACCTGCACCGATACGAAATGGAATCGAAGCAGACAAGCTCTTTATCACTAAACCGTTGAGCAGTTCGAAAAACAGCTAAACAGTTTTTGTATGAAGGAAATGGGATGTTCAAGTGGGAGGAATTTCATTCCTCTCCACATCCGCCTGTCGGCGGGGGATTCTTGAAAGATGAATCATCCCAGCCGTCTATCAAAACCATTTAATCAAATCATTTTCATGATTTTTGATTACAGACCTTTTGACTTTTGCTGTTAATGCCATAAGATCCATTTTGAATAGTTTATCTGTCTGCTAATTGAAAATGAATATCTTCTGCAAATGGAGAAAAAAAAGAGTGTTCCTAGCATCTTTGTACTTTCTATTTATATAAAGGAAGTTACCATTTGTTGGAAATGGTTTTGAATAATAGACCAATAATTGTTCTAGTTAGTGGTTGATTGGTCAATGTTTATGGGGAAATCTTTCGACGATGTTAATACCGATTAGCTTGTCTGCTGTTATGGTAAATGAGCCTGCTATGAAATATTGTACTTTCACATAACGATATACTCCAAATGATATGAACGTGTCAAAGATACAATTGACAATTGGACCTAAGCATACAGACAGTTTTTGAAAAAAGTTGAAAATGGCGATGCGGTTCAAAAAAATGTTTTCCATACAGATCAATATATTGCGAGGACTACATCCGATTTGTGCCAATACAACTATTAGACTTTCAATCACAATTGAGTCCGGTTTGATTTACATTGCGAAACACTCCTCACCATAAAATCCATATCCCTAGCCAATCATCATTTCTCTATCTCAAATATTTACTCACATGCAATTTCTCATTTAAATGAGATATACGTATGACATTGCTTCCCTTTATTTTTTGAGTTTAATGCCTAGATTCCAGTTGTCTAAACCGAATTACTGGATTGGGTTAATTATGGAGGTATCCACGGGTATGGAAATGTTGACTCCACCGGAAAGATTGGTGTTTTGGTAAGAATACAGAAATGAGAACCTGCAAGCTGAACAGTGGTTGTGGCGGGCAATGAGTAAGGATTCGTTTGACACATATCCGCAAAAATGTTCAATGACTGTTGAGGAGGTAGCTCAGTTCCTCCGCAAAAGCACCAGTTGGGTCTATAAAAACTGGCAGGAACTGGGTGCCGTGAAGCTCAGGGGTTCTCTGATTTTTCCCACAGAGGAGGATCTCTATGAGCGTTTATTTGGTAAAAGGGAAAGGATGGAGGTACGAACTCGAACAGGGCGGAAAGAGATACACCCACAGCTTCTTCCGAACAAAAAGGGAGGCCAAGGACGCAATCGCCAAAAGAAGGGAGGAGTTGAAGAATCCAAAGGAGGTGAAGACCGAAACAGACATGGACTTCTTGGACCTAGTAAACGATAGACTGGATTATGTCAAAGCTCGTTATGTGCCGGGGCATTTTGACCACTGTCGCTACATGGCCAAAAGATGGGTGAAGCGGTGGAAAGATCTCAGATGCAGTCAAATAACACAAAAAATGATTGAGACATTTTTGCAGGAGCGAAATGAGGCACATTCTGGTGGAACTGCCAATAGAGAGCTTCGTTACCTTCGAGCGACTTTCAATCATGGGAAAAAACGGCTGAAGGAGAATCCCACTGACGACATTAAATTCTTTGCTGAGTCTCATAAACCAAAACATACCCCATCCTCGGACGACCTCGACAAGGTTATTGCCATCGCTCATCTCGATACCCAAGATTATCTCTGGACCATTCGAGATACTTTGGGGCGAATGAGCGAAATTAACCGGCTCTCATGGCCTGATGTTGATTTTGCCAAGAAGTGTGTCACTCTTTACACCCGAAAGAGGGAAAATGGGAATTTGGAGTCTCGACTGGTTCCCATGACGGAAAAGCTGTTCGAAATATTGTCGAGGCGATTCGAGACACGGGACCGAGCGATACCGTGGGTTTTCTGGCATACGTATACGAGCAGCAAGACTGGTGAGAAGAAGGCTGGTCCCTACATCGACCGCAAGAAATTTATGAAAACACTCTGCAAAAAGGCGGGGGTGCCGTATTTTCGCTTCCACCGAATCCGACACTCTGGAGCATCGATTATGGATGAATGCAAAGTTCCGACAGCGACAATCCAGAAGATGTTGGGTCACAAGATCCGCAAGACCACTGAAATTTACCTGCATCCTATCAAGGATTCGGATAGGGCGGCTATGATGGCGTTTGAAAGAGCAAGGGCGATAAAACCCCACACAAAACCACACACCAATGAAGAAGGGGCTACAGTCCATTGACCATAACCCCTTGATTTTACTGATGCCCCCGGCCCGACTCGAACGGGCGGCACCGAGATTAGGAATCTCGTGCTCTATCCACCTGAGCTACGGGGGCGAGGGAATTTAAAGTACTGCATTTCAATAAATCCGGCAAGGCGGGCTTTTCCCCGCTCACATCAAACCGGCTTCAAGGGCCGATCGGCGCCTCTTTCCTGGATGACCTCGTCGATCAGTCCGTAATCCTTGGCCTGCGCTCCGGACATATAGAAGTCCCTGTCGGTATCCTTCTGTATCTGCTCGACCGCCCTTCCCGTGTGATTGACCACTATCTGGTTCAGGTCTTCGCGGAGCCTCAGGATTTCCTTTGCCTGGATATCAACATCGGTCGCCTGCCCCTGGAAGCCGCCCATCGGCTGGTGCAACATTATGCGGGCATGGGGAAGAGCGAACCTTTTGCCTTTTTGCCCCGCTGTCAGCAGGATTGCCGCCATACTGGCGGCCTGTCCCATGCACAGGGTTTCAACCTTGGGTTTTATGTACTGCATCGTGTCGTAAATCGCCAGGCCCGCCGTAACCAGGCCACCCGGAGAATTGATATAAAAATGGATGTCCTTGTCGGGGTCTTCGGATTCGAGGAAAAGCATCTGAGCGATAATCACGTTCGCTATATCGTCGCTGATTGCGGTCCCAAGGAAAACGATCCGGTCCCTCAGCAATCTTGAGTAGATGTCCCATGCCCGCTCACCACGGCTGCTCTGCTCGATTACAATTGGAATGAGTCCCACTAAGAAATCCTCCTCGTATGATAGACTTTATACTTCCCTAAAAAGAAATATCACCCGCTTGCGCACACTTAAGTTGGGGGCCAGATTATCAGGCCTGCTCGGGTTCTTCGGCGCCTGGGCCGGCTTCGGGTTGTTCCGCCCCCCGGGCAGCTTCGGGTTCCTCGCCCCCCGGGCCCGCTTCGGGCTCTATTGCCTCTTCTGGTGTGTCCACGAAGACAGCTTCACCTTCTATGAACTTAAGCACTTTGTCTTTAAGTTTTCTTTCCTTTTCCTGCTCGACGATGGCGCTTTCACTGTATTCGCTCTGGACCTTTGCCAGGTCGATGCGGTAAGCGGCGGCTATATCCCTGAAAACCTGCTCCTCTTCCTCGAGATCGAGCGAGATCGCTTCGGCCTCTGCTATCTTGTCGAGCACGAGCCTGGTTCGGATGTCCCTTTCCGCCTGGAGCCTCGAGCCTGTCCTGTACTCGTCAGTATGCAGGGCATCAGCGTCAAATTTGAGTCCCTGGCTTTCGAACTGGTGTTTGAGGTTCTGGAGAATCCTGTCTGCTTCCGACTCGATCACCCTGGGCGAAATTTCAAACTGAACTTTGCTCAGTATCTTTCGAAGGACCTGATCGCGCACGCTTTGAGAGGCACTTTGCTCTTCCCGCTCTAGGAGTTTTTGCTGCACTTCCTGCCTCAGCGCATCGAGGGTCTCGAACTGGCCCGAGCCAAGGGATTGGGCAAACTCGTCATTGAGTTCGGGAACTTCCTTTTCTTTGAGCTCTTTTACGGTCAGGTCAAAGCGGACACTTTTGCCCGCCAGTTCAGAGGTGGAAGCGTCCTCGGGATAGTACAGTTCAAATGAGAAACTTTCTCCCGGCTTGCGCCCCAACAGGTGTTTGTCGAAATCAGGGTGGAGGGTGCCCTTACCGACCTCGGCCATGAAGTCTTTGGTCTTTCCCTTCTCGAATACGCGGCCCTCTACGCTAGGTGTGAAATCGACTATCGCCACGTCTCCTTCACGAATGGGACGCTCGGTCTCAAGCGCGCGAAGTTGAGAATGGTTCTGGACAAGTTTATCCAACTCAGCCAGTATCTGCTCCTCGGTGACTTCGACTGCCGGCTTATGGATTTTCAAGCCTTTGTAGTCAGGCAGATCGAAGGGTGGACAGATATCGACCAATGCAGTGTAACTAAAAGCGCCGCCTTCTTCGAAATGCGACTCGCTTACGTCAGCCTGGGTGAGCGGTTTGAGGTCTGATTCCTTGAGCGCATCCCCAAAGGTGTCCTGGATGAACTGGGTTGAAACCTCATGTTCGACGGCTTTCCCATAATAGGATTTGATTATGCTCAGAGGCACTTTCCCCGGCCGGAAACCTTTGATCTTGGCCTTTTTTGCCAGATCGCGATACTTTTTTTCCAACTCTTTGGTTACGCTGGACTCCGGGATTTCCACTCGGATCTTCTTTTGACTCGGGCTGATGTCAGTTAAGGAAACGTTCATTTCCACTCTTCTTACCTTTCTGGTGAAATGAGTATCTCAAGGTCGGCAAAGGCGCACTTTACTGGTGCGAGAGGGGGGATTTGAACCCCCAAGGGTTGCCCCGCTGGATCCTAAGTCCAGTGCGTATGCCATTTTCGCCACTCTCGCACAAGGCCCATCATCTCTTGAGTTCCAGGATTGTGCCCGTTTTTGTGCCCATGGCCGCTTTTAAATATGCTTCCTGCCTCGATGCAGCAAGCGCCAGGTCGGCTTCGTTCACAATATTGTAGCGGTCAAATACCGCTCTCGTCTTGTGCCCTGTAATCTTCATCACAACAACCTCCGGGTTATCGGAGCGCACCATATTTCGAACTGCCGTACGCCTGCAATCATGAAGGAGCCTTCGACCGATGCCGGCTTTCTGACATGCTCCATACCAAGACCCGCGAATGTCTTTTATTGGACCCGTGCCGCTTTCGTTTGGAAACACATACGGGCATACGATGCCGGCCTTCTTTTGCGCGTCAAACTGATAGCGTAGCATGGTAATGAGTTCGGAATCAAGATAAGCGACGCGGGCTTCATCATTTTTTGTCTCGCCGGGATCGATCCTGGCGGTTCCCCGCTCAAGATCGACCTGCCTCTTCTCCAGATTGCAAATCTCCGTCTTTCTCCACCCGGTTTTATAAACGAAGGTGGCAAATGCCTTAAGGTATTCGGGCAGCTTGTCCCGGAAGGCAATAAAATCGCCGGGCTCAAAAAAGCCTTTCCGCACATTGTTTTCTTTTAGCATGGGCACATAGGGCACACGGTCCACTTTTGGCGGCGTGCATCGAGCGCCAAGGCGCAACAGTCTTTTGAGTGCGGCCAGTTCCCGGTTGATAGTCCCCTTCGCAGCCTTTAGTTCCAGGCGTTTTTCAATGTATTCCCTGATCTTTGAAGTAGAGATTTCAGTTACTCGCATGCCGCCAAAGAAGCCCCCTTTCGCAATGAGGGCAGCAAGCTTGTCCAAGTCCACAAAAACGGCCGAGCCCAAGTGCACGAACAATTCTGGATGCTGCTTTTGGTAAATCCACTTGTAAAGTGTCGAGGTCCGTAGCGGGAAACCTGGTGTTTCGTTTGCTTTTGAAACTCTAAGCAAATTCGCCATAATCTTCCCTTTTCTCTTTATATCCAGGGTTACACTGTTTTGACTGGCTGGACTCTAAATCATTGATATTACCTGTCAAATTGTTTAAAAGGTGACATGTCGGTTAAAGGAGTTGTCCTATTTTATTCCTGAATAATTTTGATAACTTGTGTGGAAAAGGTTTAAAAGGTGATAAGGGGATATGGGTATATAGATAAAAAAACCGCCACAATTTCTTGTAGCGGCCCTTCACGCCTTCCGGCAGCAAATAATCATTTTACTGTTTTTGGTGGTCTACCTCGTTTTCCGATCCCTTGCCCTCTCAAAATTCGCTCTATGTATCCCGGAGCAAGATCGCCGATCCCCAAGCGCGTCTTGATTTCGTCGTTAGTGGCAATCTCTTCAGATATTTGATCGAGTTTCCATTTACACTGACTAAAATTACGTACAGCACCGTAATAAGGAAAAGACAGACGAAAGAACCGACTTGTGGCAGTGGCAGCTTCCACGCGCTTGGTGCAACAATGCAGAATTCGCAGTCCAAGGAATACTCTCCCCACGCCAGCCCCTATTACAGCCTTCAAAGGCACATAATTAAACGCCTTCCGGTTTGGCTGCGGTACTCCGCTCCTGGATTTTGGAAAGTGCATTCCTGGCTTCTTCACGAGTTTCATAGATGTAGGGAGCTAGATCACGTTTTTCAAGTTCGTCCCCAAGCTTCATGCGCAAAAAGGTGCTGGTCGTATATCTTGTAACCCTCTCGTAGAACCTCATGACGTGTTTGACCATTTCTGAGTATTCTTCTACGAGTTCCGGGAGTATGTTGAAGTTGTCATAGTTTACGATAGTATAGACCTTCTTGCCAAGCGGTGACAGAATCCTTTCTACCATATCCTGAATCTTACGGATCTGGCCGCTTGATCGTACATAAAGATTTTCAAAATTCACGAAGAAAAGATTTTCCTCCGGTGAGTAGGTCAAACGCTCTTCCAGAGGAATGGTAAGCAGGTAATCTCTCAAGCCCATCGGATTTTGATGGAAAATCCTCGCGTCCATCAGTTGAGGGGCGCCGTCCATAATAGGGTTGAATCCCATCTTGGCAAGAATGTCTTTCTCCAGGTCGATCCCAGGCGCTATTTCCAAGAGTTCCAGTCCTTTTTCGGATAAAGAGAAAACACAACGCTCGGTAACATATAAAACCGGTTGCCGCCGCATTGCAGCGAATTTCCCGCTGAATGTCTTCTGTTCCACTCGGTTCACGAACTTCAGTTGTTTTCCTTCCTGATCGATGCGGATACCGTTATTAAAAATAGAGACCTTAAGTCCTCCAGCGGTAAAGGTCCCCAGAAAGATAACTTTCTTGGAGTTCTGACTAATGTTGATAAATCCACCAGGACCAACAAATCTGGGCCCGAACTTGCTGACGTTGACGTTTCCTTCCTCATCGACTTCAGCCGATCCAAGAAAGGCGAGATCCAATCCGCCCCCATCATAGAAATCGAACTGATAGGGCTGGTCGACCAGTGCCTCTATGTTCGTTCCGGTTCCGAAATTGAGACCACCGTTGGGCATGCCGCCAATTACTCCCGGCTCGGCCGTCAACGTCAGGAATTCGATCACCCTCTCCTCATTTGCAACCTGAGCAACCCCTTCGGGTATACCTATCCCAAGGTTAACCACACTGTTGGGCCGCAGCTCGAAAGCCGCCCGCCTGGCGATAATTTTCCGCGGACTCATCTCCATATGCGGCAGGTCACGCATGGCGACTTTTACTTCACAGCTATAGGCTGGATTGTATGACTCTGCAAAAGTCTGCCAATGATATTCGGGTTTCGCAACTACGACGCAGTCGACCAGAATGCCGGGGATTTTAACCTGACGAGCATTCAAGGTTCCACGATCCGCGGTCCTCTCTACCTGGACTATAACGAAGCCGCTGGAGTTTTTTGCGGCCATGGCCATGGCAAGCGAATCGAGCGTCAAAGCCTCCCTTTCCATCGTTATATTGCCGTCAGTATCCGCTGTTGTCCCTCGCAGAATAGCGACATTGATTGGGAGTGCCTTATATAAAAGGTACTCCTTGCCACCAATAATGATCAACTCTATCAGATCCTCTCCTTCAGACCGGGTAAGTTCGTTCAATTTGCCCGCATCCAATCTTGGATCAATGAAAGTCCCCAGACCTACGGAGCTGATGGCGCCAGGTTTATGAGCGGCGATATCTCTGAAGAGCTGACTGACAACACCCTGCGGAAAGTTATAGGCCAGGACTTTTTCATCTCGAACGAGGTCTTGAATCTTAGGAGCCAGCCCGATGTGTCCCCCTATAACTCTCCTGACCAGGCCTTCGTGGGCGAGGTGATTAAGCCCTTTTGTTTTTCCATCTCCCTGGCCGGCTGGATATATTAGCGTGAGATCCCTTGGAGTTCCCGTTTTCAAGAAATGATCTTCCAACTGAACCGCGACTTCCTCAGCAAATCCAGCTCCGACAAACCCACCTGTGGCTATTGTGTCACCATCTCGGATAATGTTTACCGCTTCCTCTGCTGAGACAATCTTTCCCTTCCTGTGACGGTGTGAGAGAACGTCGGCCAAAACGGGGTGAGTCTCATTCGTTTCCATAGGAAAACTCCTGTCTTCGCATATCCCGACTCCACTTCCAGGTTTGTTTCCTCAAAATAACCTCTAAGCGACCTACGCAATGTTTGATGGGAAGCAGAGCCAGAACATAAAAGGTGAGCAGAAACATGACTGAGAACTCAATATACGAACCAAGTGGATCCGGGAGCGATTCCTGCCAGCTCCACATTTTCAACAAAAGGGAGAGCGCCAAAAATTCAGAGGCAAAAAACAACACACCATCTGACCGATATTTTAGGCTTTTTCATCGTCTACCCTCGCTGAAAGGTGATCTGATCGCACTAAAAATGAATTTCCGTCATTTCTGAGAACTCAGAAAGTAACTTGAGCCATGTTACGGTAACTGATTGTAGACTCATTGCAAGCGGGACCGTCCTTTTTGGCTCAAAACCGCTCAAACTGCGATCTGCATGTATCGATGTGCTGTCCTGCACGCGAGTTTGCTGGGCGCTAGGGCGATGTACAGTGGAGTTTGTTGGGCGCCTTTAAACCCAGAAAAGACTCAACCGGATTATTGCAGCGCCTTTTCAGGCCGGGGTCACTTGCGATTGACTCCATCGCGCGTTACCGTAACAAATGGCCTCGTTACTTTTGCTTATCTCTTCAATGTAAGAAAAATGGTTGGGAATTGCCCTTGTTGGCAGCAAGCGGCATCCATTGGATTTAAATCGACCACCACGTCCTGAGCAGCCGAACCTACACAAATCTTGCATCACGAGGAGATAGCAAATGCTTTTTGGCCGACTTGATTGCGAAACGCTTCTGAAGGCAGGGAGGCGCTCCGGCTTCACCGGTCCTGATCATCCTTGATCCTCGACTGGACTGGAGAAAGTGCCTGCAGTGTGCAGTTTCCTGATGCTGATGGCAAAACTGAGCCTTTTGGTCTTTCGTAGTGTCCGTTTTTCTTGGCAAAAAATATATCGCTGGCTGTCTTTTCCGGAAGGGACATGATGCTTCACTTTGGCAGATCCTTTTCCACCGTTTTCCTAATAGTTGCACTGGCAGGCTGCAGTAGTCTCGGTCCCGCAAGCATTATCCGGGACCGTTTCGATTATTCGACGGCGATCTCTGATTCCTGGAAGACTCAAATGCTGATGAACCTGGTAAACCTCCGCTATGCCGACCCACCGGTTTTCCTGGATGTGGCCTCGGTGATCAGCCAATATGAGTTGGACAGCCTGGCTAACCTGGCACTCACCTTCACAACGACTAATGTGCAGTCTGCCGGCGGAACTGTCTCGTATACCGACCGTCCAACCATCACCTATAACCTGTTGTCCGGAGACAAATTCGCCCGCAGCCTCATGACGCCTATTCCCCCGGAGTCCATCATGTCACTTATAGAAGCAGGATGGCCTGCGGAACTTGTGCTTCGCCTGGCAGTGCATTCAATTAACGGCATCCCAAATCGCTCCGGAGGAGCTTTGCGAGGACGAGCGGCCGACCCTCGTTTCTATATGGTTATCGAGGCTCTGGGGCGTGTCCAGCGCTCGGGCGCCGTAGGGATCAGGGTCCAGCCTGAAAAGAAAAGCGATGGCGCAGCCCTTATAGTTTTTGCGCGTAAGACCGATGAGAGTGTCGAACCGGACCGGCGACTGATCAGGGAAACGCTTGGTCTTGATCCTCAGACATCTGAGTTCACGCTGACTTTTGGCCTCGTCCCCCGAAATGATCGGGAAATTGCCATCTTGAGCCGATCCATGCTTGATATCCTGGTCGAGTTGAGTGGGAACATAGAGGTCCCGGAAGTGCACGTCTCGGAGAAGCGGACTTTTCCCACCCGAGAGGAAGACGTTTTCGAAGGGAGGAAGGTCCAATCCCTGATGCGGATTCTCAGCGGCAAGGAAAAACCTGCGGATGCCTTCGTAATGGTTCGAAACCGGGGTTACTGGTACTGGCTTGACGACCGGGATTTCATCTCCAAACGCATTTTCGGGATCATCATGTTTTTGTTCACGCTAACCGAAAAGCCTGAGAAGGAAGGGGTTCCAATTGTCACTATTCCGACCCGCTGAAACGGTCCGAAAACCGGCTGAGGAGGAACAAGAACTCCAAGACTTGATGAGTAAGCTCGCTGTGAAAGGCAAGGCCGGGATCTAAGGGAACGAGGTCGGAATCCGCTCGGAACCCCGACGCAGTGCGATTAAGACCGGATGTAATCGGGTCTTAATGCACTGAGTCAGACTTCAAAGCCTCAACCTTTCGACAGGACTCTCGAAAAAAAGGTTCATCCGGCAAACGAGTACCTCCAATACTTACGCGAACGGACCGTCATTCCCGCGAAGGCGGGAATGACGATATGTAGTCCATTCCGTCTTTCCATGCAAACTATCCAGGTACGCGTTTTCCGGATGACCGGAAAAAATCCGTCCTCTTACTCATCCGGTCAAATGCTCCAATTTCAGTCTTTATATCTAAGCGAGTTACAGTAACATACATCTAGTTACTTTACCTTTCTTCCTTATGTTTGAATAATCCATCAGTAAAGTGCCGAAATTTCCCGAATGCCTGAAAGCTCTTCCAGAGGTTGGGTCGAAGTGAATAATATACAGAGCAGCCTTGGACCGCAACCAAGCGGTGGAATTCATTTCACCGCAGCATTTCATGTCCCTAGTACTACTTTGTTAGTTAATCTTGCATTTGCCCTGCTTCCGTTGTAATCTCTTTCCAGACCTATTTCCGGAGGGGGAGATGGCGATTTTACAGGCAGGGCAAGAACCATTGGTTGATCTTGAA
>JBKQTS010000309.1:0-24678 GCA_052143075.1 Syntrophobacteraceae bacterium | reverse complement strand
GGCCATGCTCGGAGATCCTCATCGACCAGGGGCCGAGCATAGGGTGCGGGCGGCCGGACTGCAAGCCGGGATGTGACTGCGACCGGTATCTGGAACTGTGGAACCTTGTGTTCATGCAGTTTAACCGTTTTCAGGGCGGCGCCCTCAAGCCCCTGCCCAAACCCAGCATCGACACCGGTATGGGACTTGAAAGAATAGCCGCCGTAATCCAGAAAGTTCCGTCAAATTACGATACGGACCTCTTTGCCCCAATGATGGCCAAGATCGAGCAACTTACCGGGTATAAATATGGATCCTCGTCCGAAAAGGACGTCTCTGTCAAGGTCATTGCCGATCACGGCCGCGCAGCGGCCTTTCTTATCGGAGACGGTGCTTTGCCAAGCAACGAAGGGCGCGGCTATGTATTAAGGCGCGTAATTCGGCGCGCTTTGAGGCACGGGCGATTTCTAGGGATGGACAGGCCGTTTATGTCCGAGGTCGCCGTATCGGTCATTGAATCCATGCACGACGCATATCCCGAATTGCTGGAAAACCGCAGTTTCATAACCAGTGTCATCCGGAACGAAGAAGAACGATTCAATGAAACCCTGGATAACGGACTGAGGCTCCTGCAGACCGAAATAAAGCGTCTGGCCGACGAAAAAGCGCAAACGATCCCCGGAGCGCTCATCTTTAAGCTCTATGATACATACGGTTTCCCTATCGACATTGTCACCGACATGTCCAGGGAACTCGGTTTTCAAGTGGACGAGGCCGGTTTCCATAGTCTTATGGAAAAGCAGCGTGAGATGTCCAGGGCCGCCTGGAAAGGGAGTGGCGAGCGCCAAATCCCGGAAGTCTACCGACAGATTTGCTCAAGAGGCCTCACCACTACGTTTCTCGGCTATGAAGCTACGCAGGCCGATTCCGAGATTATTGCGATGATCAGCGGCGGCGAAGAAATCGGCTCGGCCACCGAAGAAATGGCTGTGGAGCTGATCACCGCCGGCACCCCCTTTTATGGGGCAGCTGGCGGGCAGGTGGGCGACACTGGGGTGATTACCGGGGCCACGGGAAAATTCGCCGTCTCCGATACCATAAAGTTGCCCGGAAATCTGATCGTTCATGTGGGCAAGGTCGAATCCGGATATTTCCACACCGGCGACACGGTTCATCTGGCAGTCGACGCGCAGTTGCGCAAGGACACAGAAATCCACCACACTGCCACACATATCCTGCACGCGGTCCTGCACAAGGTGCTCGGAGATCATGCAAAGCAGGCCGGATCGCTCGTAGCACCTGACCGACTCCGGTTCGACTTCACCCATTTCACAGCAGTGACCCCGGAAGAACTGGCCCGGATCGAGAGGCTGGTAAATGATGAAATCCGTCAAAACCGCCAGCTCACCGTTCGGGTAATGGAACTGGAGGAAGCCCTGAAAACCGGAGCTATGGCGCTTTTTGAAGAAAAATACGGCGACCGCGTCCGGCTGGTTGAAATTCCGGGCTTCAGCCGCGAGCTTTGCGGAGGTACCCACACACACTGGACGGGTGACATCGGACTCTTTGTAATTATCCAGGAAACCAGCATCGCAGCCGGGGTCCGAAGAATCGAGGCCCTTGCCGGCCGCCACGCACTCGAATACATAAACCGTCACAGGCAAGTCCTGAATCAAGCAGCAGAAGCACTCAAGGTAGCCCCTTCAGAAGTGGCCGAACGCATCGAAAAGATACTTGCCCAACAGCGGCAAATGGAAAAAGAACTCCAGGCCCTTAAGGCCTCCGCTGCCGGCAGGCGCTCGGCCGATCTTTTCGATCAGACCGAAGAAATAGACGGTGTGGGAGTTCTGGTTACTCAAATCCAAGCTGATAATCCGAAGGTTCTTCGGGAGATAAATGATAAATTCAAAGAAAAATTTACTAAAGGGATAGCCGTTCTGGGAGCTGTCTCGGAGGGAAAGGTCTTCCTGCTGGCCGGGGTGACCCAGGAACTGACAGCCAGATTGCACGCCGGAAATCTCATAAAAGAGATCGTCAAGGAAGTGGGCGGCTCAGGCGGTGGACGGCCCGATATGGCGCAGGCTGGAGGAAACAGACCCGATAAGCTCAAGGATGCTCTAGATCTTGCCGAAAAACTGATCCGCGACAAACTCGGGGTAACTCACTGATAAACATCTGAACCACAGATGGACAGAGATGTACATCAATAGACATCTGAGGAGCCAGTCTGCGGCTCGTGTCCATCTGATGAACGGAACTTCAGATCCGGTCAACACTACAAAAAGAGAGAACCTCTTCCAGTTCGTCCGTGAGTTCCTCACGAAAATCCATTATGTTATATATTGCGCCGCATTCACGGCAGCGCAGGTAAGCTCTGCGTCAGGCTTTTACTATTTCGAGCTCTTTGTTGCACTTTTTGCAAAGCAATTTCGGTTCTCCTCAAACGGAATGAATTGAAATCCACGATAACAAATTAATCTATATCGAATTTGGTTTTTAATTCAAGCCCTAATACCAGGGAAAGGGACATGCCAGCCAATCTGCCTCCCCCTTATTTTGAAGCCGAAAAGCGCTACAGGGAAGGAAAAACTGCGGAAGAAAAAATAGAAGCCCTGGAAGAGATGCTTACGATCATGCCCAAGCACAAGGGCACAGATAAGCTCAGGGCAGATCTGCGCAAACGCATAGCAAAGCATAAATCCGATGCCTTGCAGAAGAAAGGTTCGGCAAAAGGGGTTACAGCCTACAGCATCGAAAGGGAGGGGGCAGCCCAGGTCATCATTGTAGGGGTCCCCAATGTTGGGAAATCCTCTATTGTTGCCGCGTTGACAAACGCCAAACCCGAGGTGGCCGACTTTCCCCATACCACCTGGAACCCCACTGCGGGAATGGCCAATTTTGAAAATATTCAATTCCAGCTTATCGATACCCCGCCTGTTTCCACAGAATTCATCGACCCGGGACTCACGGACCTGCTCAGGCGAACAGACATAATAGTGGTGGTGGTTGATATTCGGGGCGATCCGCTCCAGCAGATGGAAGACGCCATGGCTTTTCTGAACGGCATAAGAATATATCCGCCCGGAACACCCATCGCGGCGGACTTGAAGAAGGCCCCATTCATAAAGAAGGTCCTGCTGTTGGTAAACAAAGTCGATGATGAAGTGGACGAAGAGGATTACCGCGCTTTTCTGGAACTTTGCGAACTGCCGTTGCCCTCAATCCCCATTTCGATCCTTGCCGGATACAATCTGGCCGAGTTTCTCGACAAAATCTATGAACTGACCGCTGTTATCCGCGTCTATACGAAAACGCCGGGCAAGGAGCCCGACCTGACGTCTCCCTTCGTACTCAGTAAAGACAGCACGCTTGAAGATCTTGCCGGACAGATACATAAGGATTTCGTAAGCCGGCTCAAGTTCGCAAAGGTGCGGGGCAAATCAGTATTCGACGGGCAAATGGTCCAGCGGGATTATGTGCTGCAGGATGGCGATATTGTTGAAATACATATTTAGGGCTCGTGCGTAAATAAGCCCTTAGCCTGACGATTTTTTTAATCACGATTTACATCTTCTGCTGACAAACACATCCCCTTTTTAAGCACCGATTACTATCTATTGACTAAACGCCCAAAATATCTTAACTTGTTTGCTATTGAAGTCATCCGGATACTGGTGTAATCTCGACAGGTCGGATGATTCCCGCGTAGCTGGGGGGCGGGAGATGTCAGCAGGTCTTAACCCGGCTGCCGCAAAGGAGAATAACATGAAATCTTATGGCCCTGAAAAGTGCCTTCCTTTTGATTATTACTTCAAAAAACCCGATTCGGAAGATGAGTTTGAACGCCTGCTCGAAGGACAAGTCATAGAGGGCCGGTTTCGCAGCCCTGATTTGGAGCTGGAGCAGATCGACCGCGTCGATTCCGCCGAAGAAGCCGGTATCCCTGCGCTCTCCGAAGTGGAACCCGAAGAAGAAGGGCCGGTCGAGGCTGAAGTTGCTGCGGCTCCCGCAGAAGATTTTGAAGAAGACCACATCACATGTTATCTCAAAGAAGTCTCCAGCTATCCTTTGCTCACCCAGGAGCGCGAAACCGAGCTTGCTCAGATAATCAGGAATGGACAGGATGAACTGGTGCAGATCGTCCAGGAACATGCGGTCGATGACCGAATAATGGGTGACCTTTACGAAAAAGTCAAAAAGCTCCTGGAGCACGAGCAAACCTTCCCCGGCGTAAGGGATAAGGTGCTTAAGGTCGTTGTGCGCACCCTGGAGCGAGCCGCCAACGAGCAGCCTGAAAATCCGCTCTTCTCGACCTCACTGGCCATGGTCCGTGCAATCATGAGGGCTGTAGACGCTGCCAAGCAGGAGATGGTCAGGGCTAACCTCAGACTGGTCCTGAGCATAGCCAAGCGGTACAGGGGCCGGGGCATGACTTTCGACGATCTGATTCAGGAGGGAAACCTCGGTCTGCTCAAAGCGGTCGGCCGGTTCGACCACACCAAGGGAAACCGGTTCAGCACCTATGCGACATGGTGGGTCCGGCAGAGTATCATTCGCGGAATCTACGACAAAACGAGGACGATCCGCCTGCCGGTGCATTTCATCGAGTTGAAGAACCTCTTCTTCAAGGTCTACTACGAACTGCTCAAGGAACTGGGGCGCGAACCGATGCCTGCTGAAATCGCGGAACGTTCGAAGCTGCCGGTCGAAAAGGTGCAGATGGTCCTTACGTTGGCCGCTCAGCCTATCTCCCTTGAGACCCCCATAGGGGAGGACGAACAGAGGCTGGGCGACTTTATCGAAGACGAAAGAGCGCTCTCCCCGGCCGATGAGTGCTCGGACAGGGAGCTGGCCGAGGTTACGCGTGCTTTGCTCTCGACCCTTCAGCCAAGAGAGGAGAAAATCCTGCGGCTGAGGTTCGGCCTCGATGGCCATCCGGCTGAGACCCTGGAGAAAATAGGCAAAGTTTTCAATGTCTCCAAGGAAAGGATCCGACAGATCGAGAAAAAGGCGCTTCGCAAGCTGAAAAACCCGAACAGACAGGCATGCCTCAAGACTTTTATAGAATGAAAAGGCAAAGGAGATTCACTGCAGAGCAACATAGGCGCAACCAAAGGGCTTAAAGCTGTCCACCACAGAGGGCGCAAAGGACACAGAGAAAAGAATTGAAGAGTTTTGGGAGATTTAGGATTGATAAATTCAGGAATTAACTCGTGAATCCTTCAATTGCCTCTACAAAAACCTTACAGAGCTTTCCTCCGTGTCCTCTTCTTTGATCAATTCTAAATTCCTCATTATAAATTCCTCAATTCAAACAATTTGACCTTCCAGGTCATAATCATGCGCGGCAGTGATCTGTACCCTGCAGATTTGTCCGGCTTCCGCATAGCCCGCTGTGACTATAACGCCTCCGTCGACCTCCGGCGCCTGGGTGGGCAGACGTCCGGCAAGGAGCAGATCGGTTTCGGGGTGCGGGCCTTCAATCAGTACCGGCAGATTCCGTCCAACCAGGAGCTTGAGTTTTCGCCCGGAAATCTCCCTTTGGAGTTCGAGCAGGGCGGCGCGCCTGCTTTCAACTCTCTTTTTGTCAGGCCGGCAGGGGAGGCGCGCTGCCCTTGTCCCGGCTTCGGGCGAATAGACAAAAACTCCCGCATGGTCGAACTCGACCCGTTCCATGAAAGCGAGCAGCGATTTGAACTCCGCTTTCGTCTCACCCGGGAAGCCCACCATGATCGAAGTGCGCAATGCAACCCCCGGGAGGGCGGAGCGAATTCTGTCGATAACCCTTTCCGGACTGTCGGGCGGACGTCCCATTGCCTTGAGGATTGCCGGCGCGCAATGCTGGATGGGGATGTCCAGGTAAGGCACGATCTTGGGTGAATTTGCCATGGCATAGAGCAGCCCGTCCGAGATGCGGTCGGGATATGAGTAGAGCAGCCGTATCCATTCCGGGCCCGGCATCTCATCGAGTTTTTCCAAAAGCCTCGGCAGGGCTTGAGGATCGTTTCGGTCAAGCCCGAATGCCGTGGTATCCTGGGCAATCAGGTTGATTTCTTTAAAGCCGGCAGATGAGAGCCGGTCGGCTTCGGCAAGAATGTCTGCTTCATTCCGGCTCCTTAGCGGTCCCCGCAGATTGGGAATAACGCAGAAAGAGCACGAATTGCCGCACCCCTCGGCAATTTTCAGGTACGCCGAATGAGATCCGTTCGATATTGCCCAGCCGGCTTCACCGCCAGGGACTGGCGCCGGCCTTGCAATCCAGAGCCGCCTCGGGTTTCCGGCGAGCTTCGATTCAACAGCCGCTTCAAGCGCATGGTAATGGGAGGTCCCGACAAAGATATCAACTTCCGGAAGTTCTCTCAGAAGCTTTTTCCCATACCTCTGGACCATACATCCGGCAGCGATCAGCATGCTGCACTTTCCGGATATCTTGTGTCGGGCCGTCTGAAGGATCGCCTCTATTGCTTCCTGTACGGCGCTTTCCAAAAATCCGCAGGTGTTAACCACTATGAGTTCGGCATCGGAGAGAACTTGGGTCATCTGCCAGCCCATGTTCAGGAGTTGCTTCGCCATGTTCTCGCTGTCAACGAGGTTTTTAGCGCATCCGAGGCTGATCAGAGCAGCGTATTTCATTTATGAAATCCCGATAGAGATTAGCGGAAAAAGTATTGTAACATGAAAACGACAGGAAATGTTTCACGCGGAGAACGGTGATGAGTTTCAGACCGCTGATGGAGGAGCGTAGGCGCTTGACCACGCGCGCCTGCGCGCCAGCAAAATCCCGGGGAGTGCTGGGGAAACTTTTCTCCGCTCAGTTTGGGGTTGTTCGGTGCCTTGCTTCGTACTCCCCGCCTTTTTTTGTCACCGGACAAAACGCTCACGGCCACACGCCGATAAAATTGAATTCCTGAAAAGATATGACTGTAAAGCGGTCTATTCCCGCGAAAACAAGAAGATCGAAAAGCGCCATAAAAACGGCAACGGCCGAATAGATGCAGAGTGCGCGGCCCAGGGGGTATTTCTCCCTGATTTTGGAGATCAGCAGGAAAAAGCTCGCCGTCATTGCATAGCATTCGAGGGCAAAGGGCGGAAACCCCAGGAACCCAAACAAAGGCATTTCAAAAATTTTCAAGAAGCCGGCGTGGGGTACGGTATATATCCATTTAGACCCCGCCCGGAAGTTCCATAACTCCCACAAAAGCCCGCAGATGGCTCCGGCCAGAAGCAGAAGATAAAAGTTTTTAAGCGACCCATTTTCCCATTCCCGCAGCAGGGAAGGAGCGCCAGCCTTGTGATTGACCGGTTCCAGGAGGAATATGAAAGCCACCCACACCAAGGGGAAAAAGTACTCCGGCCAAACGAGCGGCAAAAGCAGAAAAAGTATACCTGTGAGAATGAAGGGCTTATAGGCGGCGGGACCGCCACACCTCGCGGAGCGTCGAGATTTAGGCGGTGGCACAATGCGTAGGCTTTGCAGGTTGCCCAGGGGGGCGGCCTTTGAATTTTTTAAAACTCCAATGAAATCCAGCAGCGCCGTTGTCGAAAAAATTCCCGGCAAAACCGTCGAATAGGCAATGAAGTATCCCGTCCATCTAATAACCGTCTCAGAGGGTATATTGAGGTAATGCCAGTTCGAGAGCCGGAAATTCAATGCTTCAAAGACGAGCCACACGGTAGTGGACAGGGGGAGAAGAAGAAGGAATTTCCCGGGATTTTCAAACAGGAGGGATTTTGCTCCCCGGCAATAGAGAAAAGACTCGATAAAGATAATGTAGCTCCACCAGGCAAATGAATAGTAGAGGGAATAAAAAGGTTCGAATCCGTGCAGCATGGCCAGGGTAGAGATCCCGAAGATCAGGCAGGCTGCCGTAATCAGAAAATGGGCCAGGGTGCGTTTTTTTTCCCGGTTCATTTCGGAACCCTCCCGGGGAACGCGCTACAGAATGAACCAAGGATGAACCGTGGTGGTGAAATTTTTTAGAATTTTTCGGCGAAAGACAATAAACATTTGATTCCTCGATACCTATTCTTTAAATTATAAAGGTTAAGCTGGTCAAATTCCGAACATAAAAGATTATAATGGGGTTGCTGAAGAATAGTCTATCTACCGAGAATTTACATTTTTTTACCCCGAGCCGCTTCGGGCCGGGGAGTAATCAGGAGTTTGTACTCATGGCGAAGGAAAAAGGTTCTCGAGGACAGCTCGTTCAACCCGAAAGAGTGGATAAGGACACTCCCTATCCCATGATGTGCAAGGAGGGCAAGGGTGTACGCAATTTCGCCTGCCCGAATTACGACAATTGCCTGGATAAGGCTGCCAAAGGGATGTGGAGCGGATTTACCTGCAGAGAATGCTGTTCTTACGTACAAAAAGAAGAAGACAATCAAAGCTGAACCACCGATGAACGCGGATACTGATCGTTGAATGAGGAGGATAAACACGGATGGACACTGATAATGAACGGTCAAGAAAAATCCGTGTCTATCGGTGTCCATCAGTGGTTCTACTCAGATGGTTCAGATATTTTCAGCTCGTGGAGCTTTCCGTCTTTGCCGGAACGGCTTCGGCTTTCTTTCGGGATTTTTTGCCCTTCTTGCCGCCCTTTTCACCCCCCTCGGTTATCAGCTCCAGCATGCACATGGGAGAAGCGTCGCCTCGCCTGAATCCCACTTTCACGATCCGGGTATAGCCGCCGGCCCGATTCTGGTATCTTTGGGCCAGCTCATCAAAAACCTTGTGCACAACATTTTTTTCGCGAATAACCGAAAGCGCCTGCCTTCGGGAATGCAGATCGCCATGTTTACCCAGGGTGATCATCCATTCGGCCCAGCGGCGCATTTCCTTTGCCTTGGGCACCGTTGTGTAAATGCGTTCGTGATTGAGAAGCGAGGTAACCATATTCCGGAACATAGCAAGACGGTGGCTCGTCGTCCGGTTCAGTTTTCTGCCGGAAACTCCGTGGCGCATGGATTATTCCTGTTCCTTTCTTCTCTGTTCGATCTCCTCGCGGCTGGGAAAGTTATCGATCTTCATTCCCAGAGAGAGTCCCATTTCGCTGAGGATCTCTTTTATCTCATTGAGCGACTTGCGACCGAAGTTCTTGGTCTTGAGCATCTCCTGCTCGGTCCTTTGAACAAGCTCGCCGATATGGCGGATATCAGCATTTTTAAGACAGTTTGCCGACCGAACTGAGAGTTCGAGTTCGTCAACGCTGCGGAAGAGGTTCTCGTTGAAGGCGGGTTCGGTCCGGACCTCTTCCTCCTGGGCCTCGGCTTCCTCTTCGAAATTGATGAAAATGGTGAGCTGGTCCTTGAGAATCTTGGCGGCGTAAGCCAGCGCATCCTCCGGCTTGACGCTTCCGTCCGACCATATCTCCAGGGTTAGCTTGTCATAGTCCGTAATTTGGCCGACGCGAGCCTGGGTCACTGTGTAGCTGACTTTCCGCACCGGTGAAAAGATAGCGTCGATGGGGATCGTTCCGATAGGCTGGCTTTCTTCGATATTTTTTTCAGCCGGAACATATCCTTTCCCCTGCCTTACGGTGAGTTCCATTCTGAGCTTGGCATCCCTGGCAAGCGTGCAGATATGCTGATCGGGATTCAGCACCTCGACCATCGCCCCGGTCTGAATGTCCCCGGCGCTGACCCTGCCTTCACCTTGCTTTTCGATCTGCAACCGGCGAAGGCTTCCGTCCCCGGTTACTTTGAATCGGACTTCCTTTAGATTGAGTATCACATCGGTGACGTCTTCAAGAACACCCGGAATTGTGGAGAATTCGTGCAAAACACCGTCTATCTTCACGTTGGTTATGGCTGAGCCCTGAAGAGATGAAAGCAACACCCTCCTCAATGCGTTTCCCAGCGTAATGCCGAACCCCCTCTCCAGAGGCTCGCATTCGAACTTCCCGTGGGTGTTCGGCTCTGTTGTCTCGATTTCCAAGCGCTTCGGTTTAATTAGTTCGCGCCAGTTCTTTTGCATGTTTTATCCTCATTAAAGAGACATCACCACAGGGCCTCGTCTGGAAACTCAAGTGGGCCACTTGGATGCGTGAAGCTCCAAAGGCCCTTCGGTAACCAGAATCCTGTAAATTACCGCTCTTTCTTACTTCGAATAAAATTCAACCACCAGTTGTTCCTGAACCGGCAGGTTCATCTCATCTCGAGCGGGGAACGCCTTGAAGGTACCCTCGTACTTCGACGTATCGAGATCGAGCCACACGGGGAGACCTCTGCGCGGTAGAGCTCCTACGGATTCGTTTATGATCTGCAGATTTCGGCTCCCCTCGGCTACGGTAACCGTATCTCCCGGTCTGAGCAGATACGAAGGGATGTTAACTTTCCTGCCGTTGACCAGAAAATGATCATGCCTGACGAGCTGTCTGGCCTGGCTGCGGGAATTTGCGAAGCCGAGCCGGTAGACTGTATTGTCCAGTCTGCGTTCGAGCAAAACCAGGAAGTTTGTACCGGTGACACCCTTGCGGCGGTCAGCTTCTTTGAAATAGCTTTCGAACTGCTTTTCTACCAAGCCGTAAATTCTTTTGATTTTCTGCTTTTCCCGAAGCTGGAGCCCGTAGTCGGAGAGCTTGCCCCTGCTCTGGCCATGCTGCCCGGGAGGGTAGTTGCGGCGCTCGATAGCGCATTTGTCCGAATAGCAGCGGTCGCCCTTAAGATAGAGTTTCATCGTTTCGCGACGGCAAAGCCTGCATTGGGATTCGGTGTAGCGAGCCAAATTGTTTCCTCCTGACAAATGATACGGCTCTTATAGCCGCACAAAGAACGCCCACAAGGGGCTAACCTACAGGGCATGGCGCCCGCGCCTGCCTAAGAGGCGCCATTTCGTTATACCCGTCGCCTCTTCGGAGGCCTGCAGCCATTGTGCGGTATCGGCGTAACGTCCTTAATGTAGGTGATATTGAACCCTGCGGCCTGGAGGGCCCGCAGAGCGGCTTCGCGGCCGGAACCCGGGCCTTTCACAAGGACTTCGATATTCTGAACTCCGTGCTCCTGAGCCTTTTTGGCCGCTGTCTCGGCGGCTACCTGCGCAGCGAACGGAGTACTTTTTCGGGACCCCTTGAAACCCTGGCTTCCCGCACTCGACCAGGAAATAGCGTTACCGCTGACATCCGTGATGGTGATGATTGTGTTGTTAAAGGTTGAACGGATATGAGCTACGCCATTGAGGATATTCTTGCGCTCTTTTTTCTTTGTTCTGGGTGCGGCTTTCTCTTTTGCCATGTTTCCTCCGTCCTACGCTTTCTTGCGCTTGCCCATTACGGATCGGCGCGGACCTTTACGAGTGCGGGCATTGGTGTGAGTGCGCTGGCCTCGAACCGGAAGCCCCCGGCGATGCCTCAATCCGCGGTAACAGCCCAGGTCCATGAGACGCTTTATGTTCATCGAGACCTCGGACCTTAGATCGCCCTCCACCTTCAAATGGGAATCGATAATCTGCCTGATAGTATTTACCTGGATTTCGCTCAGATCATCACTCTTGGTATCCCTGCCGATCTTGGCCATCTCGAGGACTTTCTGGGCCGTCGGCCTGCCGATACCGTAAATATATGTCAGGGCGATTTCGATACGCTTGTTCTTCGGCAAATCGATGCCTGCAATTCGTGCCAATGTCTTACTCCTTCACTACCCCTGGCGCTGCTTGTGCCTGGGATTCTCGCAAATCACGCGCACATTTCCGTGGCGACGGATAATTTTGCACTTTCTGCAAATGCGCTTAACCGATGCTCGCACTTTCATTTCGGAAAATCCTTTCCACAAACCAGCGCTGCTCAGGCCTTACGACTTGGACCTGTAAGTGATGCGGCCCCGTGTCAGGTCGTAGGGAGAAAGCTCCACTGTTACCTTATCACCGGGCAGGATGCGAATGAAATGCATGCGCATCTTTCCGGAAATATGAGCGAGAATGCGATGGCCGTTAGGCAACTCCACGCGAAACATGGCATTGGGCAGGGTCTCGACGACCGTTCCTTCGACCTCTATAGCCTCTTCTTTAGCCATGCCCGCTGGTTCCCCCAAATCAATTTACCGCGAACTTTTTATTATAATTTATGTGTTTGCGGATGTAAAGCTGTTTCACGCCGCGTCAGTATCAGAGGACCATCCTCAGTTATCGCTATTGTGTGCTCAAAATGAGCCGAGAGCTTTCTGTCCCGCGTCACCGCCGTCCATTTATCTTCCAGTATCTCAACGTCAGGTTCGCCCGCGTTTATCATTGGCTCCACAGCCAGCACCATTCCCGGTTTAAGTTTCACTCCCTTGCCAGGTGACCCGTAATTGGGGATCTGGGGACTTTCGTGCAAATGCTGCCCGATCCCATGCCCGACAAATTCTTTCACTACCGAATAACCCCGTTTCTCCACGTAATCCTGAATTGCATGAGAGATATCGGTGAGGCGGTTTCCGTAAACCGCCCGCGAAATTCCTTCGTAGAGACACTGCTCGGTCACCGAGCACAACCGTGCGGCTTCCTCGCTGATCTGTCCCACCGGCGCCGTCACGGCCCCGTCCCCGTAATAACCATCTAAAACAACGCCGAAGTCCAGGCTTATGATGTCTCCTTCTTTGAGCCGGCGATGTTTGGAGGGCATTCCATGAACAACTTCTTCGTTAACCGATGTGCAAAGGGCGAATGGATAACCTTGATAGCCCTTGAACGCCGATTTTGCGTGCTTCTTTGAAGCAAGTTCCTCGCTTATCGCATTTAGTTCCCAGGTCGTGATCCCCGGCTTAACGTGCTCGATCAGAAGATCGAGAATCTCGGCGACAATCTGGCATGAGGTTTTGATCTTCTCAATTTCAGCTCGGGACCGTAGGATTATCAATATAACCGCCCCCGTTCCGAATACTGGATAACAGTCTCCGGATAACGGATAACAACCACACAAATTTACTCCCCGCTATCTCCACTCTCTGCGAGGTATCCAGTATCCGGACCCGGCCCTGCCGGGACGGTGGAACCCGCCTCGCGGAGCGTCGAGATAGACCCTTCGGCGACGGGCACAGGAAGGATATCATCGCTAGCCAAGGACCTTTTGGATACGCTGCAGGATGTCATCCATCTGGCCCACACCGTCTATGCGGCGGAGCTTGCCCTGTTTTTCGTAGTAGTCTATCAGGGGCTTGGTCTGCGCTTCGTAAGTCTCAAGCCTGGACTTTACAGTCGTTTCGTTGTCATCCGATCTCTGGTAGAGCTCGCCGCCGCACTTGTCGCAGACGCCTTCCTTCCGTGGAGGATCGAACATCACATGGAACCCGGCCCCGCAGGCCCGGCAGGTCCGTCGGCCGGTAAGACGGCCAAGCAACTCGGAGTTGGGGACCTCGACACTGACTACGTGATCGATTTTCTGGCTCAACCCGTTGAGGATAGAGTCCAGTTCCTGCGCCTGCGCGACCGTGCGCGGAAATCCGTCAAGCATGTAACCGCCCTTGGCGTCCGGCTTTTGAATACGCTCCTTAACCAACCCGATCACCACGCTGTCGGGAACCAACCCGCCGGCATCCATATATTTTTTCGCCTCGAGTCCCAGAGGGGTCCCTTCCTTGAGGGCCGCGCGGAGCATGTCGCCAGTGGAAATCTGAGGAATGTGATACTTTTCAACAAGACGCTTGGCCTGAGTGCCTTTGCCGGCGCCCGGCGGTCCCAGCAAAATGATGTTCATCGTTTATCTCCAGCTTTTGAGTTTTAAGTTTTGAGCTTTGAGTTTTTAGTCAGCCCAAAACCGCAGACAATGAGTTTTAAGTACAGAGCATGCAGTTATTAGTCAGTTCAAAACTAAAAACCGACAACTGAATACTTCTTTAGCGGCGGCCCTTCATGCGGCTGCTTTTGAGAAAACCCTCGTAGTGGCGCGACAACATATGAGCCTCGATCTGGGCCAAAGTGTCCATTGCGACGCCGATGACGATCAGCAGGGCGGTCCCGCCAAAGTAGAAGGGCACATTAAATTTTGCATACAGAAGGGAAGGAAGAACACAAACCGCTGAGATATACAGGGCGCCACCAAGAGTAATGCGGCTCAAAACCTTGTCGAGATATTCCGCAGTGGGCCTTCCCGGACGTATGCCAGGGATAAAGCCCCCGTATTTTTTCATGTTATCCGCGACATCCACAGGATTGAAAACGATAGCCGTATAGAAAAAGCAAAAAAAGATTATGAAACCAACGTAGAGAACAAAGTACGCCACGTGTCCCGGACTAAGGGCCTGCGAAACCGATTGGACCCATGGAACTTTTATGAAATTGGCTATAGTAGCAGGAAACATGATTATCGAGGACGCAAAAATCGGGGGAATGACCCCCGATGCGTTTATCTTGAGCGGTATGTGGGTATTCTGTCCACCGTAAACCCGTCTTCCGACCACTCGCTTGGCATACTGTACAGGGACTCGTCTCTGTCCCCGCTCCATGAATATAATGAAAGCGACCACTGCCAGCATCATCAGCGCGAGCACGGTGAGTACGAAGATGCTCATTTCGCCCGCCTGAACGAGTCTTGCCGTACTGATAAGGGCGTTGGGAATCCCGGCCACGATACCGGCAAAAATGATGAGCGATATGCCGTTTCCGATCCCGCGCTCGGTTATCTGTTCGCCGAGCCACATGATGAACGCAGTACCGGCGGTCAAGGTCAGCACCGTTATCAAGCGAAATCCCCATCCGGACATTAAAACCAGCGGTATATCACCTGGAGCGTGCTGGCTCTCGAGCCCGACGGCAATTCCGAAACCCTGGATGCAACTGAGGACGACGGTCCCGTAGCGGGTGTATTGCGTGATCTTTTTGCGTCCGGCCTCTCCCTCCTTGCTGAGTTTTTCGAGAGTGGGGATGACCACCGTTAGGAGCTGGAGAATGATCGATGAACTGATATAGGGCATAATGCCCAGGGCAAAGACGGAAAAGTGGCTCAAAGCGCCCCCGGAAAACATATCAAAGAGGCCAAGAAGCGTTCCCTTGGCTGCGTTGAAGTAGGCTTCCAAGGCTCGAGTATTCATATAGGGGGTCGGAATATGGACTCCGATGCGGTAAACCCCCAGGAGAAGCAAAGTCGTCGCGATACGGCGCTTGAGCTCGGGAATTCTCCCTATGGTCGCAAAGCTTCCGAGCACTTTTTATTTTCCTTCCTTGAGCGGTATCAATTCAACTTTTCCACCCGCTGCTTCGATTCTCTGAATGGCTGAAGCGCTTGCCTTGTGTACGCGAACCGTAACAGGTTGGCTAATTTCGCCGTTGGCCAGCAACTTGACACCATAGCGGACTTTCCTGAGCAGCCCGGCGCCGATGAAATCAAGCGGGCCGACTTCGCTGCCGGCCGGGAATTTGCGCAGATCGTCAACGTTGATGATCGAAAATTCCTTCTTGAAAATATTAGTGAAGCCGCGTTTGGGAATTCTGCGCTGAAGCGGCATCTGGCCGCCTTCGAACCAGGGAGGCGTACCGCCGCCGGAGCGGGATTTTTGTCCCTTTGTGCCCTTTCCAGCGGTCATTCCCTGGCCTGAACCCGAACCCCGGCCGAGGCGCTTTGTATTTTTCTTAGCTCCGGGAGGCGGAGCCAATTCTCCGAGTCTCATCAAAAACCCCTATCTTTCCTCGATTTTAATCAGGTGAATCACCTTCTTGAGAGCACCCAAGACATGGGGAGAGCTGTAGAGATTCACAGGCCTGTGCATACGCGTAAGCCCAAGCGCCTGCAAAACCCTGCGGTGCTTTTCGGGACGCCCGATAGGGCTTCGAACCAGTCTGACCTGAATTGGCTTTATCATGCATGCACCTTTGTAGTTTTGAGTTTTTAGTTTTGAGTTAACTCAAAACCATCAACCAACAACTAAAAACTGATGAACTAGGCCTCTTCCAGAATATTCTTCCCTCTGGTTTTGGAAACCTGCTCGACACTGCGCAGCTTCTTTAACCCCGCGACCGTAGCCTTGACGACATTATGAGGATTTCTCGATCCTACGCACTTTGTCAAAATATCATGAATTCCCGCCGCTTCCATGATGGCTCGCACAGCCCCGCCGGCGATGACACCGGTACCGGGGGAGGCCGGCTTCAAAATAACCGAGGAAGCCCCGAACTGGCCGAGCACCTCATGAGGAATTGTGGTTTCCTTCAGGGGCACGTCGATCATATTTCGTTTTGCCGATTCCATTCCCTTGCGTATGGCCTCGGGAACTTCGTTGGCCTTGCCAAGGCTGTGCCCTACCTTGCCGTTGCCGTCCCCAACCACCACTATTGCACTGAACGAAAAACGGCGGCCGCCTTTAACGACTTTGGCCACCCGGCTTATATGGACTACCTTGTCAATCATCTGGAGCTGGCTGGAATCCACCGCTATCAATGTGACTGCCTCCGATCTTGAAAGGAGTTAAAAATCGAGACCCTTCTGGCGGGCTGCGTCCGCAAGGGCCTGAATACGGCCGTGATAGATAAAGCCATTGCGATCGAATACGACCTTGGCGATACCTTTCTCGATGGCCTTCCGGGCGATCAGTTCGCCAACGCGCTTGGCGGCGCCCACTTTTCCTTTAATCGCCTCCATTTCCCTATACTCAGGGGAAAGCGTGGATGCGGACACCATGGTCGCTCCGGTTACGTCGTTGATTATCTGAGCATATATATGCTTATCGCTGCGGAAGACCGTCAGCCTGGGGCGCGTTTGGGTACCTTCTATTTTTCTTCTTATGCGCTTTTTGCGTTTGACCCGAGCGATATAGCGCGGATTTGTGCTGCCTGATGCCATCTGAGCTTCCTCCAAATCTACTTCTTGGAACCGGTTTTGCCTACCTTGCGGTGGACGTGCTCCCCGGAGTATCGAATACCCTTGCCTTTATAGGGTTCCACCGGCCTCAGAGCGCGAATCCGGGCAGCGGTTTCACCCAGCACTTCTATATCGATCCCCTCCAGCCGGATAACATTACTCCTGTCCACGCTGGCTTTTATCCCCTCCGGCAGCGTGAACTGAATGGGATGCGAATACCCCAGGCTCAGGTTCAGATTGTTTCCCTGCACCTCTGCCCGGTAGCCGGTCCCCTGAATCTCGAGTCCCTTTGTGAAACCTTCACTCACGCCCCTGACCATGTTGTGCACCAGAGCACGGATCAGCCCATGCGTAGCTCGCGACTCCTTGGAATCGTCCCTGCGCTTGAACTCGACGGCTTCCTTCCTGATCTCCACGTCAACACTTGCCGGAACGGACCTCTGCAGTGTCCCCCTGGGGCCATTGACCGTGAGGAGCGAATCCTTGAGACTAACTTCAACCTCTTTCGGTAAGGTTATGGGCAATTTACCCACCCGCGACATGCCATTGCTCCTTTATCGAGCTTTCAACTAAGAATTCCAAGACTACCAGACAGCACAGAGAATTTCGCCGCCCACGCCTTCCTTGCGGGCCTGCCTGTCGGTCATCACGCCCTTTGAGGTGGAAATGATGGAAATCCCCATTCCGTTCATTACTCGAGGGATCTGCTCGTGGCCGACATAAATGCGCCGGCCGGACTTGCTGATCCGCTTCGCTCCGACCAAAGCGCCATCCCGGCCTTCACCGTACTTGATATGAATACGGAGAATTCCCTGCTTGTCGTCCCTGATGAATTTGTAGTTCTTTATGAATCCCTCGTCCTTCAGGATACGACACAGGTTCGCCTTAATGCGGGAGGCGGGGATATCCACCTTGTCAAACCGTGCTTTCTGCGCATTGCGAATACGGTTGAGGAAGTCGCCTATCGAATCGGATACCATCATTTTTAATTTCTCCTCCGGTCCCTACCAGCTTGCCTTGACCACACCGGGAAGTTCGCCCTTCAGCGCCATGTTACGGAAGCAGATACGGCAGATTCCGAACTTGCGGATGTAGGCACGAGGCCGGCCGCACAAAGGACACCGGTTGTATTTGCGTGCCTTGAATTTGGGACTTAGTTTTGCTTTTGCTATGAGAGACTTCTTAGCCAAAGGAGGCCTCCTTCTCAGCGCTTGAACGGCATGCCCATAAGGCCGAGAAGCGTCCTTGCCTCATCGTCCGTCTTGGCAGTCGTGACTATTGTGATATTCATCCCCTTGATCTTATCGATTTTGTCGTAGTCTATCTCGGGGAAAATGAGATGTTCCTTTATTCCAAGGGTGTAATTGCCCCTGCCGTCCAGAGCTTTTGGAGAAACGCCGCGGAAGTCGCGAACACGTGGCAGGGCAACGTTGACGAGCTTGTCGTAGAACTCGTACATCCGGTTGCCTCTCAGAGTCACCATACAACCGATCGGCATACCCTTCCTCAGCTTAAAAGCAGCGATACTCTGGCGCGCCCGGGTGATAACCGGCTTTTGCCCGCTTATCTGGGACAGCTCGGCCGAAGCGGAGTCCAGGATTTTAACATTCTGAATAGCCTCGCCGAGCCCCATATTGATTATTATCTTGGCAAGCCTGGGAATTTGCATCGGGCTTTTATACTTATACTGTTCCCGGAGCTGGGGAACAATTTCCTGATTAAACCTGTCGAACAGTACTGCCATTTTACCTCCACTCCCGCCTTTGCAGTGGACGCCCCTAGTCGATGATTTCCCGGCATTTTTTGCAATACCGGACTTTGCGGTCGTCATCGAGCACTCGATAGCCCACCCTGGTCGGGTCTGTGCACTTCGAACAAATCAACATGAGATTGGAAATCTGAATGGGAGCTTCCCTTTCCAGAATGCCACCCTGCCTTGTCTGCTGACTGGGCTTGAGATGGCGCTTGACAATGTTGAGTTTTTCCACGATCGCCCGCTCCTTTTTGGGAATTACCCGCAGGACCTTGCCGCTCTTTCCCTTATCCTTGCCGGCGATCACCTTTACCGTATCGTTTTTCTTTATATGATAACCCTGATGTTTCATCGCGTGAGACCTTTTCGCTAAAGAACTTCCGGAGCGAGCGATATAATCTTCATAAACTGTTTTGCGCGCAGTTCCCTGGCCACCGGTCCGAAAATGCGAGTGCCGATCGGTTCCCTGGCAGCGTTGATCAGCACTGCCGAGTTATCGTCGAACTTTATATAGGAACCATCCGGGCGGCGGACTTCTTTCTTTGTGCGCACGACAACCGCCTTGAGCACGTCACCCTTCTTCACTTTCGCGTTGGGAATGGCCTCCTGGACAGACACCACAATGATGTCGCCCACCGAAGCGTAACGCCTTCGGGTCCCACCGAGCACCTTGATGCAGTAAAGCCGCTTGGCCCCGGAATTATCAGCGGCGTTCAATTGAGTTTCCGATTGAATCATCTATTACTCCACATGTCTTTAGCGGACACCAGCCGCTGCTCAATCAGAAGGCCGCCTTCTCCAGGACCTTCACAACCAGCCAGCGCTTTTCCTTGCTGATCGGCCTGCTTTCCTCGATAAGCACGTGGTCCCCAACAGAACATGCATTCTGCGGGTCGTGGGCCTTGAAGGTGTTCCTGCGTCGAACGTACTTGCGGTATTTAGTATCCTGAATCAGCCGTTCGACCATGACCACCACGGTCTTGTCCATTTTGTTGCTCATAACCTTACCGACTCGAGTTTTCCTGGTAGCTTTTTGTTCTTCCATGATACCTCTGCCCTTATTCTCCGGCTTTGCGGTCCATCTCGGACAAAATCGTGAGAATCCGCGCGATGTCCTTTTTTTTCTTCGGAAGCTGGGCGGTGTTGTCCAGTTGCCCAGTGGCCTGTTGAAACGTGAGATTAAACTGGGCTTCCCGGATCTCGTTGAGCTTCGCAATCAACTCATCTTTAGTCATTTCCCGCAGAGCGCTCGCTTTCATAGTATATCCTGCCTCGATACGAAACGAGTGGGCACCGGAAGCTTTTGAGAGGCGAGGTTGAGCGCCTCCCGCGCAACGGCTTCATTCACGCCCTTTATTTCGTACAGAATCCGGCCCGGCCTGACAACGGCCATCCAGCCTTCGGGTGAACCCTTGCCTTTTCCCATTCGAGTTTCGGCGGGCTTTTTCGTGAAGGGTTTATCGGGGAACATTCGAATCCAAACCTTGCCGCCACGTTTTACGTGGCGCGTAATGGCGACGCGGGCCGCCTCGATCTGCCTGGCGGTAACGTAGCCCGGGCCAAGAGCCTTAAGCCCGAAGTCGCCAAAGCTGACCTCACTTCCCCGGTACGCAGCACCCCTCATGCGACCCTTCTGCACTTTTCTGAATTTGACTCTTTTTGGCGCTAACATTACATTTCTTCCTTTAGTGGAAGCAGAGAGCAGAAAGCACGGAGCGGGATGACTTCTGGCTTCCCGCTGCTTGCTCCGGCGGTTTAAACTTCCCTTGGACTTGCCAACCCTTAGGGCAGCACTTCGCCCTTGAATATCCAGACCTTCACGCCGATGATGCCGTATGTGGTCCTGGCAAGGGCCGTGCCGTAATCTATGTCGGCCCGAAGAGTGTGAAGCGGGACCCTGCCCTCGCGATACCATTCCCGCCGAGCCATTTCAGCTCCGCCAAGCCTGCCGGCCGAGGCAACCCTTACGCCCTTGGCCCCGAACTTGAGGGCGGAGCTGACCGCGCGCTTCATTGCGCGGCGGAAGGCCACACGCCTTACAAGCTGAAGAGCTATATTTTCGGCAACCAAGGTGGCGTCGAGTTCGGGACGGCGTACTTCCTGGATATCGATCAGGACTTCCCGCTTGAAACGGCGCTCTAAATCGCGCCTGAGCACCTCGATCTCAGCGCCCTTCTTGCCGATGACAATTCCGGGCCGAGCCGTGTGTATCCGGATCTTTACCTTGTTGGCGGCGCGCTCGATCTCGATTTTAGAGATACCGGCGTGGAACAGCCGCTCTTTAATGTAATCACGGATCTTCCGGTCCTCGAAAACGAGCTTGGAATAGCCCCTGGTTGCAAACCATTTCGAATCCCAGGTCTTAATTATTCCGAGCCGGAACCCTGTTGGATGAACTTTTTGTCCCAAACGTCACCTCCATACGGGCGATTTCAAATAAATAATTATAACCCCCCGGTCAGCATTCCGGTCTCCGCCGGAATGACGGAACTTGCTCACAATATGGACCGGCACGCCAGCGCAAAAATCGCGCTCATGCGGGGAGATTTATTTCTTCTCATCCAAGACAACTGTTATGTGGCTCGAGGGCTTGATTATCTTGGTCGCCCTGCCCATAGCCCGCGGGCGAAACCTTTTGAGCCGCGGCCCCTGATCGATTTTTATCGTCTTGATATAGAGCTTTTCCAAGTCAACCGCCTTGGTATTTTCGGCGTTTGCCATGGCCGAGCGGAGCACCTTCGTTATGAGCCGACCGCTTTTTTTGGGCGTAAACCTGAGCAGAATCAGTGCCTCATCGACCTTTTTGCCCCGGACCATATCGGCGACCAGGCGAGTCTTCTGCGCGGAAACCCGCAGGTATTTGCTAACGGCTCTCGCTTCCATTATTTCTTACCTTTTACTTTGGACTTCTTATCTCCAGCATGGCCATAAAAGGTCCTGGTCGGAGAGAACTCACCCAGTTTGTGTCCAACCATATTCTCGCTGACGAAAACCGGAATGAACTTCTTGCCGTTGTGCACGGCAAGGGTGATTCCGACGAATTCAGGCAAGATGGTGGATCTGCGCGACCAGGTCTTAATGACTTTGCGGTCGCCGGTATCTTTGGCTTTCGTAATCTTTTCGACCAGGTGGTCGTCAACAAATGGCCCTTTTTTTAAAGACCGAGGCACTTTATCCTCCTGTACCGCATCTGTTCGGCCAGCGGCTGGGCCGCAGCCAGTATCTCCACGCTCCGCAAAGCGGGCGCCTGTCAGCTCAGATAACGAGCTATCGGCCTCCTACTTGCGGCGATGAAGTATGAACTTATCACTCTGTTTGGCCGTGCGAGTGCGATATCCCTTGGTGGGAACACCCCACGGAGTACAGGGATGGCGTCCTCCGGAACTTCTTCCCTCGCCGCCGCCCATCGGGTGGTCCACAGGATTCATCGCAACGCCGCGCACGTGGGGTCTTTTTCCTGCCCAGCGCGGGCGCCCGGCTTTTCCGAGCGAAACATTTTCGTGATCTATATTGCCAACCTGGCCAACGGTAGCCTTGCACTCAACAGAGACCAGGCGCATCTCGCCCGAAGGCATGCGAAGTGTGGCGTACTTTCCTTCACGGGCGATGAGCTGAGCGCTCGTACCTGCCGAACGGGCCAACTGGCCGCCTTTGCCCGGCCGCATCTCTATATTGTGTACGACGGTGCCTAGCGGCAGGTTTGCAAGCTTGAGGCAATTGCCCGCTTTTATGTCGGATTCAGGGCCGGTCATGACCTTATCCCCGACCTTGAGTCCAACGGGGGCAAGAATGTAGCGCTTTTCCCCGTCGGCGTAGAACAGCAGAGCGATATGGGCCGAGCGGTTGGGATCGTATTCAACGGTCGCAACCCTTGCAGGAATACCATCCTTATTGCGCTTGAAGTCGATCACGCGGTAGCGCCGCTTGTGGCCGCCTCCACGCTGCCATGCCGTAACGCGGCCTGCGTTGTTGCGGCCGCCGGATTTGCGCAAGGGTTTGAGCAGGCTTTTTTGCGGCCTGTCGGCCGTTATTTCCTCGAAGGTGGCATATGTCTGAAACCGACGGCCGGCTGATGTCGGCTTCACTTTCCTGATTGCCATTTTACCTTTTCCTCTCCCGGCTAGACGCCTTCAAAAAACTCGACCCGCTGTCCGGGTTTGATGGTTACGACAGCCTTTTTCCAATCAGGCGACTTCGTAAAATGTCGGCCAACCCTTTTTAACTTCCCCTTCATGCTCAATGTGGCCACATCGAGGACGTTGACCTTGAAAACTTTTTCCACCGCCTCCTTGATTTCGATCTTGTTTGCCTTCCGGTCCACTTCAAAGAAAAGCTTGTTTCTCTGGTCCTTTTCGGTGGTGCTCTTCTCAGTTATCAGGGGGCGTTTCAATATCCGGTATGTCTTCGAGTTCATGCCAGCGCCTCCTCGATCCTGCCTACGCATTCCCTGCTGAGGATAACCGAATGATAGTTCAGCAGATCGTAGACGTTTAGTCCTTCGGAGCGCAGGATTTTAACGCTGGGAATATTGCGAGCGGATTTTTCTATGATTTCGTCCGGCTCGGGCAGTACGACGAGGGTCTTGCCAAGTTCGAACCGATCGAGCAGCTCTACGAAATCTTTGGTCCGAATCCTGTCGAGTTTTAACTGGTCGATCACCTTGAACCCGTCATCGAGCACCTTCTGGCTGAGGGCCATCTTGAGCGCCAGGCGCCTGACTTTTTTGGGTACACGCATCTCGTAATCCCTGGGCTGGGGACCATGAATGGTCCCGCCTCCGCGCCAGATGGGGGATCGGCTGGTTCCAGCCCGGGCGCGTCCGGTGCCCTTTTGTCGCCAGGGCTTTTTGCCTCCGCCCCTGACTTCGCTGCGGCCTTTGGCCTTCGCGGTTCCGGCCCGGCGTTTGGCCAGTTGATAGATCACGACCTCATGGAGTACGTGAGATTTCACAGGCACACCGAATATGGCGTCACTGAGTTCGAGCTGGCCTGTCACTTCTCTGTCCAAGTTAAAAACATCCACAGTTGGCATGGTAATCCTCAAAAATTCCCCAAAAATCTGTTTCTTCTATGCCCGCACCTCTATTGCACCCGGTTTGTCTTGCGGATGATTACGATTCCATTCTTTGAGCCCGGAACGGCGCCGTGGATCAGCAGGAGGTTGTCTTCGGCGCGAACGTCCACAACCTTGAGGTTCAAAACGGTCGTTCGCTTGTTGCCTTTCTGCCCTGGCATCTTCTTGCCCTTGATGACTCGGCCCGGGTAGGTTGCCATACCGGTTGAACCCGGCTCGCGGACGTTCTTGGAGCCGTGGCCGCTGGGGCCCCGTTGGAACCTCCAGCGTTTGATGGTGCCTGCAAATCCCTTACCCTTGCTCTTCCCGATTATATCGACGCGATCGCCAATCTCGAACATCTCGGCAAGTACCTGATCGCCGGGGTTGTGTTCCAAGGGATTTTCAGTCGGGATCTCTCGCAAGACCTCGAAGTAGCCTTTACCCACCTTGTCAAGATGGCCCTTCAACGGACGATTTACGCTTTTTGGCTTCTTTGTCCCAAAACCTATCTGCAGAGCAGAGTAGCCGTCCTTTTCATGGGTCTTTACCTGGGTTATCGTGCACGGACCGGCTTGGACGAGGGTTACCGGATAGACGGCGCCGTCGTCTGAGAAAACCTGGGTCATATCGAGTTTGCGTCCTATAATTGCCGTAATCATGAGCTATTACTCTCTTTCACTGACTGCCGCCTGAAATCCTAGAGCTTGATTTCGACATCGACCCCGGCGGAGAGGTCCAGTTTCATAAGGGAGTCGACCGTTTGCTGGGTCGGATCCAGGATATCGATCAGACGCTTGTGGACTCGTATCTCGAACTGCTCTCGCGACTTCTTGTCGACGTGAGGAGAACGCAGGACGGTGTACCGGTTGATTTTTGTAGGAAGCGGTATCGGTCCAGCCACCCGCGCACCAGTCTTTTTCGCCGTTACCACGATCTCATTGGTGGATTGATCGAGCAGCTTGTGATCGTAAGCCTTCAGTCGGATGCGAATTCTCTGATTCGTCATCATTTGCCTTCCTATCAAATAGACAACCGGAGCCAGGCTCCGGTTGTCCTGTTGCGAAATTAAACTAATTGATGATCTCGGTAAGGACCCCCGCTCCCACGGTGCGGCCTCCTTCG
>JBKQTS010000308.1:0-3646 GCA_052143075.1 Syntrophobacteraceae bacterium | reverse complement strand
ATCTCCATAAGAATACAGACAAAAGAAGGAAACGGCGCTAAGCCTTACTGCAAACGGGAGAGACTATGCCCACTTCGAAAGAACCGATCCAGGTAAAGCAACTAAGAAAAATACCAACCGGCATAGGCGGCTTTGACGAGATCACGAGCGGAGGTCTCCCGCAGGGACGCCCCACTCTTATTTGCGGTGGACCGGGAAGCGGCAAGACCCTTTTCGGGATGGAGTTTCTCGTTCGGGGGGCGAGAGAATTTAATGAGCCCGGTGTGTTCATGTCTTTTGAAGAAAAAGATATGGACCTGGTCGAAAATTTCTCCTCCCTTGGATTCGATATCGACGATCTGGTGACCCAGAATAAGATGGCCCTGGATTACGTCCATATCGAACGAAGTGAAATACTGGAAACCGGAGAGTTCGATCTTGAGGGTCTTTTCGTAAGGCTAGGTTATGCAATCGACTCCATTGGAGCCAGGCGGGTCGTCCTGGACACAATCGAAGCCCTTTTCTCGGGCTTTCCCAATGAGGGCATTCTGCGGGCGGAAATCCGCAGACTTTTCCGGTGGCTTAGAGACCGGGGCGTGACGGCGGTAATAACGTGCGAACAGGGAAAAGGAACTCTGACCCGCCATGGCCTCGAAGAATACGTTTCCGATTGCGTCATTCTTCTCGACCATCGCATGATCGAACAAGTCGCAACGCGCCGGTTGCGCGTAATCAAATATCGCGGGACAACACACGGCACAAACGAATATCCCTTCCTGATTGACGAGGGCGGCCTTTATGTTCTACCTGTCACTTCCATCGGGCTCAAACATGAGGCCCTCACTGAACGGATTCCCAGCGGGGTCCCGCGCCTCGATACGATGCTTGGCGGTGAGGGGTACTTTCGCGGAAGCAGTATTCTGATAACGGGTACTGCAGGCACGGGGAAAACGAGCCTTGCCGCCAATTTTGCGAACAGCACGTGCTTGCGCGGAGAGAGATGCCTCTATTTGGCCTTCGAGGAATCGGAAAGCCAGATCGTACGCAATATGCGATCTATAGGCGTCGACCTCCAGCCTTGGCTGGATAATGGATTGCTCCATTTCCACGCAACGCGCCCCACTCTCTTCGGGCTTGAAATGCACCTGGTCAGTATGAACAAGCTGGTAAGGGATTTCAAACCCTCCGTGGTAATTATGGACCCAATTTCCAATCTGGCTTCCATAGGCAACGCAGCCGAGGTAAAATCCGCACTGATGCGCTTCATTGACAGCCTGAAAACGGATGGGATAACTGCCCTTTTCACGTGCCTGATCTTCGGGCAGCACCAGGATTTAACTGAAATGGGTGTTTCCTCCCTAATGGATACATGGATCACCGTACAAGACATCGAAATCAACGGCGAGCGCAACCGCGGCCTCTATGTAATTAAATCGCGGGGTATGGCCCACTCCAACCAGGTTCGGGAATTCGTGCTTTCTTCCGATGGTGTACGGCTTGTTGACGTTTATATCGGCCCTGGAGGTGTGCTGACCGGTGCTGCGCGGCTTGCCCAAGAGGCCAAAGACCGGGCCAATGCAAAAGAACGCGCAGAGGAAATCGAACGGAAGACGCGGGAGTTCGCAAGCAGAAAGCTCGCAGTGGAGGCGCAAGTTTCCGGGTTGCTGGCAGAACTGAGCGCCCAGGAGAAGGAACTGGAAAAGATTGCCCAGGAAGAAGCTAAAAGAAATGCCAGGGCGGAACATGAGCGTGCCGAACTAGCACGCCAGAGGCACGCGGATTAATCTATTGAGGAGGTTGAGAAAATGGCCCTGTCCAGCGACAATCCCCTGCTGGGAAAAGCAGAAAGTGCGAATGAAACTGCGCCTGAGCGCCACTACAAACTGAGGCTCTATGTAGCTGGACAGACTCCGCGGTCAGTGGAAGCTTTTGCCAATTTGAAAAAAATATGCGGAGAATATCTAGAGGGCAGGTATTCGCTTGAAGTCATCGACCTCCTGGAGAACCCTAAGCTGGCAAGAGGCGACCAGATTCTTGCCATACCGACCCTGGTCAGGAAACTCCCCGAGCCGATTCGAAAGATCATTGGAAACATGGCTGATACCGAACGCGTTCTGATAGGACTGGATTTGCGCCCTCGCAGATCTTGAAAGGACAACTATGTCCGACAAGAAAACAGCGACTGAACTGTTTGAAGAAGCTGCAACCAAAAGCGAATCGCAAAAGTTTATCCTCAGCCTATTTGTCGCCGGGCTCACACCCAAATCTTTGAGGGCAATAGAGAATGCAAGACAGCTTTGCGAAACGTACCTTAAAGACAGATACGAGCTTGAAATAATAGACGTATATCAACAGCCTTATCTGGCCAAAGACGCACAAGTGATTGCCGTCCCCACTCTCGTCAAGAGTCTTCCGCCGCCACTCCAAAAGTTTATAGGTGATCTTTCCGATCCTGAACCGATTCTGATAAGGCTTGCAATAAAGAAAGAAGGCAAAGGGGATTCCTGACAATCCGTTTATCAAAAGTAAAAAGCAGGGGCTATTCCGGTGCAACAAGATGAGCCAACGCGGCAAGAGTTGATTGAGGAAAACCAGACCCTCAAGGAGCGCCTGTGGGAGGCGGAGCAGACCATAAAGGCTATCCGGGGTGGCGAGGTGGACGCCTTCGTAATCCAGGAATCGGGCGAAGAACAAGTTTACACCCTCAAGGGAGCCGATGTCGCATACCGTATTCTGGTGGAATCCCTCAACGAGGGTGCGCTTATCCTTGCCTCCGATGATTCGATTTTTTACTGCAATGGCTGCTTTGGCGCGATGGTTGGCCTGCCGATTCAAAAGATCATTGGTTCCCATATTCGGTCATTTTTCATCCCCGATTCGCAGAAGCTGGTTGCTGATAAAATCCGGAAAACGAGAGAAACCGGCGTGGCAAGAGGCGAATGCATTCTGGAGCGAAGTGACGGGACTTTCCTGCCGGTGAGCCTGTCACTTAATTTCATCACCATGCAAGACTTCGACGTCGTATGCGCCATTGTTACCGATCTATCCGGGCAGAAGCAGGTTGAAGAAGAGCTTAGAAGACACCGCACAGAACTTGAATTTTTGGTCACCGAGCGCACGGCGGACCTTGCCAGGACAAATGCCGAACTTCAGCAGGAAATCATTGACCGCAAGCGGATGGAGGAGGCTCTCCTTAAGGCGCACGACGAACTGGAATTGCGTGTCTTAGAGCGCACGGCCCAGCTCAGTGAGAACGAAAAGAAGTTTAGAAAACTCTCACAGGAATTTCAGATTCTTCTCAATGCTATCAGCGATACGTTGATACTGCTCTCTCCCGAAATGGAAGTATTGTGGACAAACGGTGGAAATGCTTTGGAGTTGAATGAGACGGCATCCGATCCGGTAGGACAGTACTGTTATAAATTGTTACACGATCGTTCTGCTCCCTCTGAGGACTCCCCGATAACAAGATGTTTCGATACGGCTGAAAAGGAAGTTTCAGTCGTAACCCACAATGGGGTAGTACTGGACATTAGGGCATTTCCAATCAAAGAGGCTGAGAGGGTCAGTAGCGTGCTCCTGCTGGTGAGTGATATTACCGAAAAGATGGCGATGCAGGCAGAAGCGATGCAGGCAGGCCATATGGCCTCACTGGGGGAGTTGGCCG
>JBKQTS010000307.1:0-7494 GCA_052143075.1 Syntrophobacteraceae bacterium | reverse complement strand
GGCGCTGGTTTGGGTTTGTTTCCGTTTCCAGATTAACCCACGTTTGCAAGGGGCAGATCATTTTTCTTATCCGTCATCCATTATGGCTACGGGACTTTTCATGGTTTGGGGTGTCCCTTAGGGACATGAAATGCTGTGGTGGAATTCCCGCTGACGCTTACATCTGCCGTCCTGAGCTACCCGTGTCGCGTCAACCAGGCGGCAAATACGCCTGCCGCGAACCCGAAGAAATGCCCGGTCCAACTCACTCCACGCAAAACTACAAACAAAGAAGACAAAGCCCAGCCATAATAAGAGGCTACTGCAATGGAAACAACCAGCGCTAACAGCTCTCGCCGGAAAAGGCCGATTGCCAGCAGGTAGCCTATTAAACCGAAAATTATGCCGCTTGCTCCTATGTGGACCGTATGGCTCTTTCCAAATAACCAGATGCCTCCCCCTCCGATCAGGGCTATAAAAATGACGGCCTCACCGGTGAGTTTCCTGCTGTATTCCAGAGAAAAAAAGAGCAGGGGCGCCAGGGCCAGGGAATTTGAAATCAAGTGCCTGACGCCGGCATGCAGAAAAGGCGCAAATAGAATACCCGGCAAGCCGGAGATGCTCCGAGGTCTTATGCCATAATTTCGTAGATCGAAGGGCAAGATCAGGTTCAGAAAAAAGACTCCCCAGAGCAAAGCCACGCAGATAGCTGCAATCTCCACATTGCCGCTGATCTGCACCCCGGGAGCCGTAGACAATTGCTTACCTGCTCTCATACAGTCTCAATTTTCGTGAAGTATCCTTCGAACGATGTCACAGTATTGCCGGCTTTCCGCGTCAACCGGATACAGATCGATTTCCGAAGGCGACGCAGCCCCCAGGCCAAGCTCGGCCCCCCGCGAAATCTGTTCCTGGTCGAATATCCGCCGGTTCATTATGGCAGCGTTGCTGCCAAGCATCTTGAGCATCGCCACTCCCACCGCGTCAATTGCCACCCGGTCGGTCGAGGCTAAAAACACGTCGCCCCTGGCTCGTTTTCCGCTCACCGGGCCGCCGTCGATAAAAGCATCAATCCCATCCAGGACGACGAGCTTCGGTTGAAACGGCGCATTGATCTCAGCGATCATTTTGCGCTGATGCGGGGAGCCGTGAAGTTCGCTCATGTAATCAAATCCATGCCGGGAAGTCGGAACGACTCCTACATGCAATTTGAGAGACATGGTAAATATGCCGCCGTACTGGTGAGTTTTCAAACAGCACGTGGAAACCAGGCACTCGGTTTCGAGGATGGGACGGGCTATTCGGAACCCGTTGGGCCAGTGACTGTCTTTTGGCTTAAACTCAACCCAGTCTGCTTCCGGCAGGTCATCGAAGTTGACGATCCGAACATCTCTTTCCTGTAAGAGAGGAATGATCTCCTTTTCCGTCATAACCCGGATAGTTGGCGGATAGCTCCGCTCCCCCAGGCTGATGGACTTTGCGCCCATTTTCCAAAGCTCATCGATCAGGGCCACCAGGGCGTCGTTGTGAGTTGAGCCCGGACATGGGTCCGCTGTGTTGAAGTTGGGCTTGATCAAGACGTCCTTGCCTTTGACCGGATTGATTCCCAGGCCCGCAATCGATGCCGCCACCCCCCGCGATCTGTCGGCAGTCTTCACAAAGGCAACTCGATTCATTCGTCGCTCCTCGTCTATCTCGGACAGTTCATTAGGTCCAGTGAATTTGATGTTGTCAGTATCATAGAACATTGCGAGCAACAGATAAAGCACGGAAGAGAACGGTATCGTACCCAGTTGCGTTCAAGAAAGCATCAAGTCAAGGGCGTGGGGAGCTTTACCCCATATCGCTCCGCGATGAGTGAATAGTGAATGGTGAATGGTGAATGATGAATGATGAAAAATAACTCCTCTTGGTTCTTTCGCTACGCGAGGAGTAGAAAAAGCTTTCTAAAAGCGTGGGGAGCTTTGCCCCCCACACCCCCACGCCGCTGCGCGGCTCAATGTTGCGCTGCGGCGGCGGCCCCGCGCACGCGCGGTGGCTTGCCGCCGACAGCGCCGAGCGCTCGGCCTCGCGCGACCGCGCGTGCGCCCGGCGGAGCCTGGAGATCGAGGGAAAACTTTCCCCGCTCAGTTCGGGGTTGTTTGTCGCTCTTTCAACGCAACTTGGTATCAGCCGGAGGCACGCGGCGGGGTCGGCGGGATCTGTCCTGAAGAGAAAACACTACGGGGAGATCGTGGCGAGGGCGGCGGCCGCTTTCTCGACGATCTTCGACGGGAGCGGGATATACCCGAGATCACCGCTGAAGTGTTGTCCTTCGTGCAGGCACCATCGAAATAGCTCCCTGATGACTTCCGCTTTCTTCGAATCGGAGTAGTCCCTGTAGATGAGGATCCAGGTGAGGGTGACGATCGGGTAGGATTGAGCGCCCTCAGGGTCTGGCAGAAAAACCCGCAGGTTTTCGGGCAATTCAGCCTCCGCCATGGCCGTCATTGCGCTCTCGAAGGACGGGACGATGTAGTTCCCGGCCTTGTTCTCCAAAGCTGCCGCCTCGAGGTGCAACTTTTGGGCAAAGCCAAGCTCCACGTAGCCGATCGAGCCTATGGAGCGCTTGATGAGTGTGGCGACCCCCTCATTGCCCTTGGCCCGCATCGGGCCTCCCGGCCAGTCAACGACGTTCTGCGCCCCATATCTCTGACGCCATTCAGGGCTCACAGCGTCGAGGTGTTTTGTGAAGGCAAAAGTGGTGCCGCTGCTGTCGCTGCGCACTACCGCTGCTATCGTCAACTTCGGGAGCTGAAGTCCGGGATTGCATTCCCTGATGATGGGATCGTTCCAGTTCTTGATCCTTCCGAGGAAGATGCCGGTGTATGCGGCGCGGCTCAGTCTGAGCTGACCCTTGAGTTCGGGTAGATTGTAAGCCAGGGCGATGCCGCCTGCGGTCATGGGAATGAGCCGCACCCCGCGTTGAACTTTGGCGATTTCGGCGTCGCTCATGGCGGCATCGCTCGCCCCAAAGTCCACGAGCTTTTCCTCTTCAAAGCCAACACCAATAAACCGTTCGACTCCGAGGCCGCTGCCCACTGGCTCGTAATCTACTACGACCTGGGGGTGCAGCTTATTGTATTGTTGAAACCAGCGTTCATAGAGCAGCGATGGGAAGGTTGCCCCCGCCCCCTTTATCAGGATGGCGCCGGGCGGTGCTTTGAGAGTGGTTTGCCCCCGGGTTGAAGGAGAAAGTCCGGCCAGGGCCACGACAAGAGCTGCCAGGCTCAACAGGGTTTTTCGCGTGCTCATGAGAGGTCCCTTACTTGCCGCGCGGTGGGCGGGCAACAGGCGATTAACTGAATTTGCCGCTGATGTAATCCTGTGTGTGTTTTTCTCTGGGGTCATCGAAGATTTGACTGGTATCGCCATATTCGACCAGATAACCGGTGCGCCCCCCCTGAGTGGTGTCAACGTACAGGAAGCCTGTCTTGTCGGCCACCCGCTGGGCCTGCTGGAGATTGTGGGTGACGATGGCGATGGTGTAACTCTGCTTCAACTCCAACATCAACTCCTCAATCCTGCGCGTCGCGATGGGGTCGAGGGCCGAACAGGGCTCGTCCATCAGCAGCACCTGAGGCTCGGTGGCAATGGCGCGGGCGATGCACAGGCGCTGCTGTTGCCCTCCGGAAAGAGAGAGACCGCTGTTGTGCAGCTTGTCTTTGACTTCGTCCCACAGGGCGGCCTTTCGAAGGGCCTGCTCGACGCGCTCTTCTCGGTTTCCCTTGTAACCGTTAAGCTTCAGGCCAAAGGCCACGTTGCGGAAAATGCTCATGGCAAAAGGGTTTGGCTGTTGAAATACCATGCCGATATGGCGGCGGACAGCCACAGGGTCTATTTTGGGCTCGTATATATCTATGCACTGAAAGTGTACGTGTCCTTTAAAGCGGAACCCTCGCACCATGTCGTTCATCCGGTTCAGGCAACGCAATACCGTGCTCTTGCCGCAACCGGACGGTCCGATAAAGGCCGTGATGTTGCCGCGCTCGATCGGGATACTGGTGTCTCGTACGGCTTTGAACTTACCGTAGAACAGTTCTTTGATATGGCAGTCGATAACCGGGCCTTCGCAGGCATCGGGTGACATTGAAAAGATCTTGGGAGGTAGATCCATCACGAATATCTCCTTGTTCCTTTCGAGAAGACTTCTTCACTTGGCCGGGAAGCGGGAAGCGTTTGCTCCTTGCTTCGTTATTCCAATGTCTTTCTTGACAGGCTCTGTCCAATCAGGTTGACCGTGAGCACCAGTAGTACCAGCACCAGGGCCGCTGCCCAAGCCAGTTCAACCTGGTTTTCAAAGGGCATGGCCGAAAAGTTGTAGATCAGCACCGCCAGTGAGGCCATCGGCTGCATGAAGTCAAGACGCCCGCCGGATGTGAGCCAGTAATTGCTGAAGAGGGCGGTGAACAGGAGCGGCGCGGTCTCCCCTGCCGCCCGGGCCACGGCCAGCATGACTCCGGTGAGAATTCCGGGAAAAGCCGTGGGCAGCAGCACCATCCAGACCGTCTGGGCCTGGGTGGCCCCCATGCCGACGGCGGCTTCGCGCATTTTCGAAGGCACCATGCGGACCGCTTCTTCCGCAGTCAGCATTATCGTCGGCAGCATCAGGATCGACAGGGCGACTCCCCCGGCCACTGCGGAAAAGCCACCGGTGATAAGGACCACGGCCCCGTAGGCGAACACGCCGGCGAGGATGGAGGGAAAACCGCTAAGAACTTTTGCGCACATGCGTACGACTTGGGCCAGCTTGGTCTTCGGTCCGACCTCGGCCAAAAACACCGCCCCAAGAACGCCGAAAGGCACACTGATCAAAGCAGCTAGACCGACCATGACAAGGGTGCCGACGACGGCGTTGCCAAACCCTCCCCCCTGTTCGAAGGCAGTGGGCGGTAATTCTGAAAAGAGACTGAGACTCAGCCGCTTGCCGCCTCTTATGACCAGCATACAGCACCACCGAAAACAGCGGTACGAGGGCCATGATGGTCATGAGGGACGTCAGTCCGCTCATGACAAAGTTGAAGGCCGTCCGAGGACGGCGCAGAGACTTCTCCAGTTTACCGAGGTCGACCGGGACTGCAGATGGTCCGGTTACGCGGTCGGCGGAATTGCGGGTAGCCGTCTCACTCATCACTCAGCACCTTCCCGGCCCATGGAGGCCCGATTCAAAACGAAGGCCCCGGCCATATTGACGAGAACGGTAATCCCAAGCAGAATGAGAGCTGCGAACATGAGAACGCCGATTTCCCGGGGACCCGCTTCGGCGAAGTTGTTTGCCAGCAAGGCGGCCAAAGTGTTGGCAGGTGAAAAGAGGGACCAACTGATCACGTTGGAGTTGCCCACGAGCATGGCCAGGGCCATGGTTTCACCGAGGGCCCGGCCGAAGGCCAGGATGATCGCCCCGAATATCCCCTTGGACGCCGTCGGAAGTAAGATGGCCAGGATGCTTTCCCAGCGCGTGGCGCCGAGTCCATAGGCTGCTTCGCGCAGCCTGGGCGGCACCGCCAGCAGGGCATTGAGGCTTATCGCCGCAATGGTCGGCATAATCATGATGGAGAGCACTATGGCGGCCGGCAGCATCCCGGGGCCGCTCAACGTCGTGCTAAAGAGTGGAATCCATCCCAACTTTGCGTGCCATGCGAGGCAGAAAGGACGAATCAGGGGAATGATGAAGAATATCCCCCACAACCCGTAGACCACGCTCGGAATGGCGGCAAGGAGTTCGATCAGGTTTTTGAACAGGTGTTCGAGCTGATCCGGCAGTTTACCCCAGACCGGGTGAAACTGGAGTCGGGCCGCCTTCAACAGGGAGAACACAAACGTGGCAAGGTAGTGTTCACTGAGGAATATGGCCACCGCAAGACCGAACAGAGTGCCAATAAACAGGGCTAACAGCGAGCTGTACATCGTGCCCCAAATCTCAGGCAGCACGCCATATACCTTGGTGTTGGGGTCCCACGTCGTACCCGTGATGAAGCCCCAGCCGTACTTGCTCATTGCCGGCAACGCCTGCTTCGTGATGGTGTACACGATGTAAAGCACCAGGAAGACAGTCAGCCATGCGAACAGGTAAGAAGCCCACCTGAAGACGATGTTGCCGTACTTCTCTATGAACGTCGGCGCCCGCGCTACGGATGCCGCCGTGCTAACATTGCTCTCGCTGACTGCAGGCATGATGATTAAACTTCCCTCGGAGCTACTTGCCCTGAATGTTGTTCAACGCGTCTTTAACCTTCTCTACGACCGGCGCAGGGAGAGGGACGTAGCCGAGTTGCTCGCTGCTCTTTTGGCCTTCCGTCAGGCCGTATTCGATCACACCTTTTAACGCTTTCAGTTTGTTTGCATCGTCATAGCGCTTGTAACAAAGCAGCCAGGTATAGGTCACGATGGGATAGGAATCGTCCCCGGTGGGGTCGGGCAACCATGCCATCAGGTCAGCGGGCATTTCCACGGCTGTGAGAGACGCCTGGGCAGAGGGCGTAGAGGCCTTGACGAATTTGCCTGCTTTGTTCTCCAGAGCGGCCATGGGCAGACCCTGTCCTTTGGCATAGCCATATTCAACGTAGCCGATCGATCCGGGTGTGGTGCGCAGGCTCGCGGTTATGCCCTCGTTGCCCTTGGACCGGGTGCCTACGGCCCAGTTCGGCATCATGTTCACACCGGGACTTTTTGCGAAATCCGGGCTGATTGCGGCCAGATGCTGCGAGAAAACATACGTGGTGCCGCTGCTGTCGGCCCGGACGACCACATTTATCGCACTGTCCGGCAGCTTCGCGTCCGGATTGGCCTTGGCGATCAATGGATCATTCCATTTGGTGACTTTGCCGAGAAATATCCCCGTGTAGGCTTCACGCGTGAGCTTCAGTTCCGGGACTCCCGCAAGGTTGTAGCTCAAAACGATGGTGCCCGCAGTCATAGGCAGCAACTGCACACCCACGTCCACCTGGGCTATCTCCTCAGGTTTCATGCCCGCATCGCTTGCGCCAAAGTCAACGGTCTTATTAATGAAGTTCTTGATACCGCTTCCGCTGCCGACCGACTGATAGTCGACCTGAACATTAGAGTGAAGGCCGTGGTAGTCCTTAAACCATTTGCTGTAGAGTGGGGCCGGGAAGCTCGCTCCCGCTCCAATCAATTTCACGTAGTCTTCTGCTGCATCAGCACTTGAGCAAAACAAGCCGAATCCCAGGACAAACGATACCAGACTCAAACGCAACATCTTCGTGATTATCATAATTACCCCATTTTAAGGCTCAAACCGTAAATCGAAAGGCCATCTGTAAGAGAAAGCCCGTCGCCTTCCTCCGCGCAATTGACTCCAAAAACGCCTCATACGGAGTTGCGTTCAAGATTGAACTAACTAAAAGAGCGGGGGACTTTCCCCCGCGCCCCCGGGATTTCTGCCACACGCGCAAGCGCGTGAGGCAGAGCGCGGCACCTCGCGGGGCGTGGAGATCGGCACAGCGTTTCTCGCTG
>JBKQTS010000306.1:0-9691 GCA_052143075.1 Syntrophobacteraceae bacterium | reverse complement strand
TCCCGGTTTACCACGTCGATTCTCAGCCCGCCCACCGAGCTCGATTCGGCGCATTCAGCCAGGAAAAAAGTGGGTTTCATGCCGATGCCGTAGCCCGCCCCGTAGACCAGACCCAGCGGGCGCAGGCAGACGTTTAGTCCGGCCATGTCGTAAGGATCGAACCGCTCTCCGCCCAGGACAATCGGCGCGATTTCTCCCTCTATAATTTCCTCCCAGTATTTCTCCCTCTCTTCTATCCACCCCAGAAGATCAGCCGATTCGGGCTCCTGCCAGGGCACCATCCGGTGCTCCCATTTGTACAGGTCCCGCATCCTGAGCAGTAGGCCGCAGAGCGAGTACACCCCGGCGTGCCGTGCGTCCGATATATCGCAGTTTTTCTGGACTTGACGCTGCAGGTCGGATATGTCCGGTTTCAATGCGCCCTCCTGAAAACCGGTGCGCAGGACGAAAATGGGAGTTCGCGGCCGCCCGGGACGGCCAAGCGGGAACCATGCGCCATTGCCGGTTTCTCACCCCGGGTTTTATCCATGTCGTAAATGGCCGCCTTACTTCCACTGTTCAAAAAACTCAGGACACAATCCTCACCTAATCCCGATGCGCCACCTGTCGCTATTGCAACAGTCACCTGGCCGCATAAGTCTTAGTTGAAAATTGTGGGAGCTTTGAGTATCCCTACACCGCCTAATCGACTTCAATACTAGTACATTGTCAACAAAGTTTTTACATGTTGTAAGGGAGCGTCACCCCGGCGAAGGCCGGGGTCCAGTGATCTTAACAAGCCGAAACAACACTAGATTCCGGCTTGAACCCTCACTGCGTTCAGGTTCGCGTTGACACTTCCATCCGATGTTAAACGCTTCAAGTTCACGTCCGATCTTTTGTGAGGACGCGCCGGAATGACGAATATCTCGTCTGCATCCATGGCAATTTAGTTGACAATGTACTAGAGCGGCCGCCGTGTCTCCGGCAGCACACCCTCCCTACAAAATAAATACGCCTCCCCGGATTGGCTACTTCCTCGATGCCTTCGATGATGAGTCTTCCCGCCGTGGGCGCCTGCGGGTGTCCGAAGATCAGGGAGCACTCGTAATTGTTAAGTCCAATACGGTTCAGTTAAGTTTCAGCCGAGGTTCTGGACGGGCATAAAGCCCGCCCCAACGGTGCTGCACAACGACAAGGGGCGGGCTTTATGCCCGCCCGCATTGTTTGGCTTAAGTGAACAGTATTGCCGTTAAGTCAACGGCATTGCCCCGACCCCATCGGCCCCGGTACCGTGTTGACTTTAACTGCACTAATCAGTCTTCCTCCTCTATTTAACCGCTATTTTTTGATGCTTTGCCAGTTCCTCTTCTTGCAGTTGGCGCCACAATACCTTGCCCGCACCGGACTTGGGCAGTGTTTCGACGATCTCCACCATGCGGGGGTACTTATATGCGGACATCTCCCCCTTTGACCACTTGATGATCTCCTCTGGCGAGACCTTGCCGACGGCTTCAGGTTTCAGAACCACGAGGGCCTTCACGTTTTCCACCCGTTCCGCATCCGGTACGCTGATCACGCAGGCTTCAAGCACGGCGGGATGCCGGTACAAAACGGATTCGACCTCAGTGGGCCATACTTTGAAACCGGCTGCGTTTATCATTCTCTTTAGCCGGTCCGACACCACGAAGTAGCCTTCTTCGTCCATGTACCCTATATCTCCGGTCCTGAAGAACCTCTTGCCGTCAAGTTCCATGAAAGCCTTTTCGGTCTCTTCCGGTTTGCCCCAATAACCTTTGAACACCTGGGGGGCATCGATCACTATTTCACCCTGCTCGCCAACGGGCAGTTCCTTGAGCGTTGAGAGGTCGACGATCCGCGCGTCGACATCGAAAGCCGGGATGCCCATGCTGCCCGCCTTGACTCTATCCGGGGGGTTCATGTGGGTCTGGGCCATCGTCTCGGTCAGACCGTAGCCTTCCATGTATGACAATCCGAAATTATCCTTTAGCTTTTCGCTAAGCGCCGCAGGCAGCGGGGCGCCTCCCCCGCCCACCGCCGACAGTGAGCTTAGTCTGCGTACATCCAGGTTAGGCGTCGCAAGCAGGTCGATGAGCATCGTGGTGATGTTTGTCCATCCAGTGACCTCGTATTTCTCGATGGCGGCAAGGGCCGTCTGGCGGTCCCAGCGGGTCAGCAGGACTGAAGTCGCCCCTGCGGCGATGGGGGTCAGGAAACTGTGAATCATCCCGGTAACGTGAAAGAACGGCAGAGCCGACAGAATGACTGCCGCGGGGCTTGATTGGATCCAGGTCAATGAACTGACAACGTTTGCGGTGATAGTTGCGTGGGTGTGCATGCATCCTTTGGGAACGCCTGTAGACCCTGCCGTATACGTAAGAAGACACAAGTCATCCATCTCCACCGTTTCCGCCGGGGGGCCGGGCGCTTTGGCAAGGGTCGTCGGCCAGTCGCGCATCCCCTCGATCCGGACCGGCGCCTGGAGCATGAACTCGGGCACAGGCAGATCGCTCTTTTCAGGCAGATAATCCTTATAGGAGCCGACAATGATTTGGGAAACACCGTTGTCCCGGCACGCATCTGCAATGCGCGGATACAAGTCGGTGGTCGTGACCACGACTTTTGCCCCGCTGTCTGAAAGCAAATGGCTGAACTCTTTGGATACAAGCATAGGGTTCAAGGGTACCACAACTGCCCCCGCGCGCATCCCTCCCATGAATCCGATGATGAAATGCGGCGAGTTCTGCAGGTACAAGGCAACCCGGTCACCCTTGGTCACCCCCATCCCGGGCAGTGCCCCTGCCAGGCGCAGACACTCATTCCACAGCTCGGAATAGGTTATGCGCCGGCCGTAGTAAATGATCGCCGGGTGGTCGGGGTATCTTCGGGCCGAAATCTCGAGATAATCGTAAAGAGGCTTGCGCGGATATACAAGGGACTTAGGCACCCGCTTGGGCCAATGCTGGTAATGTCTCTGGTTCATGTTTCCTCCATTCGTCAGCCCGGGTCGTGGGCGCAGATAGGTGGGTTTCTAATTTGGACCGCGTTGATACGTCGGGTCGCACGCCGTGAAGCCCGAAAAACAATTTTGGACCGGGTCCTGCCCAAAAAGCCCGGCTTCGGTGTGTGTTCGATGGAGATCAACTGAAAAGGTGCTTATTTCGCGAGGCGAGAAGGTGCACTATGATGACCGGTTTCGAAATTCACTGGATGCATAGTCAAATCTTGCGACTATGGCGTGTTTTCCGGAATTATCACCTCCATTTCCGCTATGGTGACATCCGGGCCGGAAGGCCGTCACCCTCCGGTCCGTCATATCGTAGCAGGCATTAGTTTCATTTAGCATAACATGTTGCCGTATGGTACGACTAAATCCCAATTACGTCAATCGCGATACGGGCAATTTGTTGACTGTGTGGAGGCTACGTATATGGTGAAGTCCAACATGCCTTGCCAACGTACAGAACCCTGTTCAGACCGAGGTGCATGACAACCATGACACTAATATATTAATCAGATAACCGGCCCCCTCCATAACGCCACAGAGGAGAGTTAGTTTGAGTTCTTTCGCTTGCCCAAGGGGTATTCGAAGGTGGACACCGCCAAGGAGGCATCAGGGGGTGAATCCACAGTTGAAATTATGGGATGTGTCGACATTAGCGTGCGACATTTCGAATAACTCGAGCGGACCCGCAAACCGTATACCTCCACCGAATCCCGGTCCCTGTTGTAGCCGGGGTTCTGGATAAATTGAGAGTCAAGACTGATTTGAACGCATTTGCAATCTTTGAATTCGATAATACATTTCAAAAACCTGCTCGAATCCGTAATTCAGCCCCTCCCCGAAGAGAATACCTTACGCTTCTTGGTATTCTTTATCCGGCTCTGACGAAGCATTCACCGCCATAGCCATGCCGATACGGTTTCCCGCCACTGCAATGAAAGACATCACCCCCCATGGAAAATAAACTTCATAGGATTAGATTATGTCGAGACCCATGAAAGGGAACCGATGATGGAAAATCTCCTTAAAAAAGGAAACAAGAAAACCCTTTTGGGAATTCTGGGAATGCTTGCCTCTATCGTTGTTATCTGGTTTGACATCTACGTAGCTATTGCCATCGTCCTTGTATCAATCAGCCTATTCAGATGGGCGAAAATGGAGCGGATGACACAAAAGTATCGTGATGAAGAAGGTAAGGTGCCAAATCAAAGGAAAGAGCCTTCCGAGAGTTAAAAGCGCCTATTTTACCTCTTAGCTCGTGCCGCCAGTTTTAGCCGCCTATCCTCAACCCCAACCCCACCCATCATATATCTATGGTTTTCCTCAGGCGAATCCACGCAAAAACCAAAAGGCTTTTTCGGAAGGTGTAGCACAAACTAGCTTACCAAAACTAATGTGGTCGGAGCGAAACACAAGGTCAGGAAAATGAGTATAGTGTATGCGGCAGCTTTCTTTGCGCCCGCTCAACTCCTGTTTGTCTGTACCGTCAGTGTAAGCAAATCCCGCCAGACCGCCTGACGAACTGCTCTTCTTCCTGACTGGAATCCGGTTCCGGCACATTCCAGCCTGGGTTGCCGGTATCGACAGGTATATCCCGATATGAACCGCCTTGGATTCCGCCCAAACGAGTTTGGCCAAGGTGTGATGCAGATAAGCGTCCGCAGCATTTCAGTCAATGTTCCGGAAAAGGCTTTAGGCTGCTTGTTTCGCCGACAGATCTCGTTCCGCGATCAAATCTTCAAGTTTTTCTTTTTCGGCAACCAATTCCTGCAGACTCATAGCTACATAATCTTTGGTTGAAAGAGCGGGAAGTTGAATGCCCTGACGCCGTAAAAATTCATCGACTTGGTGTTGGTTCTTCTTGTACAAATAAAATCCTAATCCCGCGACACCAACTCCAACAACAAATCCTGTAATGTGCTGTGATGTGATCATAGTGGTTGGCCTCTCCATTTTAATTTAATTTTGGGTTACCCTATGCTCTGCCTTGCGACTGCATATGGAAGAAGAACCCACTTTGCTACTTAAATTTCAACTGTATTCCACCTTGAAATGACTCTATCCCGTCCAGCACTTCACCATGCAGCTCCGAAACTTCCTGGATTTTTTGAAGTAAATTTCTCCCTGTCATCATGCTGTCACCGGTAAACGCATATTTCAGGATGGATGGGATCGCGCTGAAAATGATCATTTTATCGTCTGCATTCTTAATTGTGGAGACTTCGACTTCGTACCTCGCTTCATCATGTTGCCCCGATTTTTTAACCGGTCGCAATTCCACACCCTTGGAGGAAATATTAACAAGATGTCGCCCGAAGGTGCTGACCCATGTAAACATCGCCGCGGGAAGAAAATTCTTTCTGAGTATCGCTATCAACAAATAGACGACGGACAACACTTCCGGATCAAAATTGCCTTCCCTTTTGACCTCCGACCAACCGTGTTCGAGTACGGCCATTGCCGTACTGCCGCCGGCAATCCATTCGGTCCAGCTCACCTTTGTGCCTGGACCGCGCACTAGTCTTAAGAGCAGGGCGATCAACAGGGAAATGCCGGAGTAAAATACGGAGTCCGACATTTCCTGTTTTGCCAGTTGCGAAAAGATGTGTGCGCAATGACTCTCCTGGTCGAGCGACATATAAAGCGCGACACGAATCAGTATCTCTTCGCGTTTCACACGCTTGGGATCGAAGTTTATGAGCACGGATCTTGTCACCGGAGTGTAGGTCATCGATTCGAAGCCTTCATGATCCTTTACAGATGCAATCATTCGTTGGTGATCTTTCGGCTCTACCGACAGATGCAGGCGGATGCGCCCCGGAAGTTTATGGATAACGGTGACAACAGGTATCTCTTCCATTATGTTCCCTTTTCAAGATCAAAAAACAGCAGTCGTCCGGAATTCAACACAACCGCCACGGTGGTCGCGTTGTGCAGAACCGCTCCCCAAAACACCGGAAGCACACCCAACGAACTCAGCAGGAGTCCCACGGTATTGACGCTGATCGAAATCGCGAAGTTCTGCCGCACGATGCCCATCGCATTTTTCGCTAGGCGAATGGTTGCGGGTATCATCAAAGGGTCGTCAGTGGTGATAGTAATGTCGGAGGCCTCGATGGCCACATCCGTGCGGGTGCCGCCCATGGCGATGCCGACATCCGCATAGGCCAGAGCCGGCGCATCGTTCACACCATCGCCAACCATTACCACCGTGACGCCCTTTGATTGCAGCCTCAGCACGGTTTCTGCTTTGTCGTCGGGCAGTACTTCCGCCATGTAACGATCCATGGCCATCCGGCTGGCCACGATTTCCGCATGCTGCTCCACATCGCCGGTGAGCAGGATTATGTCATCTATTCCGCTATACCGCAGGCGATTCAACGCCTTCTTCATATTTTCGCGCAGCATATCCTGAATGCCAAGAATACCGACCAGGACCTGATCGCGAGCAACGTACACGACATTTTCCCCGCGACGCACAAGTCGCGTCATACTCTCATGCGCGCTTTGGGCGTCAATCCCGTTCTCTTCCACGAACTTGAGATTACCCACCCGAATCGTTTTCCCACCAACTTTGGTTTCCACTCCCCTGGCAACATGCACCTTCGTATCTGCATGTTTGGGAACGCGCCAGCCGGAGCGCTTCGCCTTATCCAAGATGGCAACGGCCATCGGGTGAGTGGACGATTCTTCGGCGGCAGCGGCAAGTTCAATGATTTTTTGTTCAGTCATTCGACCGTCGAGGGACACAATGCTGATGACCTGTGCTTTGCCTTCAGTCAATGTGCCGGTTTTGTCCAAAATTAGCGTATCGGCCTTGTCCAGCATTTCAATGAAATTACCGCCCTTTATGAGAATGCCGTTTCGGGCGCTATTGCCAATCGCAGCGGATAAGGCTGTAGCCGTTGACAGTCGGACGCCGCAGGAGTAGTCGATGATCAGCATATTCAGGGCTCGGGTGACACTTTTGGTCACGGCTAACACAATCCCGGCAAGCGCAAAATTAAGGGGGATGAAATTCGCTGAAAAACGGTCTGCATAGGCTTGAATATCGGCTTTGCGGTAGGTAGCCTCTTCCACCATGTGTATGATTCGGGCCACGGCTGTTTGGTCGCCGACTTTTTCGGCGCGAATCACCAGGCGTCCGCTTTTCATGACGGTTCCGGCAAATACCTTGTCGGCGTTTTTCTTTGTGACAGGGAGAAATTCACCGGTCATGGAAGCCTGATCGACGGCTGCCTCGCCGGATTCCACCACCCCGTCAACACTGATTTTTTCGCCGGTTTGCACCATAATGCGGTCACCCTGCCTGAGGTCTTCGAGCGCTACGTTTTCCTCAAGTCCATCATCGTTTATCCGCCAGACAAATTCTTCACCGACAGACAGGATATCACTGATTGCCTTGCGGGTCCGTTCCATGGTGTAGGCTGTGAGCAACTCGGCGATATCGGCAAGCCAGATAATGGTTAAAGCAGACATATCACGACCAGCCAAAAGACTCGCCATGATGGCTGCGGAACTTAGAGTATCGGCATTGGGACGATGACTCGTTCGCAACGACTTTAACCCGCTTTTGAAGATAGGCATTGCAAGCGATAGACTTGTCAGAGCAGGCAATGTAACGAACCGTCTTAGGAAAATGCCTGATTGGGGTTTACTTCCGGATAGGAAGGAAATTATCAGTGAAAGGGTTGTCACGGTCACACGGGTGAGCATTTCGGAAATCGGCTCTTCTTGAAGCCTTCGTTCGTTAACCGTGGTCTGCAGTTTTTGTTTCCTCTGGGCCTTATAGGCAATCATCGAGAAAGAACCTATGACGCTTTCCGTCGTCTCAAGGATAGATTCTCTTGTAGCGGATTGTTCGTCAAAACAGACCAGCACATTTTCGGTAATCGTGCTGACTAGCGCCGACTTGATCTCTTCGCTATTTTCAAGCCGTTCCTGAATTTCCGTCTTTTGCTCGTCAAAATACCGAAGCGCCGGGCAGCGGATGCGCATCCGTCCAGGTAAACTGTGCATGATCTCACATCCCAATAAGGGCAACTTTCTATTGGCAAATAGCTTCAACGATCGCTTCCTTTTTCTCAAGATCTATGCAATCTGAATCCGCATTTTCCAAATACCCAAAAACCTGCGATGCCGCTTTTTTCTTTTCAGATTCCGGGAGCTTTGCGAGCCGTTTTTCTAGGCTCAACAGGAAGACATATAGATCGTTCAGCCAACCCATTACGCCCGCTTCCTCGGTTTGGTTGACATGGTAGTGGATCAGGATGTTTCCGCTGATAAAATTCAAATCGACCGTTTTGACGCCATTGGGTAACCGAACCTTATCTATGAGTCGGTTGGCAATGCCGTTGAACTGAGAAGGGATGCGCCTGATGGCGGGCACGCTCACGCGCAGACGTCCAGGAACGCGATGAATGACCTTCGGACCAAGCAGGTAATCCCCTATCCTTTGCTTCAGATCAATCATGCTGCTTTCTACCTCTCACGAAACAGTGAATGATACGCCCACCACAGCATGGTGAATCCGGCTGGGAAAGCCAGGGCGCGCTGAGCCATAATCTTGCGGATTCCAACCAGTCCCATCACAATTGGTATAGCCGTCCATAAGTCAATAATGCCGCCGGTGCGCTCCAATACCGCCCGATTGAGAGAATCTCCTATTAGCCGGATTTCTTTGAGAACGACTGGCTGTGGAACTCTTTCCAGTTCCTTCTCCAGTCCCAGCAGCCTGATGAGAACGGTATACAGCAATTCCGGTTGAATTTCCTTATCTTGAAACTGGATCAACACACTCCCCGTGATCGTACTAATCTGAACCTTTGAAACGCCCTTGACCTTAGGCAGTTGTTCCATCAGGAATTGTTCAGCTTTTGCATCGTTTATCAGGACGTCTGTCTCAAAACGGACGCGTCCGGGCAGGATATGCCGGGTTCGGATCGGATGACGCAGATAAAGCAATGGGGAGCGACCCTGCTCTTTTTTTCTACCGAACAAATTTGCTAATACGAATCCAGTAATGAGGTGCATTCGTTGCTCCTAACGTAAAGATCTGAATGCTCCAATGTCAGCGTCAAACCGAAACGAACTCCGCTTTCCGGTTCGATCGCCCGGTTGCCATGGCCTATATACCGACTGACCTGTCAGGCTCGACCCATTCGATGCTGCCCTCGGTTAAGTGCATCATAGATAATAGTAACGTGAGCTTATAAGTAAATAGGCCACCTATTTTTGTCTTCGTCAGCATGCATTCGCCGCTTGCCAATATTCCGTATGCAAAGGCATGAAGTTCTGTCCGAGAGTCGGCGAAATTGCGCTGGGCAACATTGCCGACTGGCGCGCTGTAAGCCTTTCTCACAAGAGGTTTGAATACCGTCAAGGTTGTCCCGTGGGTGCTCCTCACTGAAGAGTACAGCTATAGATTGACGTCTGGGCCGTGTTCTCTCCCCCCAACCTGCTCGGTAAAACGAAGTAAAAATGAAGCTTATCTCCCTTGTCGCTCAAGGTGCAGAGAGCTAGACAATGCGTAGCTGCGGTGTGGCGGGACTGGCTGACAGTCGACAAGATGCGCTGTGATCTCATCTTCGGTTATCCGAATATCCATTAGCCTCGTTCAAATACGTTAGCCGCAGTGTTCATTCCTTGCTTCCAACAATTGCCTCACCACAAACGGCATTCCAGGAG
>JBKQTS010000305.1:0-13941 GCA_052143075.1 Syntrophobacteraceae bacterium | reverse complement strand
CGCCGGCAGAGCCGGAGGATTACCCTGTTATTTAGGTTTTCCGTAGTCCTTTTTCGGAGATTTCATGCTTTCGCTAAACGGCTTCGCCAAGAAATGGAAATTCGACTTCGCTCCCCTGGAAGCTGTTGTCCGCGAGTACCCCTTCAGGTTGAATTCCTATTTCGAAGGGCTTATCCAAAGCACCGGGGACGCCGTATGGAAACAGGTAGTCCCAGATACAAAAGAGATCTCGGACCCCTCCGGTTTTGAGGACCCTCTCTCAGAAGAGAGCCTGTCGCCCGTACCCAACTTGGTTCACAGGTATCCAAACCGCGTCCTGTGGCTGGTGAGCGATCAGTGCGCCGTCCACTGCAGGTTCTGCACACGCAAGAGAAAATGGCGGAGCGGCGAGGCGCCGCGGCCGACTTGCGCGAGGCCTGCGGCTTCGCGCGGACCATCCGGCAGGTCTGCACCTGAGGCTGTAGAGGGCCAACCGCCGGTGGATGAGAATGCGCCCGATCTTGCGCCTGCCCTGGACTACATCGCGAGGAATGAACACATCCAGGACGTGCTCCTGTCGGGCGGCGACCCTCTTCTGCTTCCCCCGGAGCGTCTTCGGGAGATTCTGAGCAGGCTGCGGGAGCTGAGACACGTGCAGATAATAAGGATCGGAAGCCGGGTCCCCTGCGTTCTTCCCCAGCGGATTACCCCGGCACTGGCGGCTATGCTTTCTGAGTTTCACCCGCTGTTCGTAAATATTCATTTCAACCATCCCGCCGAACTTACAGCCGACTCGAAGCGGGCTTGCGCGATACTGGCCAACGCCGGCATCCCCCTGGGCAGCCAGACTGTCCTTTTGCGCGGCGTAAACGACGACGAAGAGGTCCTCGCCGAACTGTTTCACGGGCTGCTCTCCTTTCGGGTCCGCCCCTATTACCTGATGCAGATGGACCTCGCCAGGAGCACGGCCCACTTCAGGACCCCGATCAACACCGGCCTGCGAATCCTTCGTAAACTTCGAAACCGGATTTCAGGGCCGGCGATGCCCCATTTCGTCGTCGATCTGCCGGGTGGGCGAGGCAAAATGCCGCTGCTGCCCAATATGATCCGGGAAATCGGCGGCGGGAGCATGATCGTCCAAAACTACCTGGGAGAATTATGCCGTTACCCGCTTCTTGACGGAGAGGAGCAGGGGCTGAGAGCGGAGCTGGGAGTTAAAACGAATTGAAGAATCAGATCCTTTAATCCCTCAATCCCTCAATCCCTACTGCATCTCGGCCGGTACCGGAGCTTCAAGGCTGAGAAGTTTTCCGGAGACAGGGTGTTTCAGGGTTAGACGCCAGGCGTGCAAATACAGGCGCTTATCCGGTTTTGCGCCGTAGGCCCGGTCGCCCGCTGCCGGATGACCGGCTTGGGCCAGGTGAATTCTTATCTGGTGGGTCCTGCCCGTGAGGGGGCTGGCAAGTACAAGCGTGCGGTCCTCTCCCCGGCGCAATACCCGGAAAAGTGTTTGGGCTTTTTTGCCTTCGCCTTTCCCAACCGCCCTGTATTTGCCGCCGATTTTCCCGATATCCGAATCAGAGGTCCACGAATCATCTTTCGGAAGGCCCTCGACCCATGCGAGATATTCCTTCTTTACGCGCCTTTCCGCGAAGACTTTGCTCAGGGACTCATTTACCCCCTTTGCGAGCGCAAAGAGCAGAAGGCCGCTGGTTTCCCTGTCGAGTCTGTTGTGAAGGGCTGCGTAGCACTCTGTGGTCTTCTCCTTTGCCAGATGGCGAAACAAGGCCGCAAAAACATTGTTGTAGGCGTCGTATGGAGTCTGTTGGCTTGGAATGCCGGCTTCCTTGTCGTATATGAAAAGAAAACGGTCACGGAAGATTACGCGGGCCGGATCGATTTCGTAGAACCTGCGGATTCCGTAAGGAGGAAAGGTAGCAGAAATCTCCTCTTCCCCTGAGAGTATCATCGAAGGACTGCGCTCTATTCGGCCCCGGACATAAACCGATCCGAAGTCGATCAGGTCGGCCGCCTCGCCTTGCGGAATCCTGAGATAACAGGAAACAGCATCGCCCAGCCTGAGACCCCTGTCCTGCGCACGAGTCCTCCACCTGAAAGAGGAAACCGGCCCGTAAGAAAAACCCGGGCTTCGGTCATCTTCAGTCGTCATCGCCGCCCGGACCCAAATCGCCGATGCCTGAGCCCCCACCCTCTGCGGCTTCCTTTTCCGCCATTGCCTCATCCATCATAGCGTCCACGTCAAAGTCCTCCCCCATGTCGTCTCCCATCTCCCTGGTCATGGACTTCATCCATTTGGCCATGCTCTTCGGGTCGTTTTCATCAAGACCGGAAAAGCGGGATGGATCGGCCATGCGCTCCATTCTGGTCTCCTCGGACAGCCGGACCCTGATTCGAGATGGAATCCGCTCAACCTCGACGCTGCCGCAGTGGCTGCAGTCGGCCAAGACGTCTTCGGACACCCGAAAGGTTATTTTCTCGAATTTTCGTTTGCATTTTCTGCACCGGTATTCATAGATCGGCATTTAAAACAGCCCTCCTCAATCAGATGATTACATATTTCTTGATCGTGTGAACCACTTCGTCTGGATCATCCAGAAGCGTAACAAAATCGAGATCTTCCGGCGAAATATATTTGCCGCTAAGAAGGGTGCCGCGAATCCATTCCATAAGGCCCGTCCAGTATTGAGTTCCAAACAGGATCACTGGAAAAGGCTTTATGCGCCTGGTTTGAATGAGAGTAAGCGCCTCGAAGATTTCATCCATTGTCCCGAACCCGCCCGGCATCCCGATATAGGCCTGGGCGTATTTGACAAACATCACCTTACGGACGAAAAAGTACTGGAAATCGAGCTTGAGGGTGGCATAAGGGTTCGGGCACTGCTCGAGCGGGAGTTCGATATTGAGCCCAACAGATTTAGCGCCCCCTTCTTTTGCGCCCTTGTTCCCGGCCTCCATCACCCCGGGCCCCCCGCCCGTGATAACATGGTATCCGTTCACGGCAAGTTTTTTGGCGATCTCGTATGTTTTTTCATAAGTTTCATCGCCGGGCTTTACCCGAGCCGACCCGAAAATCGTAACAGCCGGGTAAAGGTCGCCCAATGCTTCGAACCCATCGACGAACTCCGCGAGAATTTTAAAAAGCCGCCAAGAGTCGTTGACAGTCATTGCATCGATCAGGTACTGCTTTTCAGGCATAAAAAATGGTCCCCCTATCCAAAAATTGGATCTGTGGCAAAAATGAGGAGTTATCGTTGAAAGCACCTGTTTTGCATTTGAAGCAGGAATTATATTGAGATGTTGTAAATTGAACAAGAAAAGAGTTGGAGCGCCAACACCAAGCCTGTTCATAACGGATAAATAGGGTTGAACGCATGCCGCTAATGAGCTATTTTGTCCAGGCTGAAATGCATTTTTTAAAAAGTTTTCAACCGTTTGCTCTGTCGGGGGACAGGCTGTTTGCATAGAGGAGGGTGTTGAATGGATATGAAAGAATTTGTCAGGGCGGCACTTAAGAAGGTTGGACAAAAAGTTCGCGATGGCAGCCTGGATAAACGCGAAGAAGGTTACAGCGATCCAGAGGAAATGCTTCTCGACTGGATCTGGATCGAATTGAAAGAGGAGTCGCCTGACAAGGACGCCGTCCTAAACATGGACCTCGATGACCTTTATGAATTAATCGAAAGTTCGGCCGATACTTACGAGGATTACTATATACTGCTAGACTCCGTAAAGGCCGGGGCAAAAGGCTGAAAAAAGCGGTCCCGCCGCCACGAGGCGCTCTTCGCGGAGCGCTTTTTTATTGCGGTCGAACGGGAGTCTTCGTGGTGCATGAAATTACGTACAGAGTGCGGTGAACGGTTAAGAAAAACCAGCCATGAAAACTTTAACCCTGCATTCAGGCCGCGAACGGCGCATTCTCCGAGGGCATCGTTGGGTGTTCAGCAACGAGATAGCCGATTCGATCCATGATTTTGAGCCCGGAAGCTGGGTTGAGGTACTCACTGCAAAGGGCCTGTCGCTCGGGGCCGGCTATATCAATCCCGCATCACTTATCGCAGTGCGCCTCGTTTGCCCCCCGGGCAAAAAGCCCGATGAGAAATTCTTTCGCCAGACACTGCTTGAGGCGGCAAGTCTTCGGCAATCCCTTTACCCTGGCTCGGAAAGCTGCCGGGTCGTCTTTGGCGAATCGGACGGCCTTCCCGGCCTTGTGGTCGACCGTTACGGAGAGGTTCTCGTCTACCAGGCCGGGACTGTTGGGATGGCCGGGATGGAGGAGTTAATGAGGGAACTGCTGCTCGATATTTTCAGGCCTGCGGCGCTGGTGTTTCGAAATGACTCGCCCTCTCGGGCCCTCGAGGGCCTTTCGCAGGAAAAGGGGGTAGCCTTCGGAAGCGTGACCGGCGATATCCCCATCCAAATTGACGGCATCCGTTACCTGGTTGACGTTGTCGGCGGTCAGAAAACAGGCATGTATCTCGACCAGCGCGATAATAGAAAAGCGGCCAAACCTTGGATGAAGGGCAAAAGGGTCCTCGATCTTTTCTGCTACAACGGAGCATGGAGCTTTTCGGCAGTTGCGGGAGGGGCAACCGAAGCGATAGGAGTCGATCAGTCTGTAGACGCTGTCGAACAGGCCCGCCGGAACGCGGAGCTGAATGGATTCGGCGACCGCTCATCTTTTATTGCCGGGGATGTTTTCGATTACCTTAAGCGGGTTGCAAGGGCATCTTTCGATGTAATCATCCTTGACCCGCCGGCATTCGCCAAGACCAGGCCGGCCGTCACAGAAGCCACGAAGGGCTACACCGACATAAACCGCCGGGCGCTTCTTGCCCTCAAACCAGGCGGAATCCTTATTACCTGCTCTTGCTCCTACCACATGAGCGAAGAGCTTTTCCGGGAAGCCTTGATCTCCGCCGGACAGGCAAGCGGAAGAAAGCTCCGCTTGCTCCAGGTCCGCGGCCAGTCGCTCGACCATCCGGGCCTTTTAGCCATGCCCGAGACGAGATACTTGAAGTGCTTCGTAGTGGAAGCAGCTTGATGGCCGGATGTTGATGATTTCTACAACCCCCACCCTAACGAACCGGGAATGGCAGAAAATTCGCTCAGGAAAGTATCTCCGCTCTCAGGTGAAATCCAGGTAAGACCGTAAATTGAGAGTTCATCAGGAACTCTCAGGAGGCGAACAGGGGATTCGGACTTGATTTCGCTTATTCCCTAGTCTTTCAGTTAAATCTGCATCGATATCCGGCAGGGAAACTTCAGGAAAAATTCAGGCGCTGGGAGGGAGTGCGGGGATAAAAAAAGCCTAAAGTGGCTGGTTGATCCTTCCGAATATGTTTTACCAAGGAATCAGAAGAACACGGCATTTTGAATAAGTCGGCGCCGGTTATAAGCTCGAGGCGTTTACATTTCCACCCCCCACTGTTCTTTTCTAACCTCGCCCGGGCATCGGCTTCAATTTGATATGCTTTCACTTAGAGTAAAAAACGCGGCTGGGCGGGAGTCCTGTACTCTCGATCGTAATTTCCCGAACCCGAAGAGAAAGGTAGAGCTTATGAAGACGTTTGTGTGTTTCGTTCTTGCCCTGGGACTAATATTCGCTGTCAGCGCTCACCATGTTCTGGCCGGAAATACGCCGGGTGAAGCAGAGGCCATGGTGAAAAAGGCGGTGGATTCTTTCAAGGCCAATGGAAAAGAAAAGACAATTGCGGACATAAATGATCCCAAGGGAGAGTTCATGAAGGGCGAGCTATATGCCTTTGTGTTCGACTTCGATATTATTTGCCTCGCTCATCCTGCAAACCCCAAGCTTGTCGGCAAAAACATGGCCGATCTCAAGGATGCCGAAGGAAAATCCTTCATGAAGGCGATGGCAACAATGGCAAAAGCCGGTGGCGGCTGGGTGGATTACAAATGGACAAATCCTGAGACAAAAAAAATCCAGGACAAGTCCTCTTACGTTACGTCCATCCCGGGAGAAAACGTCTTCGTGGGTTGCGGCATTTACAAGTAGGAGTATTTTCGAGGAGTTGGGCATGCGTCAGATGAACATCAAGCAGAAAAGCGCATTTTTCCCGATAATGACTGTGGCGGCAATTCTGGTTGTCGGGGCATTTTCATACCTCGGGTTTGGACAACTCAACTCCTCGATTGAGGAAGTTTTTGGCAACCTCAACCAATGTCAGGATTTCTCGTCCGTCGAAAGGGACCTTGTCGCCATCCAGGGCAACACTTTTAAATTGATATCCTGGACAGTCTCGGACTACCCCAAGGCAATGGTCGAAAAATTGTCTCAAGAGACGCTTCAGTCGTTGTCCAAGCTCGACAGCGCTATCCAGGCGAAGGCCAAGGCCGCAGCCGGCCGGAGCGAAAAGGAATCTTTCAAAAGGATTTTTGGAGCATTTACCGACTACCGTAAGAAAGTTGCAGACGCCATCGACATGGTTTCGGTCGATACCGCCGCAGCAAGTTCCTATATGGGATCGGTAGACGAGCAGTTCAACTTCATCAACAATGAGATGGAAAAATGGAATGGAGAACTCGTCAAGCTCAGCGGCGAATCTTACCAGTCGGCTAAAGCGGGCTACACGAGGGCCATTAAAAGATTCGTTGGGGCCATGCTGGCTTCCGCACTCCTGGTCATTTTCCTTACCATGGCAATCACAAGAAGCATCCTAAGGCCGATCATACGAGTAGCCCAAGGCCTCTGGGACGGCGCAGGCCAGGTCAGCGCGATGTCCGGTCAGATATCATCGGCCAGCAGAGGGCTTGCGGAGGGAGCTTCGGTGCAGGCCGCATCAATTGAGGAGACATCCTCATCCCTCGAAGAAATGGCTTCGATGACAAAACAGAACGCGGGAAACGCAAATCAAGCCAACTGCCTGATGGGGGCCACCAGGGAGACAGTCTCATGCGCCAGCCAAACAATGGACCAGCTTACCGCCTCTATGAAAGAGATTTCCAAGGCCAGTGAAGAGACCTCTAAAATCATAAAGACAATCGACGAAATCGCTTTCCAGACCAATCTGCTTGCACTCAATGCTGCCGTGGAGGCGGCGCGTGCGGGAGAAGCCGGAGCCGGTTTCGCCGTAGTGGCCAATGAAGTAAGAAACCTGGCGATGCGAGCAGCCGAAGCAGCTAAGAACACTGCCAAGCTCATCGAAGATACTGTAAAGCACGTGAATGAAGGTTCGGAACTGGTAGGGAAGACAGAAAAGGAATTTCGGGAAGTGGCGGCCAGCGTCCGCAAGTCCGGTGAACTTGTCGGCGAAATTTCCGCCGCATCTCAGGAACAGGCCCAGGGTGTAGAGCAGATGAACGTAGCAGTAACCGAAATGGATAACGTGGTCCAGCAAAATGCTGCAAATGCGGAGCAAACGGCTTCCACATCCGGGGAAATGAACGTCCAGGCCGAGCTGATGAAACAATACGCAGGGGAGTTGGTGATACTGGTCGGAAGCGCCAATAGCGCCCGTGATGAGAATAGTGTCGAGCCGGCTGGAGCCAATAAGGTTCCTGTGAAAACTGTCAAAAGCGAAGCAAAGGCGCAGAAGCTCAAAGGGAAGAGTGGAAACGGCAAAGCTGACGGGAAGGAGCATGCCCGTTACAGTAAACAATCAGCACCAGAGCAGATCATCCCCCTGGACGAGGAGGGGATCTCACACTTCTGATCCAGTCCGGGGTGAGCACAATGCTTCCCATTCCTCCAGGACCTCCTGAAAGGTCCCCACATCGAAAGCCGTCTGAAGAAAAAGCCTGACCGAGTTATCCGGGGCCTAATTCTTTTTATCCAATCGCTTGATGCAAAGCCAGGTTCAGTTTGTCCGCCAGCATACCGAATCCTTGTGCCGTGGGATGCAATTCATTAGCCCAAAGGCTGATGTCATCGTCGAGGGCGCCACGCAAGTCCGCGTAGTGAACATTCTGAGGGTACTGAGAGGCGAGCGTGGATAACATTGAGTTAAAGCTCTCTATAAAGCTGCGAACTATCGCACGTCTTTGAAGCAGATCATCTTGGTTATTGTAAGGGAAATTCTTTTTATTGAACGGCTCATCAAACCAGGGACCAACGAGATTAAACATGGTAAATCCACGACCGTCCGGCCATGGATAATCATACCCGTGAATTAAGATGTGAAGATTATCTATCTGGAGCGCGCCGGCGCGGGCAAGAATAACCTCTATCAGATGTTTGTACGCACTAAGGAAAGTTTCCGTCACCACGCCATCGAGCACCTCCGCATTGGGGTTGGGAAGATCGGCGTCCTTGTTATTCAGAAAAGAGAAAAACTCAGGTCCTGCGATGTCGTTGCCGCCGCCTGAAATCAGTACACCCCGCAAGGGGCCGTTTTCCTGATGGGTTTTTTCAATCACATGTAAAAGCTCTGTAATGCGCGACACATCGCCGGACTGCGGGATACCCAACCAATTTTTCGGCACCGGTCCGTATACAATGTCATTCAATGTCGATCCGGCGACGGCGATATTCTCAATTGTGTGGCCATGGCGATCACGAAGGAAATTGATAAGGTCATGCCCGGGGTAATCAAACCATGAATCGCCCTGAGCCACAAGAGTATAAGTTTTTGCCGCGTCGATACCGTTGTCCGCTAAAAGCGGATGCACACCAGCGAAGCGCTCTATCGGTTTCCGCCCTGCGACGCGAGCCTGATACAAAGCATCCAATGTTTTCCCGGAGTCTTTGAGTTCCTGCGCTGCTTTATCCAATGTATCCTGTATGGACATACTCTCTCCTGATTTAGCGCTAACTAAGTTCCAATGTTCGTTTCATGAAAAACGTCCGCACCTGACGTAAACTCCTGCCACTCATCAGGACTAATGGTGCGTAATCCATTCGCATCGCGCACTTCCGTCTCGTCCAATTCCGCCTTGAGGAAGGTTTTCTGAAACACGCCGCGCTTGTACAGAGATACCTTAACCACCCGCATTTTCAAAGGAGCGAAGACTAGCTTCCGATCACCGGAACTTGATACGAACTCGCTTTTGTTCTTAACTACAACTGTTACGTCAGCTCCAAAGCCAGTGCCTAAAACCTCGATTTTCCAACCGAGATTGCCCTCTTGAGTCACGATTTCGCCATATGTCGTCTTGGCTCCGGGCACATCCGGCGAATTAAACAAGCACAAAGGTACTTGCCTTGTAATAATGGTTGCGTCTTCTTCAACCACTTCAATGCCTTTCAGCCAGTTCTTTACCGCCTGCGCCACACTCGCCAGTGCTTTCCCGCTGGATAGGCGATGCGCTCGCGTAGGCATAATGCCCATAGGAGGAATAGTATCACTTAATAATTTCCCGAGACCCAGATCTCTGACCACAGCACCGATCAGGTTGAGGCTACTTTCAGCGGAGGCGCTCCAGGACCCTGTTTTCCACGGATAGTCTTTTTCGACTCGAGCTAAAGGCGTGATTCTTATCTCCATCATTCCTCCAGTGGACCGCCCAGTCCGAAAGGGTGATAGATGTCTTGACTTTCATACTACCGATATGCCCCGATCCTGCTGCTCTATCAATTCGTCGACTTGTCAACGGAAGGCCCAAAGAGGTTAGCTTTTGTGCACCGTCATCGATTAAGCTCAGAAGAGCAGCAGGTTGTCGTGTGACGTACAGCGGCGAGCCGAGGGGCGTTTGGAAGAGCGTGGCGCACGTTCAGGCAAAGTCCGCCGGGGCGCCTCGTTGTGCATTTCCTCTTTCACCGGGTCCTGCTCGGAGATCTTAGGGATTTGCCGGTAGAAATCGTAGAGATCGCTGACGATTTGGTAGCAGCCTTAGAGTAATCATTGCATTTCCTGCATTGCATCTGGGGCTATGGGGCATAAAGATCACCTCATGCGCTCGTCAGCCCCTGCCGTTGATGGAATGCTTTTTCTATTAAGCCGCTCCAGATTGAGACGATCTTGGAGCAGGTGCTCCTCTGAGCAGCCCCTGAGAGCTCAAATCCTCATCGATATCAGGCCAGTGAATGCCATAGCCGCCACCGGCAATACGCCAATTGGCTCTTTGATCGACGGTAGCGTGCAGAAGGCGGGTGGCACGGTTTTTATGGCATCCACCGTCTCGCGGAGCGTGGTGATTTTGCACGTTGGTGGGCACGATGAGGCTGTGCCCACCCTACAGGCCTCCGCTTACTCCAGCTTGGCGGCCAGGCGCTCGATCATCCGGCCCTTTCAGCCATACCCGAGACAAGATATTTGAGGCGCCTGGTGGCAGAAGCTCTTGATGGCCGGCACCCGGTCCAAGTGCAACTCCACAAAATCCCCCCTCCCCCCCTTTAGAAAAGGGGGGAAACACCAAATCCCCCCTGCCCCCCCATCGCTCCGCGAGGAATAGTGAAAAGTAACTCCTCTTGGTGAACCCTCACTAGGTTTCGGGTTCGCGGTTACCGCTGAGTAAGCATGTGAAACCCTGGACCCTCACTTCGTTCAGGTCCGGGCGTGACATTGTGGCCGCCGGCTAGTACTTCCAGCCTGGGCACGAACCCTCACCATGTTCGGGTTCGCGGTTAGCGTTATGCAACCAGGCCCTATACGTATAGTTCGCGGCCGGAACCCTCACTGCGTTTCGGGTTCGCGCTGGACATAGTGGAAGCGCCTTTGATGCTGCAAGTTCGCGCCCGATCTTTTGTGAGGGCGCTTTGTGAGGCCGCTTTTGTGAGTGCCCAGTTCGCGGGCCGATTTTTTGTGAGGCCGCATCGCTCCGCGAGGAGCAGAAAAAGCTTTGAAACGAAAATTAGTTTACCACCTCCTCAATATACGAGGGGGGAGAGTTATAATCCGTAGACCTGCACTGGGCATCCCACGCTCTTACAGCTTCTCGAGCGGCTCGCCCCGATTGCCGTTTGCCCAATAGCGAACGGGATTTCCGGTTCGCATTCCGGTAGAGGCAAGGTTCCTGACCTTTCCTTCGCGTTCCAGCTCTTGAAATGCCCTTTGAAAATCTTCCATGAACCATCCGGACTCTTCCAGCATATCGGCGAATTCGGTGACCCCGAACCTTTTGGGAGCACGTGAGAGCTTTGCCAGCCAGTACTCTTTTACTTTTGTTGAATCAACTGCCGGCTCATCTTCAACGAAATTCTCAGCCGAAAAAATCTCGAGCTGCCGGCTGCGCTTGACCTTTTTCGATTGCCTGGCAAGGGCCCTCACCTTCTTCTGTTCCATTTCCAGTTGCTCGGAGGTCTCCATAAAAGTCACCAAACCCAGCGGGTCCCACGTCAGATAGACAAGGTCGTAGACTGTGCGATCTTTTGTGGGATGCACGACCCTCATATGGGCACAGCGCGGAATTGCGCCTCCGATTATCGGCGCGGAAGCCTTCAGTTGCCGGCAGTACAAGTCGAACAAAAATCTTTCTCTTTCTTCCGGACCGATATTCGAGGTATCCGGCGCCAAGCCGAAAATTGCCTTCATATGCTCTTCAGAGCCCGTTTGAGCAAGGGCGCCAACAATGGAATCAAACTTGAAACTGATGAGAAACTCGGAAGAGGGCCTGCACAGAAGGGGTTCAAGCGTAGGAATCGCGATATGCCTCCATTCCGCCGCGTCGATGAAGAAAAAAGAAAAATCCCGATTGCCGCACCACGACAGTATTTCGTTTTGCAGATCACAGAGATCACCCTTGAGGCATTGGGCATCGACACCATCCCAGGATTCGGATTTCAGGAAACTCTCAAGCCTGCCAAAAGACTCTTTGTTCCTTTCGAGGAATAATCCGCGAAAATGAACGTTTCTCCTGAATTTTTCCGACAAATCGTTATGGCACTTTGCCATGATGCCCAAAGAAACGGCGGTTGAAGTGTCGCCGGGGTCGTGGGCGCCTTTCTGCCAGGGTCCGGAAAAGCAATCTATGTAACCGATCCTTAGCTCCCGCTGGCCGATGATCATGAAGAGCGGCTCCAGATATGCCCTGAGCAGCTCGCCTTTAATGTATGCCGCATCTTTGCCGGTATAATTTGCAGAGCTCATTGGTCTCCCCCCCCCGGTTTAATCAAACTCCTGCCCCGCCCACCGCACGCGCCCCAGCACGTACGACTTAAGGCTTTTTTCCGGATCCAGGGTAAATTCGAACGGGCGGTAGTCTGCGGTATTGTCGGACAAACAGGCCAGCTTCAGGCCGCCCTCGTCCCCGCTCAGGACCAACCTTTTGAGGGCCGCTGTTCCTTCGGGCAGGATCACGAGGTATATGCGCCCCGCGAGCACCTCCAGGCGCTCGACCTCGCTGGTGTCCACCAGGACCATCTCTCCCTGGTTTATAGTAGGCGACATCGAATCTCCCCTGACTCGTATAAGAAAAAGACTCCCCTGACGTTCGGGGCTTTTCCCCACCAGCTTTTCGACCCACCATTTCTTGAAAGGAAAATGGTCCGCAATTTCGCCGTAGAGGATTTCCCCTTCCGGGCCTGCGGTAACACGCGATTCCAGGAGCGGAATGAGAGCGAGGTCTTCACTTCCCTCAGCAGCCGACTCGCGCGCAGCAGCGAAAGCCCCGGCCTTCTCCTCGCCCAGGAGCAGCCAGCCCGGATCGGCCGAGAACTCCCTGCACACCAACTCCAGAAATGGGGCTGCAGGCGATGTCACCCCATCACGGTAGTTTATCAGCGTGTTTTTGGAAACGCCGGTTTTTTCGGCAAATCGCCCGAGCGGCAAACCGGAGCCATGAATGATCTTTTTCAGCCTATCATGCAGCACTTTTTTAGTTATCCAGTCTAAATTATTGGTGGATTCACTTATTAGCTCCCCCTCAAAACCAGATTCCTATGCATATTCGATTCAAATGTCAAGTGCAAAGTGCAATAAAATGGTTAGCAGGCAGAATTTTCCGAAACTTCGTTCAAGAATTTGTTACGAACAGGAGACTTTTATGACAACTGTTTTTTTATTCCGCATTTGACATATTTGCGGTATAGACCATCTGAAACACACTGACAGGAGTCGAAGATGCTGGAGCTCCTTTGTGGGAAAGACCCTCTTGAATTGGGATTGAAAACTTACGAAGGATGGAACATCACGGCGTTCCTGGACCACCTGAGTTCATGCGAAAAATGCTCGAAGTCCCAGGCGAGCCTGATAAAAAAACTGAACAGCATAATAGGGGGAAAGGACCTTGAAGAACGCCCCTGAATTCTGCAGCGCCTTTTCGGAAAACAGATTTATCCGCTAAAAACCCCGCAGCCCGTCTTTCAAGGCAAGCCATCTTTAAAAACCATTGCTCGTGCGCATCGCAATGTTTAATTTCAAATGCAGTGTTGTGTTGCAGCACAGAGATGAATCATTTCGGGAAGGATTTATGACAAATTTTCGACAATCTTTAGACAAAGGAAAAATGAAATGGCTGAGAAGAAAATGCCCCACCCCTATCACGAGGAACACCTGTGTTATCTTCAGAATATCGGGTTTGTCGAATCAAATTTTGACGAATACAAAAAATTGGTACGCAACCCCAAATACGTTTGCGGCAATTGCGGACGGGCAGCCGCAGATGAGAAGAACCTCTGCAAGCCGGAAAAGCTATAGATTCGGGCTTCGTTCCGTCTGCTGTTCCGCGAGGCTGTTAGGCCCAGAGCATGATTTTATCACCACGAAGAGCACGAAGAACGGGAACCATTATCAGGGCAAATCCTGGTTGCGGGCTATAATCAAACACCTGGCTTTTCCAGCTACTATCCCGTATTTTTTTGTTTTTAAAGATTTAAACCACGGATGCCACGAATTACCACGGATAAAATGATTCACAGTGGCGCTGTTAATGTCCACGCTCCTTAAGGGGTATTCTCATACCGATTTGCGTTCAAGATGTGCCCATGGCGATGGGTTTCGCTCCGCTTCACCCATCCTGATATGGATGACGGATGCAACCTTTATTTTATCTGCCCTTTGCTTTTAATTCACAACTCCTTAGGACCGAGGCTGCATGAGCCGCCGA
>JBKQTS010000304.1:0-13858 GCA_052143075.1 Syntrophobacteraceae bacterium | reverse complement strand
CATGATACCTCCTGACTTGGACGTCGAACCAGTTTCCGACGCTGACTGTTTTTTAGCCTTTGGCCATGGATTCGAGAGCCTTCAAAATGCCGTCCGCGCCTGGATTGATACCCACCGGCGAGACGTAACTCCAACGAATGACGCCATCGGCGTCGATGACAAACAACGCCCGCTCCGACTCGCCGTCTTTTTCCCGGTAGACGCCGTACAGACGTGCCACTGCGCCTTTGGGCTCAAAATCCGCCAGGAGCGGCATATGCAATTTGCGGTCTTTGCTGAAGGCGAGATGGCACCAGACGCCATCGACCGAGATGCCTATGATTTGCGCTTCAAACTCGGAAAATTCGGGCTTCAACTCGTTATAGAGAGCCAACTGGTCACTGCAAACGGGGCTCCAATCGGCCGGATAGAAGACCAGAACTACCGGCTGTCCGCGAAAGTCGGAGAGAGATACTTTTTGATCCGGGGTGGTTGCAAGGCAAAAGTCAGGGGCTTGAACTCCAGGTCTGAGAGCTGTCATCTGGTCCTCCTCGGCGTTATGCAGGATCGATCCGATTTCATCGCATGCTCCTGTCACAATCGCTGTTTCTGGTCTGGTGGTCATTGATTCCTTCCTGTATGGGCCTGAATGGAGGTAAACGGACCATGGCTGATGGATTTGCCCCCCTTGGTTCAGTCGCCCACTATATTATTCAAAGAAATAATCAGAGGGTCTTGTGTCAAGCTTGAAGATTTGAGCCTCCTGTTCATCATGAAAAACGTTGTCAAATAGCCCGACGGATTGTTCGAGTGCTCGGCTTACGCGCTCAAAACCTCAGTTGACAATAATGTCGTCAAACCGCAGACTCTCGAAGAAGGTTCTCGATTTTCGAATCCAGATCCCGTGCGACAGCGAGAGCCTCCGGGTTTCCGTAGGGGGCCAGAAGACTGGCCATCTTGTCATAGGCCAAATGCACGCCGTCCGGCCGCTCATCCACCAGAATTGTGACCGGAGCGTAAGATCCGGCGTCGGGAACATGCTTTGCCATTTCTTTCATGATGAGTGGATTGCCGATCACAAAGCGCACGATTTTCGGCGTCTCGAACCCGGTCTCCTTACGCAGAATCGCGCCGAGATCGAATTTCATAAACATCATCAGCTCCGTCCTGCCCAGACCTCTGCGAACCGCACTTTCCAGTTCATCGAAGGTCTGTGAGTCCATGGTTGCCTTCGCGAACTCGACCATATCCGGATGCCCGACGGCTGCTTCGAGCGCCGCCACGACCGCCTCGAACGGCTTGGAAGATGTCACGCTGATCCGTTCGATCTCGATCTTTCTGATCGTCATGTTTTCCTTCCTTTCGTTGAAGCGAGTCTGGCGGCTGCAGCATCAGCGATCTGAATCAGGACGGCCGTCCCACTGCCGGCTGGTTCCTCGCAGCCTATAGAAAAACGATAATCATTGCGCTATATACAGCAAACGGTTAATAAATCAGGGATATTCGATTTGGCGTGTTGAACGTGCGAGACGGCATGGGGTCCGACCCGGGCCTGATCCCATGCCGTCGGCAGTATAACGGCGGAGGCTCATGACATGGGATTGCGTGCTTCGGCAATCCCTAGGGCAGAGATCGCGTCATTCCCCGCACTATCCTGACTTCTTTATTGGGATTTAGCTTGGTCCTTGCTTCCGCCTTGGACCCTGCCGTAACATATACCCGCTCCTTACGGTCCCTGAGGGGCTTCAGCACCCTTTCAACATGTTCCTTCTTGTTTTCAAGGTAAACAGGCTTTACCTCTTCTCCTGCAGGGCAAACGGCCATACAGTAGCTGCACCGGTAACTCATCCGAAACATCAGAGACTGCCACATGAAGGCCGTCTCGCGATCATCGAAATGAGAACGGTATTCCGCCATGTCGTGAGAGGTTACCATCGCTTCCACCATGTTCTGAAACCCGGTATAGTTATCTCTGTAGGTGTGAGTGATGCAGGCCATAAAATCGAAGGGCTGGTCTTTGGTGATGGCCCCGGTGGGACAGACGGCGGCACACAGGTTACATTCGAAGCATGGGTTCTGCTCGAGGGGACGATCGTATCCATCAACCACCCCATTGACCAGGATGCTTTCCAACTGAATGCAACTGCCGTACTTCGGATGGAGAACAAGCCGGTTCATCCCCATGTGTCCGAGACCGGCCTCCACTGCCATGATCTTGTGGCTTACATCCCATATCTTCCCCGGATAACGATCCATGGCCATTGGCCATCCTTTGTTGACGACGACTCCCCGAATGCCGAGTTGGTTCAGGCGGCGAAGGACCTCTCGAGCAATGCTGGAAGTCCTGTCGCCCGTATGGTGAAATTCTTCATTGGCCACGTAACGGGCCGGACTCTGAATGCTCTCGCGGTTATTTGCCACGATGATGGCAATGATACTGCGCGTAAGGGGATAGACGTGCAAGATCCCCTCTCGCTCCTTTTGCAGCGACTCCCTGTCCGGATCCACCAGACCCGCATCGTCGGCCCCGGCATCGAGACAGATTTTCTTGATCGCCGTCGCGGAATAAATTCTGTTCTCCCGGCCCATTTGAGATGTTGTCTCTTGTGCAATTCCCATCTTTTCCACCCTTTTCTGTTTTTTCTTATTCGAGATATCCCGCAAAACCGGAATATCGGCATCAAGGCGGTCGAAATCCAAAGCATGTATATACACCTAATTGACCTCAAGTCAATTACTTTTGTTGCCACGGTACGTAAAAAGCCTATTAATTTGCGTCGGGTCAGCTTTTTGAATGTTCGGATATGAGCGAGGCCGCTTATCGGTGTGGCGATAAAGTCGTCACCGGCGGATGCGTACGCACGGTAATATAGTTGGACTGCGTTTTCGTGCTCGACCCGCCCGGCCCGGTCGCGGTAAGCTTCACCGTATAGGTCCCCGCCGTATTGTAAATATGGACCGGATTCGGGTCGGTGCTCGTCTGCTGGTCTCCGAAGTCCCAAAGCCAACCCGTAACGGTGCCTGAAGATGTATTTGTGAAATGCACCGTCAGGGGAACCCAACCGCTCGCGGACGCCGCTTTGAAGCCGGCGCCGGGAGCCAGGTAGACATAAATATAGGCCGATTGTGTCTTGGTGCTCGTTCCACCATGTCCCGAAACGGTTAACCTGACGCTGTAAGTACCCGCCCTTGCATAGGTGTGGACAGGGTTCTGCAAACTGCTGCTCGAGCCGTCTCCAAAATTCCAGAGCCATCTGCTGATGCTCCCGGAGGAGTTATCGGTGAAATTTACGGCAAGGGGAGCAAGGCCGCTCGTGAGTGAGGCCGTAAAGTCAGCACTGGCCGGCGCATATACGTTAATATAGTTGGACTGAGTTTTCGTACTCGACCCCCCCGGCCCGGAGGCGGTAAGCGTCACCGTATAGGTCCCCGCCGTATTGTAGGAATGGACCGGATTCGGGTCGCTGCTCGTTTGCTGGTCTCCGAAGTCCCAAAGCCAACCCGTAACCGTCCCTGTGGACTCATCACTAAAATTAGCCGTCATGGGAGACAAACCGCTCGCGGGCGCCGCTTTAAAGCCGGCATCGGGAACCAGGTAGACATAAATATAGGCCGATTGTGTCTTGGTGCTGGTTCCGCCATGTCCCGAAACGGTTAACCTGACGCTGTAAGTACCAGCCCTTGCATAGGTGTGGACAGGGTTCTGCTCTGTGCTGGCCGTGCTGTCTCCAAAATTCCAGGACCATTGGCTGATGCTCCCGGAAGAGTTATCGCTGAAATTTACGGCAAGGGACGCAAGGCCGGTCGTGGGTGAGGCCGTAAAGCCGGCAATGGCCGGCGCATAAACGGTGATACAGTTGGAGAGCGTTTTTGCACTACTCAACCCTCCCGGGCCGTTTACAGTCAGGGTGACGGAGTAAACACCGGCTCCCGTGTAAGTATGGCTGGGATTTTCATTCGAGCTGGTCGTGCCGTCCCCGAAGTTCCAAAGCCAACCCGTAACCGTTCCGGTAGACTTATCAGTAAAATTAACCGTGATTCCGGACCCATCGAGAGGAAGCAGTCCTGTTGAGGGTATGGCGCTAAAGGCAGCCGCCACAGGCGTATAAGCCGTGATGTAGCTGGACTGTGTCGCTGTGTTGGACCCTCCCGGGCCGTTTACAGTCAGGGTGACGGAGTAAACACCGGCTCCCGTGTAGGTATGCACGGGATTTTCATTCGAGCCGGCCGTGTTGTCCCCGAAGTTCCAGAGCCAGCTCGTGACGGCGCCGGAGGAGTTATCGGTAAAGTTTACTGTAAGCGGAGCTTGCCCCAGTGTCGGGTTGGCCGTGAAGGCGGCAAGGCTGGGAATGGCAGTATATGTGCCTGTAGCGGTTAAAGTCTGACCTGCGGCGGTAACCGTCTGGCTGGCAGGTGTAGTCCATCCTGTAATAGGCTTGAACGTAACTGTATGTTGACCCGGATTAACGTTTGGAATGGTAACTCCACAGTTGTTCCAACCCCCTCCGTCTACTTGCCATTGCGCACCGGCGGAAACTGCCGCTGCCGGGAGGATTGTTACCGTGAGGCCTATGGCGTATGTTCCGGTAACCGTGCTGGTTTGGTCGAAGCTTACGGTAACCGGTTGCCGGGCGGGAGCAATGTAGTCCGGGATGGTGTTGAATCCGATTACATGAGCGCCTACCTGCAGGTCCGATACAACATTCCCGCTGCTCATCCACGCGCCGTTATCCACATTCCATTGCGCGCCGGCGGCAGCGGCGGCAGGCGGGGAAATATTCACCGTGACCGATCCGTACCTGTGATAAGCTATTGCATAGCAGCCGAGATCATAATCGTCAGCTTGGGGGTTGCTGGAGTACCGGGTAACTTCGGAATAGGCGATCTGGAAGAATCCTTCTTCGCCCCAGTCCGTTCCCCAGCTATTTTTCGCTATAAAACAATTCTGAGTGTCGTCATAGCCGACTATCAGGATCTCGTGCAAGCCATCGAAGCCGCCGGAGACATGTGTGTAAACTCCTTTGACATACTTGTAAAAATCCTCATAAACGTTCATGTCGGATACAATCGGACCATAGGCGTACAAGGCATTTTTCAGTTCGATTACCGTGGGCGCTTCATAGTCTGACAGCACATAGTCCCACTCCGAGATTTGATACGCTATGCTGTTGCCGGAGGTGCACTCATTGCTGCATGGCGGAGGGGGATCGTAATCCTGGTAAGTCAGACAGGCAGAGGCAGGCAGGCCGTAATTGACGATGTAATCCGATGCTACATCGGGATATCCTCCATCACTGCAAGTGTTGTTGTCTTGCGCAGCGCATGCCAGCAAGGTCTCTTCTGACAGGTCAAGATTGAGGTCCTCGGTCATCAGCATCTGGGATTCGAGCTCCGCAGTCGTCGCAAAAGCCCAGCACGATCCACAGTTGCCCTGATCTTTTACGGAAGTTACATAGCTTTGCCCGTTATAATCCCGCCAGTCCATGGATGTCGGCAGTGCAGCGGCGGCTTTGGGTGCGGCCTGCACACGCGGAACCGATCGACGGACGGCCGAGGCTTCGCGCTTAAGCGTACCGTTAAGCATTCTTCTCTGTTCGGGTGGAAGCAGCGAGACCCTGGTTTCGCCTGCCACCCAATTCGCGCCCGCACCCTGAATCGCGGCATTGAGCTGATCGACTTCGGAAGCCTTTGCATGCGCGCTGAAAATAGCAAGAACGAAAAGGACAGTCGCGATGAACGTCAGGGCGTACCTGATGCGTTGCTGTGAAATCACAGTTCCACTAGTCCTGTTTTCGAAATGCCCAATCTTCATCTCGTAATTCATTGGAAGCATCCGCCCGATCCGCTTAACTTCCGCCTGAGACTTGGCACTCCATTTCATACGTTCTTACACACTCACCAAGTACAAAAAAGGATATGAAGGTAAAATATAGTTTACGCCACCCCATCATGCAACAAAGTATACCCTGAATAATGCCCGAATTGATCGCCGGCTGATCCCGATGCGTATTTCGGGGCCGGATTTCTACCCGGGACAGCTATTGGAACAAACACTGCCTGAGCATAAGGTATGCCAATCGACGGCAATGCTTATCGATGCGTCCGAAATCAGCTAGTTTCCGTCCGGAAAGGGTCCTTTTCCCCCCTGGCGGCGTCAATCTTCGGGCTTGCTTGTGCGGCGTACCCATGTACGCCTCCGCGCAACCCCTCGATTTCCTTGCCAGGACGAAAAATGCCTCCTTTCCGAATCGTAAACTGCTAGTGTCTCATCCGGGGTTTCCGGATGGACACTAGCTAGGACGAATGCTCTTTGACAGGGCTTCGCGGCAAACGACAGCCTCTTCGATGAATGCCGGAGGAATGCACAGTCCCGATTCATTCAAGGGTGATAGTGGCCGTCAGCAAATTCGAGACCTTGGCGGCATTTTTCACCTTGAGATAGACGGTCTTCGGGCCCCCTGCAGCGCTCAGAGTGAAGGAAGGGGCCGTGGAATATGGTTTCCATGCCGCTCCAGCGAAAGTTTTAGACTGGCTGGCCATATAGTAGGTGGGCGTCCCTCCCGTTGTAGTGTTGTTAAGCGTAACCGTTCGACTCGAAGTGGAACCGTCAACGACATTATCGATCTGAAATGTTTGTAAGACCGGCGGGACGATCAGTTGAATTGTGGCGCTTTCAACGGCTGATACCCCGTAGGTGTTTTCGACTTGAAAATAAACTGTGTTGGTCCCGCTCCCGTTAGTCAATGCGAATTTGGGCGCAGTAGAATATGACCGCCATGGCGGGTTGTCGGCGAAAGTGGGAGACTCGCTTACCATATAGTATGTGGGAGACTCCGTCGCCTTATTGTTAAGCGTAACAGTGGAATTGATCGTGCTTGCAGCCCCTGCGTCTATCCTGAAAGAGGTAACCACCGGCAACTGGGCCAGGATAATTGAAGCGCTCGCTCTTGCCGAGAGGCCTGCGGCGTTTTTCACCTTGAGGTATACGGTCTTTGTTCCGTTTGCGGCGCTAAGTGTAAAGGAAGGGGCCGTGGAGTAAGGTTTCCACGTCGCTCCGGCGAACGTGGGAGACTCACTGGCAATATAGTCGGCGGCAATTCCGGTTGCCGTAATGTCAAGCGTAACTGTCCGGGTCGGAGCGCTCTGTGCGCCGTTATCAATCGAAAATGAGACCGTGGGAGGTAAAAGAACATACGTTCCGCTCGCCGATGTTGTCTTGTTGTAGGAGATGCTGACCGTTTGACTGCCGGGGGTGTTCCAGCCCGCAATACCATTGAAACTTACCGTGTGCGTACCCACGCCAAGGCCGGATACGGTAGTCCCGCTAGCATTCGGTCCCTGGCCGTCCACGTTCCACGTCGCGCTGTCGCCAGCCGCTGCTGCAGGTACTATCGAGACCGTGAGTGAGCCTGTCTGTTGCACGTAGAGGCCGCCGGCCGATGTGTTCAGCCCACTTGCGATATTTACTGTCTGGCTTTCAGGGGTGTTCCAGCCTGTAACGGCCTTGAAACTAACCGTATGAGAACCGAACGCCACACCCACCGTGGAGCCGCTGGACTGCCAGGCCCCGTCATCTACATTCCACTGCGCGCCTGCGCTAACCGCCCCCGCTGGATTGATCGTGACCGTAAGCGAGCCTCCTGCCGGAAACGCCTGGAGGAGGTTGAACGCATCTACCGAACCCAGGCCCGTTACAAGATTGTAGCCGGGTGTGGTTGAGCAGGAATAGCCGGGGAGGTCCACGCCATCCCCGACGAAGCCGTTAGTGCCCGAGGTGATGTCGTGGAAAACGGGGCTTGCGCCGCTCACCCCGCTGTATTGAGCATTGGCGAGCTGGTAGAGAGTGGTGTTGATGTTACCCTGCCGCTCACCTCCTTCACTTTGCACGATCAACGCCATGATGCCTGCAAAAGAAGGCGATGCGGCCGAAGTCCCGCCGAAAACGAAAAATGCATTAGCGGGATTACCGTCTGTAGCGGTGCAGGGACCACTATAATTGTAGCAGGTGTAAACCCTGTAGCCGACGTAGACGTCTGAATTAAGAGAGACGTCGGGCATGTCGCGGGCGCCGTCGCTTGGGACGCCCGGGCACACCTGCCACGCCGGTTTGGGGTAAAGAGAGGATGGCCCCCCTCCGGACGCCCATTCGGTCCAGTCGTAGTATGGCGCCGCGTTCCACTCGTTCCAGGCCACCTCGGGCATGTAGCCCAGGGCCGAAACTCCGTCCGGGATATTCTCCGTAGAAGGATCGTTATTCCAGTACTGCGGAGCACTGCTTAATGCCGTGCCGCCCACGGCGATATTGTAGGGAGTCGAGGCAAGACCGTTTACTGCTTTAGGCGATATAGGATTACCGTTATCGTCGGTGCAAGCGTAGGCGCCGGAGTCTCCGGTAACGACAAAGACCGTTATCCCCTGAGAGGCCGCCTGCTCCCACAAGCTGTTATAGAAAGCGTTATCCATCGGCGGCGTAGTATTCTGCGACTCGCATGTGCCGAAACAATCGCTCATAATGGGGGCCAGGTTGTTGTCGACGATATACTGGGCAGACAGATCCACGCCGTCAGCGGAATAGGTTGTCTTAGAGGTGACACAATTGATGGTAGCTCCCGGCGCCACTGCGCCGGCCCATTCGACGTCAAGGTCGGCCTCTGCGTCATCATCAACCCCCGTGTCGCCGGGGCTGGGTCCGTTCACTGTGATGACGGGGGGATTGTCAGGGAGTCCAAAGGTGGAGCGGAAAGTGTTCCACTTGGTGATAGCGGCCTTGATGGCGGCCTCCTGGGAGTCGCCCTGAGCCGGGATGGTCCGTTCCACGACGGCGATAGTCACGCCTGCGCCATTATACCCCATGTTGTAGACAGCGTTGACATCGTAAATGACCGCGAAGTCGCCCGGAGCGAGATCGTAGCCGCCGTTGTCCGGCTCGGTGTAGCCGGGCTGCCGCTTTGCCTGCGGTTTTTCTGCGTCAGGAATGTGCCGGCGCGGGGTGTGCATCGCCTTGCGAGGGAAATTGTGCAGAGAAACCGGGCCGGCCACCAGACCGGCGAGCGCACGCGGGATCGAGGGGTCGGTGGAGTTGGCATGGCGAAGCTGGCCGTTAACCTGGTAATCGTGCATTTCTGTGTGAAAGGCTCTATTGACGTCGGCCGCCGCACCTGAGAAGTTTATCCAGGTGCCGCTTTTTGCAGTCTCATCGATGGTAAACCCATGGGAGATAAGCCAGCCCTTTACGGTGGCGATCTCTTCCGGACTTCGTCCGAACCTTTTGCCGAATTCCTCCGGAGTGAGCCAGTGGTGAAAGTTCGGGGAGGAGGGGTCCTGCTGTTCGGCAACGAGCCGATCCAGTTTCGCCTGCTTTTCAGTGGCGATCTTCAAAAGAAGGATCGTTCGATTCATCGGCAGTGAAGGGTCGGTCGGCCCCACATCGAACTCAGGCCTGGCCTTGGGATGGACGTTTCCATGAAGGACCACCCTGTCGTTTTAGTAGATAACGCCCTTAGCAGCAGCAAAGGCGGACGAGATGCCGATCGATTTCTTCGACGGCAGGAAACCAGCCGATGACGCAACTCCAAAAATAATGGCAGCGACGATCAATCTTTTTATCACTGTGGTCTATCCTTTATTTACAAAGACATAGTCGGCGGTCAGCTTCGGAATCCTCTGCCCGAACCGGTTAGCTGCCGCCCGGGGCATGGTAGTCCATTTCATAGGTTCTTGCACACTCTTGACTTACAAAGACGAATCCGAAGGTAAAATAGTTGACGCTACCCGGTCATGCAACACAGTATACCCGGGATAAGGCCTCAAATTAATCACCGGTTGATCCCGACGCGCATTCCGGGGCCGGATTTCTACCCGAAAAACCTATTGTAACAAGCAGAGTCAAGCATAAGATATGCCAATCAGGGGTCATGCTTATCGGCTCTTCCGAAATCAGTCAGGACAAATGCGTAGACTTTAGACACCAATTATGGAGAAAGTATGGAGGCGGTGTGGAATTAATATGGAAATCGACCTAAGCGTTGGCCCCTTCCCGGGCTTTAATTATGTTCCGAACTTTCGGTGCACGGTCATTTCGGGGGAACTGATTTCCATTCCTTCGGTAACGCCGCCTTCCATGGCGGTGCGTGGGGTCGGTTTCCTCGAGAGGAACACGATCAGCAGAGTTTCTGCACCTTCGCTCCTGCGGCTCTGACAAACTCGGCCAGCACATGGTAAGGCTGCGCGCCGACCGCAACTTGTCCTCCGGCCTGAAACGTCGGGACCGCTGTAACGCCGGACGCCCTCGAATATTCCCAGTCCCGGTCCACTTCATCCTTGAAGGTCCCTCGACTCAGGATCTCCTCTGCCCTCCGGCTGTCGAGGCCAAGCGCCCCGGCCAGTTGCACCAGGACTGAAACCTTGCCGATGTTCAGCCCGTCAGCGAAGTAAGCCTTAAAAACGGCCGTGTGGTACTCATCTCCTTTGTCCACCGATTCAGCCCATTTCCCTAATTCCTGTGCCCGGCGGCTGTTGTAAGTCCTGGAGCGTGCGCCCCATGGCAGATTGCACTCGTAAGCTACTCTTTTCAACCTCTCCATGGCCGCGGTGAGGTCGATTCCCCGTCCGGCGAAAAGTTCTTCCAGGGAACGGCCCTCTTCAGGCGTCTCCGGATGCAGGGGAAAGGCAATCCACTTGACTCCGATGTCGTACTCTTTTTTTAGCCTTTCAACGCGCCCGGCGATGAAATAGCACCATGGTCAGATATAATCGGAGAAAACTTCCAGGATGATTCTATCGTGTCGATCCATAGGATGCCCCCTCTACTTTGATAAACTGGTTCAGTCTTCCCGCCATTGCCGGTGGCGGAGCCTGGAGATCTATGTGGCGCTGCGGGTGGCGGCCGGCCAACCACCGCCAGCGCCGAGCGACTCTTGGCGGGGTGCCGTGGATCTTTAAAGTGAAAAAACGTTCCCCCGCTCTTTTGAACTTTCGCAATTCTGCAGAATTTTGCGCCCACGATCCATCAAGCCCCGGTGTGTTGCTCATAAAGGGCCAGGTGCTTTTTGAGCGTCTCAGGGATCGGCAGGTCGTAGGGGCAGCGTTCCACGCACTCCCCGCACTCGGTACAATTCCTGACGGATTCCATAAACCTTGTCGCGAACCCTGCTGCCTTGGAATCGGACATCCTGCGGGCAACTATCGGGTAGTTCATGGCCGCTGTTATCATAACTCCCTGTTCGCAGGGCTGGCAGTACTCGCACCGGCGGCAAAACTGCTGCCCCAGCACGGTTCGGTACCCTTCCATGGCAGCCAGGTCCTCGGGGAGGACCGCGTTTTCAGTCTCGTAAATGGTTACAATCTGGTCGACCTGATCAAGGGCATCAAACCCCGGGAGCGGAATGACGTCAGGGAACTGGCGAAGGAACTTGAAGCACAGCTCTCCGTTGTCCAGCACACCCCCGCCGAACGGTTTCATGGCGAGAATGCCCATTTCTTCCTGCCTGGCGGCCGGATGGAGTTCTTCGGCAGGTTTTGACTCTATGAAGTTGAAGGGGAATTGGACGGTGCTGAAAAGCCCGGTTTTGACAAGCTTCATGGCCATCTCGATGCTGTGGGAAGTCACGCCGATGTGCCGGATCTTGCCTGCCTGCTTTGCCCGGAAGATTGCCTCCAGCGCCCCGGCCGGCCCGGTTACCACCTGGTAATCGGGTTCCAGCGACAGTTGATGAATCTGAAAAAGGTCGATGTAATCGGTTCGCATGCGCCGCAGGCTGAGATCGATATCCGCCCCGGCGCCCGCGAGGTCGCGCTTCGACGTTTTTGTGGCGAGAACCAGGCGGCTTCGCATGCCGTCAAAAGCCAGCCCTATTTTCTCCTCGCTGTCGAGGTACATATTTGCCGTGTCGAACAGGGTTATCCCCCTGTCATAAGCGCGTCTGAGAACCATAACTGCCTCGGCGGCGGATAGGCGGATGATGGGAATACACCCGAAGCCAACCTCCGAGATTTCGAGCCCTGTTTTCCCGAGTATGGTGTATCGCATCACTTGTCTCCTGCTTGCATAACTGGACATCCTTCCCTTAAAAACCGGCTTCCCTGAGGCGCCGGCCCTCGATGTATCAAAATATGCTCCATTTTCTCTGGAAGACCTTGACCCCTTCAATAAGGTTCTTGCCGTCTGGCCCTAAGATAGATTTGTAAGGAGTATCACAGGGCCCGCCCCAGAATCCTCTTTTGCGGTCCCTTGCGAAATCCTTGAAGAAGCGGTCAACCGGTCCATATGTTTCTTCTATCACTTCGTTCAGGGCAAGGTTTTGATCCTGGAGCCGTTCGCATGCTTCAAAAAACTTCCGCATGAGCTGATTATTGGGATGCTCGTGATTGCCCTGGACAAAGTATATCCAGAAGGGCATTGCCATATCGTCGGCCTCGTGAATGTCCATATCGGTATCCTTGAAAAGTTCGTCCAACTTGCAGGCACGGCTGACCCTTCCCCACACGTAAACCTCGGACCATGCCGCAGTGCCCTCTGAAAACCACTTATATGGCCTTTTAGGCTGCCACCTGGTTTTGTAACCGTATGCGTATTGCAATTTATGGAACAACTCGTGAGCTGAGGTAGGCCTGCGAATTCCTGTGGTGTCTTTGTCTACCCATGCAACCGAACTAAACTGAATAGGACCATCCGGAGGATCGGCAACGCCGTAGCAGTCAATATCTCGAAAAACCACCTCCATCTTCTCATGACCCGGGGCCGTGTAAGGTTTCCTTCCGAAAAGCTCTGTATATTTCGCCCACGCCTCTTCAAGATATCCCGCGGTGTCCCTTATAATTTCCGGGTCCTTGATATTGTCAGGCGAATGCCGGCTCTTATTTGTCCATTCGAGAACAAAGTGGTCCGTTTCGAGGCGGTTCTCAAAAGAAGGCATCGGGCTGTCAACAGTGTGCTCCGGACCGAAAACCGTCGCAGAGGGGTGCACACCGCTGCAGCAGAGCATATTCATGCCGATCAAGAGCAGGATCGCTACTCTCAGCCTCGAAAACTTCACGATCTTTGCCTCCTTGCTAGTTCATTTCAGGTTGTTGGGATTTTAAAGGGTAAACTGGTGAATGACAATGGCAGTCTACTGAACAACGATCGCACAGGTTGAAGATCATATTGAATATCTCCAGCCTGCTCAGTCGAGCCGTATGGGTGGCCTGATGTAAGGGCGGCAGGCGCTAAAATCCGGTTTGAAACGGTTCTTTGCCTGTGACCATCTTTCATCCAAGTTTGTATACACAGTTAAAAGATCGGTGAATTGGCATTCGATCACTTCCAGGAACAATCACATAGGAGGCAGCAATGAAGATGAGAGGAAAATTTAGTGTTATCATGGTCGCACTTGCATTCGTACTTGGTTCGGCTTACATCGCCCATGCACAGCAAACGGCACAGGGTGCGAATCCCGGAGTCTCCAGCCACAACCAGAATGTCCACTCCAGCGGCGCGGTACGCGTTGACCGCGATTTTGGAGCACTCCATAAATATGACGCCAATCAGTTCGGCGACGACCGGGCGTACACCTCAGCCAGGAACGGAACAGACAAGGACATGGACAACTGGGCGCATAAGTGGACTCCGAATACCTATGGGCTGGGCGGCGATTATGGGTACGACAGCGGCGGTCCAAATTAAGTCGTAGTGGCGCAAGAGCAGATAGTCTCGCTTAAGGTTGGAACTGGGGTCGGGCCAAGGAAACATCTCGCTGTTTAATGCTTCTGCCATCGACAAGATGCGCTGTGATCTCATCTTCGGTTATCCGAATATCCATTAGCCTCGTTCAAATACGTTAGCCGCAGTGTTCATTCCTTGCTTCCAACAATTGCCTCACCACAAACGGCATTCCAGGAG
>JBKQTS010000303.1:0-3815 GCA_052143075.1 Syntrophobacteraceae bacterium | reverse complement strand
CGGCAGGGTGCGGCCTCACAAAAGCGGCCTCACAGAAAATCGGCCGCGAACTTGAAGCATTTAAGTCAGGCTCAGAACGTTAGCCGCGAACCCGTAACGCAGTGAGGGTTCGGCCGCGAACTTGAAGCGTTTAACGCGCTTCCTCGATGTTACCCGCGAACCCGAACGAAGCGAGGGTTCAGCTAAGTGTGATGGCAAGCCGCTTTCTTCGGCTTTTGCCCTCCTTCCCCGGACCTGCCGGCTAAGTTTCTCGAGCGCGTTTCGCGGCCCGCGTCGTCGATTGGAAAATGTTTGTCACGTTCAACTGCAGTCTTTCAAATTCCCCGCCTGGCTTCTCGGCGGATTGTCGACAGCTCATTTTGACTCAACCCGGCTATGACGGCAGTAAACCAAAAATTCCCATGATGTTTCCAGGATGTTTCCATGGCACAGAAAAAGATTAATGATGACACACTCTTACAATTGATTCGGGATGGAAACAGCCCGGCCGGGGCAGTGCGCCGGGAACAGATGACGAATCAACGCTCCGCGAACCCCAGGCTGGCTTGCAGCTATGACTTCGAAGCGAAAGCGTTCTTCCCCTCCACACTTCACCACTCACTGCCTTTTTTGCTTTTTGCCGCTTCTGGTTGCCGCTTCTGGTTGCCGCTTCTCGTTGCCGTTTGGCAGGGCTAAGCCCATCCGTGCTATACTATTGCTGAAGACAAGGAATTAAGCGATTGACGGATTAACTCCTGAAATTCAGAGTTTAATACCTAAATCCCTGAATCCCTAAATTCCTAAATTCCCAAATTGTTTTCCCAATAGAGAATTTCCTGTATTTGCCCTGTATTTATAGGAACGGCCACATCAGGCAATCAAATCTGAGGGGTGTGCAAAGTCCCTGAGCTCTTTGAAAAATGAATAAAGTTGATGGTTTTCCTTTTTGCGCTCTTTGCGTTAAGGTGAAATCTGCGTCGCCTTTCACCGGCGCTGTATCCTGTTGATCCTGCTAATCCCGTTAATCCTGAGCCTCTTCTATGTCCGAACCACGATACGGCTTCATGCGAAACTCTCAGTTGCCATTCTTTTGAATCCAGTCAATAATGCCTCCCCGAAACTCTTGAGACTTTCTCTGCAAAAAAGAGCACGAGTTTATGATCGCCAAGACCTACACATGCTCGCTTCTCGGTATCGACGCCATCCTCGTCGAAGTCGAGGTGGACCTGTCCTCCGGCTTTCCGGGATTTGCGACCGTGGGCCTGCCCGACAACATCGTCAAGGAAAGCAAGGATAGGGTCAAAGCGGCGATCCAGAACTCCGGATATCCTTTTCCGTTCGAGCGGATCACCGTAAACCTTGCGCCGGCGGCGCTCAAGAAGGAGGGCGCCGGGTTCGATCTGCCGATTGCGGTCGGGATACTTGCAGCGGTCGGGTGCGTAAACCCGGATAAAGCCGCCAAAATGATCTTCTGCGGAGAGCTTGCCCTCGACGGCAGGGTGAAGCCGGTTGCCGGGTGCCTTCCTATGGCGATCCAGGCGAGGGACAGCGGCTACAGCGACTTGATTCTTCCTGCTGCAAACGCTCAGGAGGCTGCTGTATTGAACACGGTCTCCGTACGCCCCGTGAATCACCTCTCCGAGGCCGTTGAATTTTTGAACGGCCGTTCCGATCTGCCGGTTGTCAAAACCGATCTGGATTCGATATGGAACGCCGGACCATCCGACGAGCTGGATTTCGAAGACGTAAAGGGCCAGGAACACGCGAAACGGGGGCTGGAAGTCGCAGCGGCCAGATCGCACAATGTGCTAATGTTGTATTCAGAATAACCCATCAATGTCTTCTAAGCTAAATGAAGCCATCTCCGTCTTTCCGTCTCTTTCGTAAAAGCACTGCAAGGACATACTTTCCGCGTCAAAATCCGTTACAAGCGGAGATTGTCGGGAAGGCATCAGCTTGCGTCGGCTACCTCCTTTAAATATCACCTTGTACTCTCTGCATTTCTTATTGTCGATCCTTCCTCGCAGGTCTTCTTCGACTATGGGACGTAGATCAGGCCAATCCTCAAACCCGTTCTCCTCAAAGAACTCCGCAATCGCTTTTTCTGACCAGTTGGGGGCTCCAAATGGGAACACGTCGATTCGTTCAATCAATCGCCTTAACTCATTCCTCAGCTTCATTCTGATTAGGCTGCGCTCTTCACCTTCGACATTATCCAACATGTCCAAAAGCCCATTCAGATCATCAACCGTCATCTGTACTTTATCAACCAAGTGAGCGAGAGCGTCTATTTTCTCTTGCAGAGCTGCCTTTTGGCCTTCGAGAGTCTCCCTGCTGTCAAGAACCGCACTGAGCTTCCAATTGAGAATTGTCCGCACCCTTTTGTCAGTTGTTGAGGCAATGGTATCAGTGAGATTTTCTATTTGCAATTCAGCTTCAGAGATTCTCGCTTCTATTGCCACAAGATTGCCTCTCAGCGAGTCTACTTCATCAGGGGTCTTATTACCCTTTGGAAACAGGTCGCGTGCCGTCAGCCCTTTACAGTATTCCAGCACCAAATGCTCAACTTCCTCATAATGTACAGAGCCATACTTGCACCCCCGGCCACGCCTTGCATCATCACAAACAAGGTATTTTCCCCCCTCGCCCTTATTTACAAACGTCATCGGCGCACCACAATAGCCACATCGGGCAATATAGGACAAGAGATTGTTGCATTTCCCATTCTTCCCCCCTCCGTTTCCAACCAGACGCTTATTCTTTTCAAATTGTTTTTGGACGCCATAAAAGAGTTCATCGGAGACAACGCGCGGGTAATATCCTGAGATAGCGTCTCCAACGGGTATGCGCACCTTTTTGCCGTCAACAACAGCAAGTTTATGGGGTTGACATTCTCCTATAACAGAACGGTTCAAGAGGATTTTCTGGATATAACTGGGCCGCCAGCCCCTCTCATTCCCTTTTCGTCCCGGAATCCATTCCTGTTGTTTGTTCAAGGTTCTCGTCGTAGCTGCCTTCCCTACTCCGGCAAGCTTCATTTGGAAAATCTGCTCGATTACTTTTGCGCGTTCGGGAATGATCTCGAAGCGCTTCTTATCTTCCGTAAGTGAGAGCCACTCAGGGGCCCTTCCCGTGAGTTTCCTTTCACCGCTAAGGGCTCTTTCGCGTTTTCCCTCCCACGCCTTCCCCAGCCGCTTTGACTTCTTCGAGCTTTCGTCGTGCGCAGTCGTCATCGATACTAGGCTCAGCATTAGCTGCATTGGGTTAGCATTGATACTGTCCTCAGTATATTCTTGACCATCGATTGCCGTTACAATCGTCATACCGCCCTGGATAATTTCCGTGAAGAGATTAAGGGCTGTCAAAATCTCTTGCCTTGAAAGGCGGTCCAGTGATTCAACGATAAGGATAGACCCTCGTGCAATTCTTCCTGCTGCAACATGTCTCAGAAATTGGCCCAGTGCGCCCTTGGTCCTATTGTCACCGTGGAAGCCGGAAAGCCCTAAATCCCGCAGAGACAAGGTCTTATCGAGATGCAGCCCTTTCCTCTCAGCGTAATCGGTCGCATATTCAAGCTGACGCCGCAGGCTGTCACCCTGGCTCTGCTCAGGAGTCGAAAAACGGACATAGCTATAGCACTTTGGCGGGGGCGTAATCCTGATTGGCAGGGCAGCAGGTCGCATCTTTGTTCCCTCCTTGTTTCATCTTAGGCCGAAGCTACCATATGATGTTTCCAGGAAAATGTTACCATATGATCTTTCAAGAAAAAGGTTCCATAAAATATGATTCTGCAAAAAGTGTTAAACTCAACTTCTACAGTGCCAAAAAACTTATTT
>JBKQTS010000302.1:0-33034 GCA_052143075.1 Syntrophobacteraceae bacterium | reverse complement strand
GAACATACTCGCGGGTGTCGGTGTGAACCGGACAGGCGGCGGAGCATGTGGCCATCACATCGTCCGGCAAGACTTGCGAAGATTCTTTATCGATCATGCTATTCAACCCTCTCGAGCTAGAGAATCAGGACAGTTTGGAAAGCTAAAAACTACTAATTGTATCTGCAACGGGAGCCGATCGTCAATGGCAGCAAATCATATAAACCTGAAGAGAATATGTGTCAATAAAGTTTCTCACAGCTATACAGCCGGCTGTCAGCCCAACTACTTGGCGATTTCCTCATCGCTCAGGTAGCATGCCGGGTCGCAGCTCCAGAGGTCGCCGGAAGCAGCTTCGGCACGCACGCGGAAGTTGCCCCCGCAAACCGAGAGCCATTTGCAGTCCGCACAGCGTCCTTTGACGTAGAGTTTCTTGTCCTTTAAACGTTTCATCAGCGGGTTGGAAAGATCGGTCCAGATTTCGCTGAATTTGCGCTCTGTTACGTTTCCGAAAGAATAATGTCTCCAGAACTGATCGGCGTGGACGCTTCCGTCCCAACTGATGCACCCGATCCCCCGCCCGGAATTGTTGCCCTCGTTCATCTGGAGCAGTTCGAGGACTTCGGCTGCCCTTAAGGAATTCTCCCGCAGCATCCTGAGGTAGAGGTAAGGGCCGTCTGCGTGATTGTCCACTGTGAGCACTTCCTTGGCCTTGCCACGTTCGTGGAGGTCAGCGGTCCTGTCGATTATGAGGTCAACCGCCTCGCGCGTCTCCTTGTGGGAGAGGTCTTCCTTCATCAACTCCCTTGCGCGCCCGGCATACACCAAGTGATAGAAACAGACGCGCGGGATGTCATGTTTTTCGAGAAGGTCGAATATGCCGGGAATCTCCCGCACGTTGAGCCGATTCATTGTGAAGCGAAGGCCGACCTTTATTCCAGCGTCCTGGCAAGCCATAATACCTTCCATTGCCCTTCGGAAGGCGCCTTTGACCCCTCTGAACCGGTCATTTACTTCATCGAGCCCATCCAGGCTTATCCCGACGTAGGAGAGGCCGACCTTTTTGAGATCGGCCGCTGTTTGCGAAGTGATCAGGGTTCCGTTGGTTGAAATCACCGCACGCATGCCCTTGCCGACCGCGTATTCGGCAAGTTCGATGAGATCCGGCCGGACCAACGGTTCGCCGCCCGAAAAAAGGACCACCGGCGAGCCAAAAGCCGCAAGATCATCCAGGACGGCTTTACCTTCGCTGGTGGAAAGCTCCCCGGAGAACTCCTCGTCTTTTGCATGCGCGTAGCAATGGACGCACTTGAGATTGCACCTCCGGGTTACATTCCAGACAACGACGGGCGTCTTATCTGAAGAAAACTGGAGGAGATGGGAAGGCAGCCTGCCGCTATGGCGCCCATAACGCAAGGCATCCGAGGGCTCGACTGTGCCGCAGTAAAGTTTTGATATGCCGATCATGGGGACCCCGACTCATATCCGCCCGATTCGTAATCGAACGGACAAAAATATTGAATTTTAAACCGCCATCAGAGCTGTAGATACTTAACTCTTAACGGCGCCAAAGTCCAGCGGGGCCGAGTGGATTGCGACATTTGCGATGGAATCAAAGCGCAAGCGCAACAGCATAATCGGGAACCGAAGCATCTTTTCACGTCCCTTCGGGCCACCCTGAAACCATGAAAAGTGTCATTCCCTTCGCGTGGGAACTTTTCGTAACAGCTCCTCACGCCCCTTCGGGCCACCCTGAAACAATGAAAAGGGGCGGGGTTCCCACTTTCGTCATTCCGTGTTTGAGTGTTTTTGGGCCGGAATCCAGTGTCTTTTCGAGACAGTGGTATCCCGATTTTCCTGCCTATCTCTCTTTGGTGAATTCACCGGGAGTCAAAGGATATTGCTTGTAGCTTTCGCGGATTAGTTCATCAAGGTAATTCTGATGGTCAACTACGGCCTCCCTGGGGAGAACGAACTGTGTCTTTCCGCTTCGATCTGCTATCAGCCTGAATCCGTAATCATAGTCGACCGAAATTCTATTGCATACGGCAGTTGCACTCTCATCGAGATCGAGCCCCTGCTGGATGATCTCATTGATTGCCTGTTCGTTGAAATGAATCTTAAACCCGTGTTTTTCATAGAAATCGGCTTCAAACATCCTAATCTGGTTGTATAACGACAGGAGTTCCTTAAAGACAGCCCCCGCCGGGATTCCGGTCTTGACGTGATGATTTATCACCAGATTGGTCCTGTCCGGAGTAAAAACGAGAGGATACTTGTCGGCGAAATCTTTTCTTATCTTGACAACCTTGTCCCGGGCAGCGGCTTTTTCTTCATCAATGAGCTTCTGATGGATTTCAAAGTTTCCTGCCCCCTCGGCGCCTTTGAGCATGAGTTCCAGCTCCTCTTCGGAGTTTTTAACGATATTGGCGGTAACGGCAAGATGTTTGATTGCCGAGGAGGGGAGCTTTTTTTCGAAGGGCAAAATGACCTTTTCAAGCACGCTGACCAGACCACGCGCACCGGTTTTTTCCAGGTGGGCCCTTTCGGCAAGGATGCGCAGTGCTTCATCCTCGAACCGGATATCGATTCCGTAGCTCAGAAAGTCCTCCTTTTTGCCGTTGATGATGGGGTTATTGGGATTCTTCAGAATCTGGAGCAAATCCTCCACTTCGAGCGGCTCGAGGACTGCGACCACAGGGAGGCGGCCCACGAATTCGCTCTCGAACCCGAATTGAATAAGGTCCTCCGCCTTGACGCACTTGAGATATTGAGTATCGTTTTCACGGCTGTGGAGCTGGGCGCCAAAGCCGATCTCCTGCTTCTGGAGCCGTTTTTTAACCATGTCGGCAAGACCGTTGAAAGCACCGCTCATAATGAAGAGTATATTTCTCGTATTAACAGATCGCTTTTCGCGTTTTCCCGTTTTTCGGTACTGCTCGATCGCCTGCATTTGGGAGACCGGATCGTGTGGCACCTTGAGGTCTACCTCGGTCTCTTCCATAGGCTTGAGAAGCGCTCTCTGCACCCCTGTCCGGGAAACATCCGGGCCAATGAGGTGCTGAGACGATGCGATCTTGTCTATCTCATCGATGTAGATGATTCCATGCTCGGCGAGTTCGATGTCCTCATCGGCCTGAATCACCAACTCCCGGATGAGATCCTCGACATCGCCGCCCACATAGCCGGTTTCACTGAACTTGGTGGCGTCACCCTTTACAAAGGGAACCCCGAGCTTCTGAGCGATCAGTTTGACAAGATAGGTCTTGCCCACACCGGTTGGACCGATCAGGAGGATATTGTTCTTTATCCTCCCCACCATTGGTTCGCTTCCGAACCTGGCCAAGCTTTGCAGGTATCTTATCCGGTTGTAATGGGTGCAAATTTTTGTGGCCAGAACAGCCTTGGGCTCGTCCTGCCGTATGACGTACTGGTTCAGGTAGGACTCGAGTTCGTCTGGTTTCATATCGAACCGTATGCTCTTCACCCCGCCTGGTTTCTTTTCGCTCTCGATGGGTTCATTAGCATGCTCAGGGGCCGTCATCGGTGAAATAACCTTGATTCGATAACCATATTTTTTTGAAAGATAGTCACTAAGCTCTCTTTGGAGAGTTTCATGATCGGGAAAATTTGGAGGTTCGTCTTGCATCGAGATACCTTTCGCACCCGGAATAAATTCATAGTCTTTGCACAGCGTATTAAATCTAATTATAAATTCTGCCCGCCTCCCCTGCAATGATCCGATTCCCAAAAGGGGAGTCGCTGCTTCTGCAAACTCCATTTATTGGATCGGACTTTTTCAGCGGAAACTTAATAGATGGCCCGGGAAATCTGATTTACACAATTAGTGCAAGATACCACTGTTACGATTAGCAAACCAGGCTCTCCCCCTTATACCAATTTGCATTCAAGATGATGCCAATGAATCACAAAGAAAGTGCGAGTTGCCCCCAACTTAGCCATCGCAGGGCCATTTAGGAGCGGCGCTGCGGTGGCGCGTACTACCCCAGCGCAATAACAAAACCGAATTGCCCAGCGCCGCACCGGAGGTGGCGCGCAGCGAGGAACGCTGCGCCGATCTCCACGCCCCGCGAGGTGCCGCGCTATGCCTCACGCGCTTGCGCGTGTGGTAGAAATCCCGGGGGTGCGGGGTATTTTCCCCCGCTCTTTTAGTTTGTTCAATCTTGAACGCAAGGGACTGCTCGATGGAATGTATTGGCGGCCAGTCCTTTTTATTTTTATGGGACCATGCCGGCAATCCGGTTTTCATCATGAAGGAAATGATTATGAAAACAAAACAAGACAAGGTGATGAGCGCCAGGGAGGCCGTCACGCAGAACGTTCATGACGGCGACACGCTCACTATTGGAAATTATACCATCAGTATTGGCATGGGTCTTGTCCATGAAATTGTCCGTCAAAAGAAGAAGGGGCTGACCCTGTGCTCGCAGTCAGGGCATTTATGCGACGAGATCCTGACGGCGGCCGGTTGCGTGGAGCGCATGGTCACGGCATATGTGATGAGTGCGGGAACGATGGAGGGCGCTTATCCCGTGGCCCGGGCCTTGAAGAAGGGGATGCTGCAGGTAGAGGATTACACGAACTTTCAATACAACGCCCGGCTTGTGGCGGGAATGCACGGCTACAGTTTCATGCCGGTCCTGGAGGGGATTCTGCACACGGATGTTTTCAGGAAACGGAGCTTCATGGGAGAAGACAAATTCAAAGTGATGACCTGCCCCTTTACGGGAAAAGATACCGTCCTGGTCCCCGCCTTAAATCCCGACGTTTGCATCGTCCACGTGCAGCGGGCCGACAAATTCGGCAATGCCCAGTACTGGGGGGCGATGGGCAGCGTCCAAGCGGCGGCCCTGGCGAGCAAGCGGATCATCGTGTCCTGCGAAGAGATCGTGGAGCATGACGTGATCGCCTCCAGCCCGCATTTTACGATTATTCCGGCCTACCGGGCCAACGCCGTGGTGGAGATGCCCTGGGGCGCCCATCCGACTGAAGTGGTCGGCTACTACAATGCAGACAAGGCCGGCCAGACTATTCTAGTCTTGGGGCTGCTGAAGGAAGATACCTGCAAAGCGTTGCTGGACGAATGGATATTCGGATGTGCGGATCATAACGCCTACATGAAGCATTATGTCGAATCACTGGGGCTCGAATCGCTCAACGCTCTCAAGGCCCGGGCGTATTATTCGGCACCGGCGAATTACGGATCGGCCTTTTCGTCAGTCTGGGATGGGCAAGGTAAGGAGCGAACCTTGGGCATCACCCTGGAAGAACTCGAACAGATCATGAAAAAAAAGGGGGTGCTCTGTGAGTAAACCATACACGCTGAACGAATTGTTGATCATCGCCATCGCCAAGGAAATCCATGACTACGAAAATGTGGTTCTGGGCGTGGGCCTTCCCATGATTTCGGGTGCCCTGGCAAAAGCCCTCTTCGCGACCAATGCAACGCTCATCATGGAGTCGGGGATTATGGATTTCAAGCCGACGATGCCCATGAATAACATCGCCGACTGTATGTCGTTCAGGGGATTTTCCTGCTCCACGGATTTATTTTCGATTTTCACGGCGGCCTATCGCGGATTTGTGGATGTCTGTTTCCTGGGTATTGCTCAGGTGGACAAGTACGGAAATCTCAATACAACGGTGATCGGGGACTATGAATGCCCCGATGTTCGCCTGCCGGGTTCAGGTGGAGCTGCGGATTTCATTTCGTATGCGAAAAGAACGATTCTGACGATGCGCGGCGGACAGTTTGTGGAGAAGCTGCCATATATAACTTCTCCCGGCTATTTGGAAGGGGGCAACAGTCGCGAGAAATCGGGTCATTTCACGCCGAATAGCGGGCCGACCAAGCTGATCAACACCCGGGGAATCTTTGAGTTTGATCCGGAGACGAAGGAGATTTTTCTATCCAGCATTCACCCTGGAATAAAGGTTGAAGCCGTCAAGAAGGAAATCCCGTGGGATTTGAAGGTGTCCCCGGATTTGAAGCAGACACCACGTCCGAAAGATGAAGAAATAGATTTCATCCGCGGGCATTTCCCCACGGAATCGATCGGTAAGGGACTGACGCGGGAATTTGCGCGGGCCAATTTGGCCAAGCGTTTAAGCCAGGGAGGCAAGGCTTAAAGATCCTCGGACACTGACCGGTATTTTGAGCGAAAGAGTAAAAAAACTGGGGAGCCTGGGGCAGGTACTGATGAAGAAAGCGCTGCTGGAATCGACGGTTGCGCTGAATAATCGGTATGGAGATCTTGCCGAACAGTATATCGGAGGCAGATTGATTCTCAGGGCAAAATAGACTGATAAGCTAAATAAGTCAACTACTTATCAGTTAGATTTCTGTAATGCCAATTTGCGTTCAAGCTGGTGCCAATGAATGACAAAGAAGATGCGAGTTGCCCCCAACTTAGCTACTGCAGTGCCATTTAGGAGCGGCGCTGCGGTGGCGCGTACTACCCCAGCGCAATAACAAAACCGAATTGCCCAGCGCCGCACCGGAGGTGGCGTCCAGCGAGCAACGCTGGCCAATCTCCACGCCCCGCGAGGCGCCGCGCTCTGCCTCACGCGCTTGCGCGTGTGGCAGAAATCCCGGGGGCGCGGGGGAAAGTCCCCCGCTCTTTTAGTTAGTTCAATCTTGAATGTAACTCGGTATGATCTCATCTGCGGCGGCCACCATGCAGCAGGCCCTGCTGGGAAGCTTTCTCAAATTACCCTTAAGCTCACATGTTTTAAGTCCGATAAATTACGGAAGGTTTGGTTTTTAGACCACCAACTGCGGGGATGGTGGTGTGTGACCCGATAACCTTAGCGCATTTGCCAACATGGAGGGTGGCTATGAGGAATTCCGTTTTTTCGACTGCATTGCTGGTAATGGTTCTTGCCTGCGGCCCCGCTTGGGCCGCCGCTCCTGCAGCCGCCCCCTATAACTGGACGGGGTTTTACGTGGGGTTGAACACTGGCATGGCCATAAACGACTCGGGATATACCGTGAGTCCATCGGGTAATTTTTTGACGAATCCTCTGTATACTCCGACTAATGGGCTGATAACGGATTCGGGCAACTTGGGCGACGTAGCCTTCACCATTGGCGGGCAGTTGGGTTACAATTACCAGGTGGGCTGTTTCGTCTACGGCCTCGAAACGGACTTCAACTACGACGGTACCGACAGTACGAGCTACGTCAATCGCCCGCTTGCTGCGCCGCTCTCCGGTAATATTATTCACACCGTACAGCAGAAGGTCGATTATTTCGGCACCCTGCGGGCGCGCTTTGGGTACACGCCTGCCGATCGATTCCTGGTTTACGGAACCGGCGGTCTCGCCTATGGAAACGTCTCGTCGAGCAGTAGCGTCGCATTCACCAGCTCGGGCGACAACTACATCGGTTCCTCGTCCGGGCTGCAGGCCGGATGGACACTTGGCGCCGGCAGCGAATATGCGCTCACCAAGTGTTGGAGCGTCAAGCTCGAGTATCTCTACGTCGACCTCGGTTCGCGCTCTTACACCTATGCAGCTCAGCCGCGTTTTGGCAGCTCATTTACGTATACGACCGACCTCGATACGACCCAGCACATTGTGCGGGTGGGATTGAACTACAAATTCTAACATCGGGCGGGCCGGCGGGACGGTTGGACCGCCGGGACGGTGGATCAAGGGGATTGAACGTTTGCGGCCGAGCTTCCGGGCTGGCATCAAGCCCCGCCCCTACGGTGCTTCATAACGACTTGCTGTAGGGGCGGGCTTTATGCCCGCCCGTATTGTTTCGCTTAAGTGAACAGCACCACCGAAGGTAGCGGCGAATCTGGCTGGCGGTCCCACCGCCCCCGGACGGAAACTAACTAACCGGCCAGCCCCCCTCGGATATTGTCGCTTACGACCGCTGACAGCGTTCCCGAGCCGTCCATAACCTGGAAGTAAACGGTTTTGGCTCCAGGGGTCGAACTCAGGGTAAAGGATGGGGCCTGTGAGTAAGGCAGCCAGCCGCCATCACCGCTGAAGGGGGATTCACCGGCCCTGTACTGAGTGGGTGTGCTGCCCACTACAGTATTGTTTAGAGTGACAACGTGGCTTGTGGCTGAAGCGGCACTGCCGCTGATGTTGAAAGAACTGATAACCGGCGTAATGTTCGTGATCTTGCTCTGCAGTTTTGTACTAAGTTGACCCAATTGTATGACTAACTCCGCATTGTAAACACAGGTAGCGGGATCCATATTAGGTCCCTGCTGCGCTGCATTCGCGAATATCTGCTGGGCTGAGATCGCACACTGGCGCGATTTCAACGCGGGCGATGGCTGCAGGTTCTCGAGAGGGGCGGCCGCATGATCGACATCAAGCACAAAGGTTGAAATATTCCCTTCCGGGTTGCGGACGATCTGGATGTGGCGGAACTGCTGAGGGCAGTCCCTTAACGACGGGGTCTCCACTGTCCAGAAGCCGTACTCAGGATTCTCAGCGTAAGGATTGGGTTGCGGGGTAATGGTGTTGCGGTGCATATGCCCCGCGACCCATAAGATGAGGTTTGGATAGCTCCAGAGTGTGGCGAGCAACTCCTGTTGGCTGATCGGGGAATCCGGGCCCCAATTTGGAAAATATGTATAAGAATCACTATCACTTTCCGGGTTCCACTGTGCATAGGGGTTTAACGGGACGTGAGCACAGACGATCATGAGCTCGTCCGCGTTCTGACCTTCCTCGAGTTCATTTTGGAGCCAAAAGAAGCGTGCATTGTCGAGAGCGCCATCGGCACATGCAGCGCCGCTCTTGTCGGTATCGTCTAGAACGATGACCTTTAACGGAACGTCAGCCTTCGGATAGAAGGAATAGCAGGCGGCTCCGGCCGCGGCCATTGACTGCGGGACCAACTGGAATCCGTGACCGACCGGTTGCGACGTTGTGTTAAAGAATTCGTCCATCCATTCGTTGATCGAGAGCGAACGCCGGTTCGGGTCGGCTGCGACCGCCGGAGCGTGATTGAATTTATTGACCGGCCCTGTATATATGATGTCCCCATACTTTGTCGTGCCGTTAACTACACCCATATAGTAACCGGTGGAGTCCAGGATCGTTTTATAATCAGTGTCCGAATAGTTGATGTTGAGGACTTCGGTTCCGACGAGGACTTTTCGGACGCGATCGTTCACAAGAGCACCCCCCTGCCAGAACTGGTCGTGGTTGCCGACGGCCTGATACCATTTGATCGACTTGGCGAGCCCGGCTGCCTGGTACGGTTGCTGATAATCAATGGGGCCATTGGGATCATTGGGGCTGACTCCAAGGTGTTTGCCGGAACTGGGGTAGATCTTCTTGCCGTCGATAACATCGATATACCATCTGAGCTCGTTATACTGAGTGTTGTCGATCGCATCGCCAAGAGCGATGCCGAAATCAAACGGCGCTTTTTTGTGCAGAGCGTTGATTGTCTGGACGGCGGCATCGAGGACATGGGTCGTATAGAGGTTAATCCCTGAATAGCACGCCGAAGTGCCCACAGGTACCCCGTCTATATTAGGCTCCGGATATTGGTAAGCTAAGTAGACAGACCGGGCCGGGCTTTCTTTGTCGCAGATATGTACGTCGCTCATGGCGAAGAAAGTCAAAAGCGTCGCGCACTGATTTGGATCGGTGGTAGACGTCGTAACGTTTGGTGGGTTCTGCGTCGGATTCTGTATGCTGGGGCAAAGGTAAGGGACGACAGGCACATCGCCGTCAGCAGCCACAGGATTCCACTCACCGTAGCTGTTTGCCGCGTATTCCTCGATCTGATACGGGCAAATCGTCGGCAGGTATGAAGGAGGAGATGGCTTAGGATAAAGAGGAGGAGGTTGTAAAGTAGGAGGAAACGAGCCCGAAGGCGAATTAACGGGATCGACCGTCTGCTGGAGTGTCGTGTAGACTGGCCCGATCGGATACGTTGGCACGGGGGGGGATCCTCCGCCGGCAAGCACATTCTCGATGGTCCCAAGAGCCGGCAGCTCCAATCCGAGGGCCGCTGCGGAACCGATACAGTACTTCAAAAAGTCTCTTCTTAAAATTCTCATTGGTGCTCCTTGCTCATAGGCTATTGATCCACGTTTGCAGTCCAGAGCTCAGTTGACCCGCTTGTATGACAAGCTCGGCATTATAAATACAGGAATGGGGATCCATACCGGGTCCCTGCTGCCACGTGTTCCCGAATATGTACTGGGCTGCGATCGCATAGGAGAGAGATGTCAACGCGGGCGACGGAGACCCGTCCGGGAGAGGGGCGGTATTGGCCGCAGGATCGACCGTGGTTACAAAAATCGAAATATTCCCTTGGGGGTTTTTGGCGATATTGAAGCGGCGGAACCCCCTGGGGAAGTCCCGCAGCGATGGGGCCTCGACTGTCCAGAAGCCGTAGTCGGGATTCTGGCTATAAGGTGACGACGGTTGTGCAGTAATAGTGTTGCGGTGCACATGTCCCGAGATCCACAAGACGAGGTTTGGATAGGTCCAGAGTGTTCCGAGCAACATCTCCTGGGTGACCTCGGCATAGGGCGCCCAAATCGGCAGATATGAACAAGGTTTGTTGTTTGGCGGCGCCGGCTCTTGCGCGTAAGGGTTCACCGGGATATGCGCACAGACGATCATGAGCTCATCGGCGGCCTGACCTTCCTGGAGTTCATTTAAGAGCCAATAGTAGCGGGTATAGTCGAGGGCGCCAAATGCGCTGCCGGCCTTGTCTGTATCGTCCAGGACGATGACCTTGATCGGCATATTCTCGTTCGGATAGAAGGAATAACAGGCGGCCGGGGTTGAGCCGTCGATCATTGCCTCCGTGAATCCGTGACCGGCCGGACTCGACGTGGTGTTGAAGAATTCGCTCATCCAATTGCTGATCGAGAGCGAGTAGCGGTTCGAATCAGCGGCAACCGCCGGAGCGGGTTTGAATCTATTGACCAGCCCTGCATATATGATGTCCCCATACTTTGTCGTGCCGTCGACTACACCCATATAGACACCGGCGCTGTTCATGACACTCGACCAATTAACAATGGGCTTTACTGAAGTTATCTGACCGATGTTGAGGACGCCGGTTCCGGTGTAAGCATTCAGGGGTTTACCGTTTGCGATGCTTGTGAGGCAAGAGCCCATCCAGAACTGATCGTGGTTTCCGACGGCCGCGTACCATGGGATCGAGCTGTCGAGCCCGGCTGCCTGGTACGGTTGCTGATAATCAATGGGGCCATTCGGATCATTGGGGCTGACTCCGAGGTTGGCGCCGGAACTGGGGATGATCCACTGGCCATCGAGGACGTTGATAAACCATCTGAGCTCGTTGTACTGAGTGTTGTCGGCCATATCGCCTAAAGCGATGCCGAAATCGAACGGCTCCGTTTGGTGCAATGCGTTGATCGTCTGGACAGCGGCATCGAGGACCTGCGTCGTATAGAGTATGATCGGTGAATAGGCCGAAGAATTACCTTGAGGTTGCGGGGGTTTTTCCTTTGTTGTGTAAGGCTGTGGAAATTGGTAACCGTAGTAGGGACAGCGAGTCGGGCTTTCTTTGTCGCTTATATGTATGTCGCTCATGGCGAAGAAATTCAAAAGCGTCGTGCACTGCGATAACTCGTTCGGGGTCCCGAATTTCGGCGGGTTCTGCATATCGGGGCATTTGAAAGGGAAGCCCTGCGGATCCACAGTCCATTTACCGTAGCCGTATGTCGAGAATAAAGAGACCTGACTCGGCAAGAGCCTCCTGCCGCCATGCAGCAGAGGCGGGGCCGTGGGAACGAGCGTCTGCTGGATTGTCGTGGTAACCGGACCGATCGGGTAAGTCGGAATGTAGGGGGGTCCTCCGTCGGCAAGCAGTTTTTTCCCCAGTGGGCCGAGAGTCGAAAAATCCACCCCGAGGGCCGCTGCGGAACCGATGCAGTACTTCAAAAAGTCTCTTCTTAAAACGTTCATTGGTGCTCCTTGCTCAACAGTTGCTATGGGGTAATCCGACAAAGACGACTCTCCATCCGGTTGAAGAAGCATTCGCAGACGAATTTCGTAGCCGGATGCTTGGCGTTACATGTTGCTATTCGGAATTGCCATCATTTTCCATGAGCAAAAATATGACGGAGGACGGAGGACGGGCGTGAAAGTGCAAGCAAAATATCTTCGGCAGTTCGCAGTCAAAACCTGCCGATGTTTATTTCATAACCGGTTGAACATATCTTTAGTCTTGAAGGTTTTAGAAAGGAAACAAACCAGATGGCTCATGACGAGAGAAAACTGACCCGGTTGAATCCACAGCTCGCAATCACTACTCTCGAACCGAAGAAAAGAGTCGGCCTTGTGGTCGTTCTCACCGGGTATGGAAAAGGCAAGACTTCCTCGGCCCTGGGCATGGTCGTCCGCGCCTGCGGCCACGGCATGAAGGTCTGCATGCTGCAGTTCATGAAGGGCGACATCTTCACCGGAGAATGGGAAGCGGTAAAGAAAATGGACTGCGACGTGGAAATAGTCTCTACAGGCATGGGGTTTTGCGGAATCCAGGGAAACCCTTATTCGCAGGCCCAGCATCGCGAAGCTGCCCAACGAGCCCTGCTGATGGCAAAGGAACGAATCACTTCAGGAAAATATGACCTGATCGTCCTCGATGAGATCAATAACGCCGTGCATCTCAAGCTGGTGGACCTGGAACAGGTTATCGACCTGCTTCGCAGCAAGCCCCCTCTTCTGCACCTCGTTCTGACGGGCCGCGACGCGGCCCCCGAGGTTATCTCGCTGGCCGATACGGTGAGCGAGGTCAGGGAGATTACCCATGCCTACCGCAAAGGCATAGAACCGCAGCCCGGCGTGGATTTTTGAACGGCCAGCCATTTTGCTCACCACAGCAACTCATGTCCCTCTGGGACACCCGACACGATGAAAAGAGCCGTAGCCATAATGGATGACGGATGGGTGGAGCGAAGCGCAACCCATCACGCCTTTTCGAAGCGGAGACTGGTCATAGACAGGTCATGGAGAGGGCACAGAAGAGCACTAAACGGTGAGCAGTAAAATGCCGCTTTCGCCGGCTACGTATCCTGTCTGCCACATTTGTTTTATTCTATTCCCTGCTCCTTGCTCCCTTCATTTCTTAGGGTATCCCACGCACTGGTCGAGGATGATCTTTTGATCCGGCTTCAGCTTCAATTCCTTCGCCAGCGCATCTCTGTCTATAGACGCCCGCACGACTGTCGCCAGGCCTTCCGAGGCGCAGAACAGGTAGACATTTTCACTGATCAACCCGACGTCCGAGGCTACCAGCAACTGCCCGTTCACCCCTTGCTCGTTGACCTTTGTAAAATCCGCCACATAGATAAGAATAACTGGTGCGTCTTTTACATATGCCTGTGTACCCGTCATCGCCCTGATGTCCTTGGTCACAATCGTGTTCAGAACGTTTTTCGTCGCATCCCAGAGATAGACGCCATCGGCGGTTGCCACATAAATGTCCGTTTCCTGCCAGTTTTTTGCCGAGGGGGCGGTTCGCCTGCCGTCCGGACGGTTTATTCCAAAAGCTGCCCAAAGAAGGTTCGACAAGGTTTGCATCGGGAGCTTATCACTGCTGAACGTGCGCGCCGACATCCTTGTGTTTAACACCGACATCAGGGGCTTTCCGCCCTCCTTTTGAGGATTGGGAAGCTGAACGGGGGCAGGACCCTCAGCATAGCTCATAAGAGAACAACTGAGCATGAAGACGAGCAGGATACCGGCCAAAGATACTGATCTAGCTTTCATGTGAACCTCCGATCAAAGTGGTTTTAGTCATGGGCGGGCACAGCTTTGTTAGTGTGTCCCGCCTCGCGGAGCGCCGAGACCGAATGATACTTTTGAGGGCAGATAAGACTTTGCTCACTCTTGTCTATAGTAAGACTCTGGCGCCGGAATATCCACCAGTTCACGAGCAGGCCAAGGACGGAGTTCAAGCTGGCATGCTGCGTTGAGGTGTCTCTGAAATGCAGCATAGCGCAAAAGCGGCTACCGTTTTATGGCCTGTTAAGCGGCCGGAAACCTGAAAGTCCGCCTCTCATGCGGATTAGCCCAATTATTATCAGGCTTGTCATCCCCTTTCATCAAAGGATCGATTGCGATATTGTACGATAAAATCCCCATCGATGGAGGCTATTATGAAAGCAGTCACCATTTCCCCCAAATTCCAGGTCGTGATCCCCGGTGAGCTGAGAAAGTCAATGGATATTCAGCCCGGGGCCAAGGTCCAGATTCTTCAATACGAAAACCGGATTGAGCTCATCCCCCTCAAGAGCCCCAAGAGCTTACGAGGGTTCCTGAAAGGCATTGACACGAATGTGGACCGGGAGTTGGATCGAGCATGAATCTTGTCGATTCCTGTGGCTGGCTCGAGTATTTTGCAGATAGCTCGCACGCTGCGTGAAAAGCCGGTCTCCTGCAAAACCTTGGCGACGGTCAATCCAGCCCGGGTCTTTAGACAGATCCCCTGCTGAAATATCCGAAGGAGCCTCGACTCCAGGCCGGCTTTCAATATAAGGCGAAGATGCTGAACAGATTCAGAACACATTAGAAATATCTAAAAATTAAGTGATTGCGAATTGAGGAATTCAGGAATTAATTCCTCAATCCCTCAATCCCTCAATCCCTAAATCCCTCAATTCCTAAATCCCCCAATCCATGGCCGTTTCTGTTAATCCTGCTAGTATTGTAAATCCTGTCTAAGCTTTTTCCCGCGTCCCTTTTAGCCGCTGGAGTTCCTTTTGTGGTTGGCCAGCTCAACCGAAAAGTCCAGGATTTCCGAACTTTCGCGATATGCGTTTGAGCAGAAATCCCCCAGGTGCCGGGCGCTTCGCTCGAAATCCTCCATAAACCCCTTAAGGTTTGCAGAACGGTAGAATTGTCCATAGACCTCCAGGCCGTCCTTCAACGCGGAAAGGATCTCTTCGGTATTGGGATTCATCTGGGTGATGGCAGCATAGAGTTCCGGACTTTGCGCGAAAATCCTCCCGACGAGGTTCATCTCTATGCGGTAGCTCGGGCTTGTATAATTCATAGTTTCGTCTATATCTACGTCGAGCTTTCTCAGGGTCCTTCCGATGAGCATGGTCGTAAGGTGGAAAAGCACCTGGATGATGCTCATCATCCTGTCGTGTTCTTCCGGGCTGCATTCCTTAACCCGGATGCCACTCGAGGTAAAAAGCCCGCGCAGCCACATCCACTGCTCCCGGCCGATGCGAACGGGACAGGCGGCAAGAGTCTGGCCGGTAAAGCTCGATATTCGGCCGCCAAACATCGGGTGAAGCCCGACGACGCAAGCGGGGGACTGCAGCATCTCTGTTATGGGGGCGGTCTTCAGGCTGGTCAGGTCCATCAGGAGCTGCCCCGGCCGGGTATGCGGAACGAGACTCCTGATTATTTCTACGGTCTTGTGAAGCGGCACGGCAAAAATGACTATATCGGATTCGCCCACAGCCAGCTCGGGCGTAAGCGTCGTATCCAGGTCGGCAATATTGACGTGAAATCCATGCGAGTTGAAGAACTTCGAAAAAAGCCGGCCCATTTCGCCCTGGCCTCCGATTATTGCGATAACGGAACTCTTATTCCACCGGTGGCTTGAGCTGGTTGGGCCACAAAATTGAGGGTCATCCATGCTTTGTCCCTTTGTTCTTTCAGATAAACCGGCCGACCGCTTCGGCGACCCGGCGGCACTCTTCGATCATGGAAAGAAAAGCCTTCGGGCGAAGAGATTGAGGACCATCGCTCATTGCTTCCTCAGGACGCACGTGCACTTCGACGAGGAGTCCGTCGGCGCCGGCCGCAACGGCCGCCCTCGAAACGGCGGGCACAAGGTCTGCCCTGCCCACGGCGTGACTGGGGTCAACGATTACCGGAAGGTGCGTGAGTTGCTTCAGAAGCGGTACCGCGCTTATATCGAGGGTATTTCGAGTTTCGGTTTCGAAGGTGCGGATTCCCCTTTCGCACAGAATTACCTTCTCGTTCCCCTGCGCCATGATGTATTCGGCCGACATGAGGAATTCCTTTATAGTGGCGCAGAGGCCGCGTTTGAGGATAACCGGTTTATCGATGTTGCCAACCTCAGTGAGCAGCCTGAAATTTGCCATGTTGCGGGTACCGATCTGGACTATGTCCGCATACTTGCAAACCAGCACGGCGTCTCTTGGATCCATGAGTTCGGTAACTACCTTCAAACCCGTTTTTTCACGCACTCCAGCAAGGAATTTCAACCCCTTTTCGCCCCAGCCCTGAAACGCGTAGGGTGAAGTGCGCGGTTTGAAAGCGCCGCCACGCAAAAAATGAACCCCGGCAGGCTCGATCGCCTCGGCGATTTCCTCGAGAACTTCACGGCTCTCGACAGCACAGGGCCCTGCGATAACCTGGATCTGAGTGCCGCCGATCTCAAAGCCGTCTATGTTCACCACGCTGTTTTCAGGCTTGAATTCCCTGCTGACCAGCTTGTACGGTTTCAAGATGGGGAGCACCTTCTCCACTCCGGGAAAGGACTCCATAGGGAGTTCCGCTATAACCCGTTCATCTCCAATCGCACCCACAATGGTCCTGTGCTCGCCTTTGGAGATATGTGCCTGTAGACCCATGTCCTCGAGGCGTCGAACTATTCTAAGCAGGTCTTCTTCCCGGTGATCCGGCTGCAATACAATGATCATGACGATTTCTCCCTTATTCCTCGACAATTTCAGATTTGAAAATCAGGCGCTATCTTCCTCACACATCCCAAGGCATGGTCTTTCTACCCGCTTTTGACCAATCCATTTAAAACTGGGACTTTGCAACAATCGCGACCCAAAAAAAAAGCCGTGAGCGCTCCAGGCGATCACGGCTTCGAACAAACAATTTTAATTGTCAGGACCCGAGCATACCTGAAGCGTTCCCTTCGCCGGGATAAAAATAAGCATAATAATAAAATTTGCCGGGCATATTCTCTCCTATTCAGTATGGAATAGACTTCATTGCGAAACCTTTGTCAAGATAAATTCCAGACAGATAAATTCCGGACAAATTCCAGGACAGCAAACCTTCGCAAACCGGACTTTTAGTAGAGGCGGCGTTGCGTAAAGATCTACACGTGTTCCAGTTTCCGCATCAGCATGGACGGGAATGGATCTCATTTCCCCAAAAATGATGAAAAATTCATGTGCCTCTGCCCAACCCTTGAAGGAGAACAAATTTACCGTGGCATAACCTGGTAGCGCGTGGCTCGGCGCAGCATTATCTTATCCTCAGATCGGCTCATGCCCCTCGAACCAATATGAAACCGTAAACTCGTGAAGACTCACTAACCTGCGGTGGAGGCTCACTTCAAAAAATTCGGAGGCAAACAGTAAATGGCTCGGCCAATATGGAAAGGAAGCATTACTTTTGGACTCGTAAATATACCCATTTCGCTCTACTCGGCTGAAGAGAAAAGCGAAATGCATTTCAAGCTGCTGGACAAACGCACCAAATCAGAGATCCGCTACGAGCGGATAAGCGCGGAAACGGGGCAGCAGGTGCCTTCTGACCAGGTAGTCAAAGGATATAAGTACCACGGGGGCGATTACATCGTCCTTACGGAGGACGACTTCAAGAAGGCAGCGGTCGAAGCCACTCAGACGATAGAGATTGCGGATTTCGTTCCCTTGAGTTCCATTGGATACATCTTTTTCGAGAAACCCTATCATGTCATCCCCGAGAAAAAGGCCGAGAAAGGATATGTGCTGCTGCGGGAAGTACTCAAGCGCACCGGGAAGGTGGCCATATCCAAAGTTGTGATACGGTCCCGCCAGTACCTCGCAGCCCTGATACCCGAAGGAGACGGGCTGATCCTGGACATCATGCGCTTTTACGACGAAATTCGCGATCCCTCAGAATTCAAATTGCCGACAGGAGGCATTGACCAATACAAAATTTCTGAAAGGGAACTCCAGATTGCCGAGATGCTGGTAGAGAGTATGGCAAGCAAATGGGACCCCAGTCGATACCATGACGATTACCGTGAAGCCATTATGGATTGGATAGAGAAAAAGGCGCAGGCAGAAGGCGCGCAGCCGCCGCCCCGGGGCGAAGTGGAAAGAAAGGAAGAAGCCGGAAAAGTTGTGGACATGATGGAGCTTTTGAAGAAAAGCGTTCAGCTTGCATCCAGCCGGCGCAGAAAAGAGGGGATACGGGAAAGGGCGGAGGATGCGGCGTAAGTATATGTCACGGGGAGGGTCTTGGAGTCGCGGTGTGTAACACTCGACGCGACTCATAGCAAGTCGTTCTTACACTCCGCGCTCCGCGAGGCGGGTCCCGCCGCCCAAGGTGGGGCCTCTCCTGCCCTGCCGCGGCTCACGGTTTGAGTGGCCAAGTTGGCTGCGGTCCCACAGCCTATTCGAGTTTTCGCAGAAAATCATGGAGGATATCCTCGGCGCGATAACCTTTAAGACGTGCGATACTAACCAGCCTGGCAAAGAGGCGGCCAAGATCATCCTGAGAGTCGAGCCGGGCGGATTCGATCTTGCCCGCCAACTCGTTGGTTTCCCTGGCGAGTTCGCGGCCCTGTTTCAGCAGATCGTTCCAATTTACATCTTCTTTTTGCGACAGGCGCGATAGTATTCTATGTGCGCGAATAAGGGCCGGGAGCGAGTCCGGGACGGGTTCGGCAGTTTTGCCGCTCGCAAGCATCTCCCCGGCTTTTATCATTTCCCAGTTATCTTTGACCTCCTCAGCAGAACTGACGCTCGTTTCACCGAAAACGTGCGGATGCCTGCGGATCATTTTTTCACTGATTTTGCGGCAAACTTCTTCAAGGCTGAAATCTCCCCGCTGCTCGTATAAATAAACGAGGAAAAACGCCATAAAGAGGACGTCCCCAAGTTCTTCGGCCACCTCTTCCACTTTTCCCGCCCGCACTGCCGCAGCGGCTTCGTGGGATTCTTCGACGAGGTAAGTCTGGACTGTTTCAGGGGTCTGCTTTCGGTCCCAGGGGCAACCGGTTTCACTTCGTAGACGCTCGATTATCCGGAGGATTTCTTCTATCGCATTCAAGCGGTCAGTTCTTGTTGCTTTCACCTTTTTCCTTTGAATTGGCGCCGTGTCCAAAGAAGGAGTCCAGCAGGGTCGATGTTCTGTCGGACAGAAGCTTTTGGACCTCCTTCTGCTTTTTGGAAAGCTCCTCCTGCACCTTTACGGGCGCCAATTTGAAGAGGAACTGGGAGGCCTCCCTGACTCTGGGCGCAAGCTTTGACTGTACGACAAGCGGCGGGCTGCCGCCGGAGGAAAACAATGTCAAACAAGAGATCGTCACAATCGCAAAAAGGAGTGCTTTGCAGAATCCGATCATCGCGCCCCAGAGCCGGTCAAGAAACCCCAGACCGGCGCTTCGTAAGACCCTGACAACCCAGAAGCCCGCCACCGCAATACTGAACCAGGTTAACAGAAACAGCAGGATGAAGCTGAGCGGTCCGGCGGCAGTAGCGGAAATAGCAGGAAATTGCCTGGTTATATAAGAGCCCACGACCAGATACTGGTGAGAGGCTACAAGGAAACCTGTCAAAATACCGGCGACTCCGATTATCTGAGAGACGGCGCCGCGCATAAGGCCTCTGAGCACCCAGAAAGCTCCGGCAAAGATCAGGATCCAGTCGAGAATGTTCATAGTTGGCCACCATCGGGAAGAATTAAGGGCCGCCACATAAGCGGGGAGCAGAAAAAGCCGGCAGAGTCTGACATGCACTTCCTGCTCAGTATCGCCGCTTTCCACTCTTTGCTTCTTGCCGGTCAATGCCCCTTTTATCTTGGCAGCATTCTTGCACTGTTGCAAGAGTAAATGCCGGTTTTCATAAAGTGGCTGTTGTCATGGCAAAAATTGCGTGATAATAATGCCTGTTTCCTTTAGCACGGTAACCGCATATTCTTTTTCAGAGGTAGAATAATTTTGGCTCAGGCAGTCTACAACCCCAGAAATGAACCTCAGAGAACCTCTATACAGATTAGTATTGACGATAACGGATTGCTCCAGTTGCTTGCAGGAGAACGAAACGCGAATCTGAAGATAATCGAAAGACATCTCGATGTCCAGGTTCACCTGCGCGGCAATCAGCTTACCGTTTCGGGGGATCGAGCCGATGCGGAAGTTGCCGAACGCCTTCTCAATGAACTGGCCGACCTGATCCGAGGCGGTTATCCTCTTTATGAAAGCGATATCCTGTTTGCGATTCAGATCCTAAGTGATAATATCAATCGCCGGTTAAGAGATATTTTTCTCGACCAGGTATTTATCGCCTCCAATAAAAGGGCTATCAGCCCTAAGAGCATCAAGCAGAAAGAATACATAGAAGCTATTCGCAGCTATGATATAGTATTCGGGGTGGGTCCGGCCGGGACCGGAAAGACATACCTTGCAATGGCGATGGCGGTTGCCGCAATGTCAAAGGATGTTGTGCGGCGCATAGTGCTTGTCCGCCCCGCTGTTGAAGCCGGCGAAAAACTGGGGTTTCTTCCCGGTGATCTTGCAGAGAAAGTGAACCCTTACCTGCGGCCGCTCTATGACGCACTGCACGACATGATGGACTTCGAGCGCGCAAACGGTTTGATCCAGAGAGGGGTAATCGAGGTAGCGCCTCTTGCCTTCATGAGGGGCCGCACGTTAAACGATTCTTTCGTCATTCTGGACGAAGCGCAAAATACGACCGCCGAGCAGATGAAAATGTTTCTGACGCGTCTTGGTCTTGGTTCCAAGGCGGTCATAACGGGCGATATAACGCAAATAGACCTGCCCGAGAACAAACCCTCGGGGCTGGTTGAAGCGATCGAACTGCTCCAGGGAGTTCAGGGAATTCGAATGGTCTATTTCACAAAACGAGACGTGGTCAGGCACAAACTCGTACAGGACATAATCGAAGCCTACGAGAGAGCCGAAAAAGGAAAAAGCCCGACCACCTCCAGTGACGCCGAGAGAAGCTGAACATGGAGAGGGAGAAGCGGGAGTCCGAAAAGGGTAAGAGCAAACGCTGGCCGAAACTTCCGGCCAGGCTGATTCCCTGTAATCTTGAAAACATTTATTGCCGGAAGTGGTTGCTGCTGGCGGGCTTGAGTGTTGTCATAGCCACCTTGGTGAGTCCTTCATTCATAGTCGAAAATCCTCGCTACCGGCTGGGCGAGATTGCGGATCGCAACATAAAGGCGCGGCATGATTTTTTGATAGAAGATGAGGAAGCGACAGCAAAGAAACGTGAAGAGGCGATTCGCCTGTCTCCTATTGTCTATGATTTTGACGAGAAGATCACCAGAAACCTTATCGATAAACTCGAGGCATCGTTCAAGGCGATGCGTGAGGCCCAGGCCAGCATCGAATCGGAATCCCCCCCTGCCGGCTCAGGACAGCAACCACCTAAATCAATAACAGATCAAAGACCCGAAAAATCCGTGACTGATGCGGGTAAGCTTTCGTCCGTTGCCCCCGGTGATGTGGACCGGCTCCAGGGCAAGAAAAAAGATTTCGAAGAGTTTCTTGGCTGCTCGCTGAACGGTGACATCTTCAAGTGTCTGGTCGACCAGCAGTTTAGCCTCGAAGTTCAGGAAAAGATTCAAAATCTCGTAAAGACTACGATGGGCATCGGCATTGTCGCCAGCAAGGCATGGGGGCACGACGAGCAAAACGGAAACCTACTGATACGCAAATCGGAGACGGGTGAAGAGGTGCTGATCACCCCGCCGTTTCCCTATCCGGATATCGATGAAGCCCGCAAGATGATCGTCATGAAGGCGCTCGAGCCGGGACGGGACGTCAGAGAGCTGATGCTGATATCTTCGGTTGTATCCTCCCTTCTACAGCCGAATCTCACGTTCAATCTGGAAGCCACCGAGAAAAAACGTGAGGAAGCATACTCTTCGGTTAAACCTGTTTTCATTAAAATTGGCCGAAACGAAATGCTGGTGCGCGAGGGGCAAAGCATCGGCCGTGAGGAGATGCTCAAGCTCAGGTACCATCTCAGGAACTCATCCGACAAGTCCTGGCTTTTTATATTCCTGGCGATTTTCACATTCAGCATGGTCTGCATCGGTGTTGTGCTCCATGTTGGAAAGCAGAGCCTTCCACATATACGAATGGACATGCGCGACTGCCTGTTTCTGGGCATACTCCTGGTTTTCCTGCTGGTGCTGTCCAGATCGGGACTTTGGGTTGGTGACAGCATAGGCGACAGCTCCGGAATTATTTCCACAAAGACCTTTATCTATGCTGTTCCTTTGAGCGCCGGTGCGATGATAGCCTGCATCTTTTTCGGAGTTACGGTTTCGCTCATTTTCTCTCTGGTGGTCACGCTCTTTTCCGGGATGATTTTCGGTAAAGAGTTCGCAATGTTCTTTTATTTTATGATCGGCGCCTTCGTTGCCGCACATGGCGTTTCGCAGTGCAGAAACCGGATGGTCTGCATAAAGACCGGGTTGCTCGTTGGCTCTACAAACGTCATTCTGATAGTGCTAAGCGCCTTCCTCCAGGACCAGTGGGTATTTTTGAAGGTCCTCAGCGACTCATTTTTCGGGCTGTGCGGCGGTATTTTCGCGGGAATTCTCACCACGGGTCTTACCCCGCTTGCCGAGTTGCTCTTCGGCTACACGACGGACATCAAGCTGCTCGAACTCGCCACAATGGATCAGCCGCTGCTGCGGGACCTTATGGTGGAAGCGCCCGGGACCTACCATCACAGCATCATAGTGGGCAACATGGTCGAGGCGTCGGCAAAGTCGATCGGGGCAAATTCCCTTCTGGCCAAAGTGGCGGCCTATTACCATGACATCGGCAAAATAAAAAAGCCTCTCTACTTCATCGAGAACCAGTTCGAGTGCGAAAACCGGCATGAGAAGCTGGCCCCATCTATGAGCAGCCTCATTCTCATCTCCCACGTGAAGGACGGGATAGAACTTGCCAAGCAGCACCGTCTTGGCAAGGAAATCATAAATATTATCAGCCAGCACCACGGAAAGAGCTTCATTTCCTTTTTCTACAACAGGGCGGTGGAAGCGCGCGAAAAAGCCCAGAGCGCGAAGGCTTCACCCCTTCCCCAGATCGACGCTGACGATTACCGTTATCCCGGTCCCAAACCCCAGACCAAAGAAGCCGGACTGGTATTGCTGGCAGACGTAGTTGAAGCCGCCTGCCGCTCCCTTACAGAACCTACTCCCGCCAGGATTCAGGGTCTTGTAAACAGGCTTATAAACGGTATATTCAGTGACGGGCAGCTTGACGAATGCGAGCTTACCCTCAAGGACATCCACCAGATAGCCAAGCACTTCAACCAGATACTGGCGACGATACATCACAAGCGGATTGAGTATCCGGTTACAAACGGAAAGGCAAAAACGGATGGCCCTGATCCAAGTCGCGAACCAAAGCAGGATAAAGATAAATCCGGGACCAATAGAGAACGCGGCAAAACGGATCTTAAACGCCTTGGGATACACTGAATCGGAACTGAGCGTGCTGATCGTCGATGACGGCGAAATGGCCAGACTTAACCAGCAATACCGCCAGATCGGCCATACTACCGACGTGCTTTCTTTTCCAATGCTCGAAGGCGAATTCAGCGACATCGCTCCCGAAATGCTGGGAGACGTGGTCATTTCAGTTGAGACCGCCAAAGCCATAAGCGATGAGACTGGAACGGCGCTCGAATCGGTGCTGGACCTCCTTCTCGTTCATGGCATCCTGCACCTGCTCGGCCTTGACCACGAGGTGAGCCCGGCCGAAGCCAGGGAGATGAAACTGAAAACCGAAGAACTCCTCGAGATGCTTGGCCATTGCGGTGAGCAATTCGAGTGGTTCTTCGATACGAATTAGGTTCCACGCGAAGGCGAGAAGAAAGAGAAGGATCACGCAGAGACGCGGAGGCGCAGAGGAAAGACGATATACGATGAAACACTCTGCACCTCGCAGAGCGTCGAGATTGCCGGCCACTCTCACAGCAATGCCCGGAGGGCATTCTCGATGATTCTTTGCTTTTTCCCGCGCCTCCGCGTCTCTGCGTGACATGCTTTTCGCGTGCAAAGGTCTAGAGGAGTAGAATTGGCAAGACTCGCCATCAATGTAGACCATGTAGCCACGATTCGGCAAGCCCGCCTCGCCCCCGAGCCGGACCCGGTTGCCGCCGCAATGTTTGCCGAGCTTGCGGGAGCGCACGGGATAGTGGTTCATCTCAGGGAAGACCGCCGTCATATCCAGGACAGGGATGTCGCCGTCCTGCGAAAGACTATCAAAACTAAAATGAACCTGGAAATGTCGGCAACAAAGGAGATGGTCGAAATCGCGCAGAAGATAAAACCCGACGTGGTGACTCTGGTTCCTGAAAAGCGCCAGGAATTGACGACCGAAGGGGGCCTCGATGTCGTCCTTTTCGAAACCCCCCTGGCGCGCGTTATGGAAACACTTCACGGCAGTGGCATTGCCGCAAGCCTTTTTATAGAACCGGATGCCAAACACATCAAAGCGGCCCAAAGGCTTGAAGCCGATTACGTTGAACTCCATACCGGAGCTTTTGCGGAAGCCCAATCTTTTGCGAACCGCCAGGAGCAGTATGAAAGGCTCATTACCGCAGCGAGGCTGGCAAAGAAACTGGGGATAGGAGTGCATGGCGGACACGGGGTGGATTATCAGAATATTCTCTGGCTCAGGAACATAACGGAAATAGAGGAGTTCAGCATCGGCCATTCGGTAATCGCAAGGGCTGTCCTGGTCGGCATGGATCGGGCCGTTCGGGAAATGCTCCAACTGATGGGCTGACCATGCCGATATACGGTGTCGGTATAGACCTGGTGCGGGTGGACCGCCTCGAAAAAATGCTCGAGCGCTGGGGCGAGCGATTTGAGACGCGGGTGTTCACCGAATTCGAAAGGCAATTCTGTTCGGAAAGAAGAAAGCGCACCGATTGCCTGGCATTGCGCTTTGCTGCAAAAGAGGCTTTTGTAAAAGCCCTTGGGCTGGGGATGAGAAAGCCGGTGCTCTGGAAGGATATCGAAATCAGGCATAACGCGCTCGGCAAACCGGAGATTTCCCTGACCCCGCGTGCTCTCCAATATTGCAGTGAAAAAGGCGTCCACTCCTGGCACCTCAGCCTCACCGACGACGGGCAGTACGGAGCGGCGGTGGTGGTTATAGAGACCTCGTAAGGATCAGAATGGCTGAAACCGAAGCTTCAACAGGCAACCATATCTGGCTTAGGCTGAGTGCCCTTGTCCTGATAATAGGGGGACTATCCTTTTACCTCTGCAAATTCGACTTCGTTTCTATTTTTGTATGCAAGCAAAAGATGCTTGCATTTCTGGATTCACTGGGCGCCTGGCGATCTTCCGGTTTCGTAGCGCTCCAGGCAATACAGGTCATTATTGCTCCTATCCCGGGGGAGATCACGGGAATACTCGGCGGCTATTTATACGGCCCGATTAGCGGAACAATACTATCAACCACTGGATTGACAATAGGATCATATCTCGCTTTCCTTCTGGCCAGGGTTTTCGGAAAGCCGCTTGCAGAAAAGATCGTCCCCCGGGAGGTTATGAAACGGTTCGATTATCTTTTGCAAAACAAAGGTCTGTTTCTTGTTTTTTTGCTTTTCTTTGTTCCAGGGTTCCCCAAGGACTATTTCTGCTATATTTTCGGACTAAGCGCCATTTCAACTGTGGACTATCTGGTAGTGTCAACCATCGGCAGGCTCTTCGGGACAATTTTGCTCACGCTGGAAGGCAGTTTTTTTAAAGGCGAGCAATACTGGATGTTCGGGACCCTCGTCGCAATTGGACTGGCATCCGGGGCTCTTGCCGTCATCTTCCGGAAAAGTCTTGAGAAAGCATTCGAGCGTTTGAGCTCCTGCGGCACTAACCGAAAAGAATCCATAGATACGAGCAGTTCGTCACTTTGAAGAAACCTCGATGGTATCAGGATACCCTTTACCAGTTCATCCCCTGGCTTTTCAGGAAGTCCTTTGCATTTTCATTGTCAAATCTTGCCGCTTTTTGCATGTCCTCAATCGCCTGCCTGCGATCCCCAAGTTCATTATGAGCGACACCGCGGTTATAATATACCTCTGCACGTTTAGGGTTGATCTCGATGGCCCTGTCATAATCTGAAATCGCCTGCCTGTGGTTGCCAAGTTTATAATGGGCAACTCCCCGGTTAGTATAGGCCTCAACATTTTGAGGATCGATTTCAATGGCCCTGTCAAAATCCGGAATCGCCTGGCTCAGGTCCCCAAGTTCGCCATAGGCGATGCCCCGGTTAGTATAAGCGTCAGTATTTTGAGGATCGATTTCAATAGCCCTGTCGTAATCCGAAATCGCCTGCCTCTGGTTGCCAAGTCCGCCATAGGCCGCACCACGGTTGATATATGCCAACGCAAATTCCGGATTGATCTGGATGGCCCTGTCATAATCTGCAATCGCCTGCCTGCGGTTGCCAAGTTTGCCATAGACGGCACCCCGACCGTTATAGGCATCAGCATATTCAGGATTGATCTCGATGGCCCTGTCAAAATCCGAAATCGCCTGCGTATAGTTGCCCAGTTTGTCGTATACAGACCCTCGAGCCCGTAGAATAAGGTCACTTCGACTTGTGACTTTCAGAGTGTGATCAAATAACGCAATGCTATTTCGCCAGTACCCGGCCTGTATCCATGTAGCAATGAATAAGCATGTCAGGATCAATGCCGACGACGCAAAAAGCGTCTCTGTGCGGTAGCGCCATTTTTTCAAGAGTTCCGGAGTGCCCCAGGCCGCCATGATGAACAACCCGATGAGGGGGATATAAGTGTAGCGGTCAGCCATGGCTTGGGTGCCTACCTGCACAATCCCCATGACGGGCGCCATTGTACCCGTAAACCACAGCCATCCCACAGTCAGGTAGGGAAACCTCTTTGCCGTCCGGATAACCGAAATGGTGAATGTGATAAGAAGCAGAACCGCACCCAGGGCCTGCCAGAGCGGCAACAACCTCGGATGAGGATAATAAACGGCAAGATTAACCGGCCAGAAGGTCTTTCCAATGTAGATGATATAGGAAACCCAAGCATTCGCGATACGAACGCCTGGTGAAAATGCCTCAATGGATCCGACCGCTCCTCCTTTTCGCTGCGCGATGAATGTTACGATACTTGAAAGCGCCGCCAGGGCGAAGAGGGGGATTTTTTCCCGGAGCAAAGGGCGAATCAATGCCCACTCATATTTATGATCTGCTGGTTTTTCTTCTTTCACCATGCCCTGCCCGGTGAGCATCTTACCCGCTTTGCCCTTTTTTTTGTTCGCAGCAAGCAGTTCCCGCTTCCCGCTTCCAGCTCCCTGCTTATTTGCCTCTGGGCGTGTTTGCCGGGCCGGTTTCTTTGGCTCGAAGCGCTGCAGAGGCCAGTAGTCCAGAAGGAACAGGACAAAGGGAAGGGTTACCAGCATGGGTTTTGCCATCAATCCTGAAACAAAGGATATGAGAACTGCCAGGTAACGGAGGACGGAGGACGGAAAAAGGATGGCCTTCTGTTTTCCGTCCTCCGTCTTCTGTCTTCCGACTTCTGTTCCGCGCTCAACATAATGGATATATGCAGCCATGGTGAGCATCCAGAAGAAAGCGGAAAGAACATCCTTGCGCTCGGAAACCCAGGCGACGGATTCCACGTGGAGAGGGTGAAGGGCGAACAAAGCCGCCACGAAAGCGCTCTTCCATGGTGCTTTGGTCATCCGGTTAAAAACGAAAAAGAGCAACAGTGTATTTGCAATGTGGAACAGGAGATTGGTCAGATGATGCCATTGGGGTTTCAACCCAAAGAGTTGAACATCCAGCATGTGGGACATCCATGTCAGAGGATGCCAGTTTGAGGCATAGCCGGTCGTGAATGCCCACCGAATCGCCTGCGTTGTAATACCGTCCCTGATATGAATATTCTTAGCTACGTATAGAGGATCGTCAAGGTCAACGAAACCGCAGGTATTGACCTGCCAGAACGCTATAAAGGCAGCGGCCGCCAGAAGAAGGTAAATCAGCGGAATTTGCTTGTTTCTTAACATGGCATACACCCGCCGGAATAATGCATCAAGTTGTGCGCTTTGCATTCGAACAGCATTTTGGGGCTGGATTATGCCCTGGAAAACTTTTAGCACGGCCCCCGAGCCCGCAAAACCTTACAATTTCCCAATCCAACATGCAAGTGATAGGTCAATGAGGGTGGTTTGGGCGCTTTCAGGACATAGCTATTTCCACCCGGTTTATCGGAGTTATCAGCGAAAGTCATTGTGCAGGAAATGCGTATTGAACATGATTTGACATTGATTATCCGTTAAGAGTCTTCCGCTTTTTTCCGATAGAGAACTATCAGGGTTCAAAGGGCCGCGAAGGGATTGTCATGGAACTAGTGGAGCGATTAACAGCAGAATACTCTACCTCTCGCGCTTCGACTTCGCCGCGTATCTTTCTTGATCCTGACGAAGCCAGGCGCGAGCAGCAAAAAAAATCTTACCGTCATCACGTATACGAGATTCCCACCCTGCGTGCGTTCGGACTGTCCCTTATCACCCTATATGTTCTCCTGCACAACCTGTATGTCATCCCAACTCCATCGGCGTGGACAGATTTTTGGCATTTTCTCGTTGTGTGTGCGCTTTACAGCGGAGTGTCCTGGCTCATCCTGCTGGCCTGTTACGGCAAGGTTACTAAGGTCAACCTCGGCTCGTTCTTTCTGCTGGGTGATATTATCGTCTTTCTGTTGGCCATTTATTATTCCGGCGGAGAGAAGAGCTGGCTCTTTTTCCTATTGATGGTACGGACGGCTGACCAGACAAGGACCACCTGGCGAAAGACGTTGCTTTTTGCGAATGTTTCGGCCGGCGGCTATGTGCTTCTGCTTGTGTACCTCGGATATTTTGAGCATCGAGCACTGTCGCTTCCCGCGGAACTGACGATAATTTGTTTCATCTACGCTTCGAATGTATATCTCTCTTTTGTAGCGAAGACTTCAGAATACCTGCGGCATCGTATGACCGAGGCGATCCATGTTTCAAGGGACCTCATTCAGCGACTCGAAGCTCAGTCGAGCGCTTTGAAGGCCAGTGAAAGAGACTATCGAGCACTAATCGAAGGATCGATCCAGGGCATATTTATCCGTCAAGAACGTGCAATACAGTTGGCCAACCCCGCTTTCGCCCGAATTTTCGGCTACGAGAGCCCGGACGAACTTATCGGGTTGGACTGCATGACGTTGGCGGCCCCGCACGAGCGAGACCGGTTGGAGGGATACTTGGCAGCCTTAGGGGAGGGCCTGCCGAACCCTGAACGCTTTGAACACATGGGAGTGCGTCGTGACGGAACGTTCGTATGGATCGAGTGCCTGGTGTCGCACATTATGTGGGGTGGAGCACCCGCCGTCCTGGCGACGCTTCAGGATATTACGGCGCGCAGGGAGGCTGAAGAGGTGTTGCAGCAAGCCCACTCTAAGCTCGAGGCGCGGGTAGAGGAGCGCACGGCCGAACTGCAACTGGCCATTGAGGCGCTGCGCATTGAGATCGCCGAAAGGATGCGGACGGAGGAGGAGCGGCAGCGGCTGGCAGAACGCTTACAACAGACGCAGAAGTTGGAGGCCATCGGAACCTTAGCCGGCGGCATTGCCCATGATTTCAACAATATCCTTGGAATTATCATGGGATATGGAGAGCTTGTTGCCTTGGAGCTTCCAGAAAAATCCGCGGGGAAAGAGCGTCTCGGAGAAGTGTTGAAGGCAGCCGACAGGGCCAAGGACCTCGTGAGACAGATTCTTATCTTCGGTCGTGCCGCAGATGGACTGAAAAGGCGTCCTATGGATATCCTTCCGGTCATCAAACAATCGTTGAAGTTCCTTAGAGCTTCTCTTCCCACCACTATTGAGATCAACCAGCATATTTCAACGAACGGCCGCCTTATTTCAGGGCATCCCACGCAGATCCACCAGGTGTTGACTAATCTATGTACGAATGCAGCTCATGCGATGGAAGAAAAGTTCGGGGTTCTTGAAGTGAGCTTGACCGACGTTGCCCTCACATCGGGCACCATACCCCCATATTCAGATATGAAGCCTGGACCCTGTGTCAGGCTGACGGTGAAAGATACGGGAAAGGGGATGGACTCCGCCACACTGGCAAGGATCTTCGATCCATATTTCACCACTAAAGAGGTAGGCAAGGGGACCGGGCTGGGCCTTGCCATAGTTCATGGAATCGTAAAAGGATATGGGGGTGCAATCTCCGTGCACAGTGAAATAGGCAGAGGCACGACATTTGACGTCTATTTACCGACAATCGACAGTGAATTAATTGAATCGGATGAGACGAACTCACCCATTCCAGGGGGTACCGAGCGAATTCTTTTCATTGATGACGAAGCGCCTCTGGTTGAGCTCTGGGATGCGTCCTTAAAACGATTAGGCTATAAGATTATGACCGCAACAAACGGTATGCAAGCTCTCGAATTCTTCCAGACTCATCCGGATGCTTTCGATCTTGTGATGACCGATTACACTATGCCGAAGATGACAGGTATTGAAGTTGCCGAACAGATGATGCGTACTCGACCGAATATTCCTGTGGTCCTTTGTACCGGACGCATGGAAAGCACCTTGGAAGAGAGGGCGAGGAAAATAGGCATTCGTTCTTTTTTGACGAAACCGCTTGAATTGCACAATGCCGCAAGGGTGATTCGCGAAGTCCTGGACACAAAACCAACAAATGGGACCCAGCCTCAAATCTCATAAAGTCAGACCAGGTGCGAAATTGGTTCCCGGTGGTCTTCGCAGGTTTTGGTTGTGTATCATTGGTTTAGTAGTCTGGTAGAAGCTGCAAATCGTCGCATGGCTCATATAAGGAGGAAATAACATGGAGACCTTGGTAACCATTAGCCGGATTGAAGAACGATTGCGGCGATTGTCTCCGGACGGACTTGAAGCGGTATACGATTTTATTTCATGCCTGCTGGATCGAGAAGGAGCAGAATTCTTGGCCACAACCGATCCCGACCCCTTTCAAACTATGCTTGCTTCGGAAAAGGTGCTTCGCCGCGACTGGGAGAGACCGGAAGACGACGCTGCATGGTCGGATTTGTGAAAGGCGAATCAATACTCGGTGAATAGGAGAATGGGTGAGTGGGTAGATTTCGAGGCCGATAATGGCCTTCTAAGCACAAAAAATACCTGTTTCCGGCGAACTAATCTTTAAATGGCGAGATCCTGGCTTGCCTGACCCCGTTGGACTAAGGACCCTGGTGCTGGACAATCCGAAACCAATGCTTACTTTCGGCATGGCAGATAATAGTTATCGGTTATGATACAAGAGCCCAAGATAACTGAATATATATTGGCACAAAAAGGATTTATAACAATGGAACTCAATATCACAGAACTTAGAAAACAGAGAAGACCCTTGTGGATGAGCGATCTGGACACAGACGACTATGCGGACTTTCTGGGCGGTGGCGGAGATATCTATACGGACAGACTTCCCCCGGCGTGGGAAAGACACTCGGGCTTGGAGATTTCCGAGGATGAATTGCAGGAAATAACGACCAGAGGCCTCATCCGCTAGCAAGGCAGTGAAGCTGTTGTATGACAGCCAGACGGATCCTGGCAGCATCGCCGATGGCCTTTAACGGTACTTTCCGGTCCATCCCGTTTGAGACGGTTTCCCCACAAAACACCGTCTCGTCACAAAAAACGATGGAGAGGCGGGCAGTATGGTACCCGCCCTTTCATTGTTTGCTTTCCATTATTAAAGCTCAGCGAGCCTCTCTTCGATTACCTCTTTAACAACATCAGCAACTATTGGACAGCCGGGTTTTCAGTACCTCGCCAGCGCCTTTTGAAGCTTCCTGGCCCCCGCCGGCACTTTGACCTTCCCGGACAAGATCTGCCCCGGTGTGACTGAGCGGCCGTAATACTCTGCGTTTGCCTCGTTTCTCGTCGCAATGACGGTGCCCTCAATAGAAATGCCGCCGAAAAGTCCCTGAGTGCGGCTATAGGCATAGACTGCGGCAACTGGTGTTACACCCGCCTCGACCGTCCGCCCTATGGGACCGGCAGCCGCGCTTATATCGCCTCCCAATTGCACGTTTCCTCCCTGAGAGAATGCTCTCACGGCATCACTAGTATTGAGAACGAACACGAACTCGGTTTGCTCTGCTCCGATCTGAAAGCCAAATCCCGCACCGCCGGTCCCGATTGCGGAAGGCCCGCTCCAACCTTTGCCTGTTCGCGCCACTACCACACCGGAGCCGCCGCGCCCGCTGACAATGAAGCCGGCCTTGATGACCGTCATGATAGCCACTCCCTTGGCGTTCCTTAGCACCTCGGTGGGGATCGATTTCTCGGGCATATCCCGGAAGGCCTGGATTGTCGCCACGGCCCGATCGACATCATCCTGCATTTCTGCATATGTCACGGACACATGGAACGTTGCAACCAGGGCCAAAATCAGCGAAAAAAACAGAACGCGCTTCATCATTCATCTCCTTTGAATACAGACTGGTTCAGGGTTGTGCGTCGGCCTCACCGAGGCCGGAGCTCTTTTCGTTAAACCATAATTTGTTGCTGCCGTGACCCCTGCCACATCGGGCAACTCAGCCTGTGCATCCCCGATGAAAGAGTTGTCAACAAAATCCATAACCAGGCGAGCCCATCGGGTCCGGTGTGGTCCGGCCCCCGGAATATGCGCCCTGGCGAGTTGCGCCCAATTTGTCCATATCTCTCACCGACGCGCTGTTCACGTCCATAGCATATCTATAGAATCTTTTTCGGAAACTGCAAGTGTCTCATTCGGGGTTTCCGGATGGACACTGGCTCCAGAATCCGCCTGAATACTTGACGAGCGCAAAGGTGGTCGAAGCATTATCTTTCTCCTGTATAGACAATGGCAGGAAGGGCGGCTATGTGGCCGTGATCTCCACTGTCATATCCATGGAATAAGGTGTGATCGCTAACCATCATCTCATCTATCGCCTCATCCCCTCAATGGCTCCAAGGTGGGGTGCAAGTTCACTCTAGGATGGCAAACCATCATGAAACGGATCGGAATCATTCTCGGC
>JBKQTS010000301.1:0-5907 GCA_052143075.1 Syntrophobacteraceae bacterium | reverse complement strand
AATCCCTAGAGATTCCAATGCCTAAGGCCGTCCTGGATATCAAATCTGCACCCTCTCACGAGTAGGCAGACGACAAATTTAACCCCTCTGTGTAACTCGCTAGATTTATAGCCTTTTTATGATTGTGCTTACCTACCCCGCAAAAACCCCGGTACTAAACGACTTGGTGAACTGCGCGCCGCCTGCCTACCCGCGGGTTCTTTTCATGGTTTGGGTGTTTCGCGGTGACATGGTGGACTGCGGTGAAATTCTTTGGGTGATATTGTCTGCAACCAAAATGAGGGTAAAAAGGGAGCACCTATGGGGATAAGGGCATTCTTCACCATTACCGCCAGGTTGTTTCTTTTCTGCAGTAACAGCAGTCGGGACTTCTATCGAGGCAGTACGGCATTTCCTGAAAGATAAGCCTTCAAGTTGATATTACAGGTTTGATCTGATGAGAAATGAGGATTAAGTCATTTTTCAGATGTGCGATAAGGACCTACGGAGCGCCGCGTGACCACCTTAGCAACACTTCGAACCAGAATAGCATACATCTGCATGAGATCGGAAAAGGTCCCGCTTAGAGTGTGGGGCGACCGGGCATTTAGTACGAAGATCCGCCCTTGCCTGATCGGCCACCTGGACCATGGCTACCACCACCTCGCCCCTTCTTGCCGTGCGACCCGCTCCGACCGCCTTTAGTGTCGTAGATATCAAGGTCTTTAGCGTCAATTAAACTACTCGCGCGCTCTCTTCTGTAGCCGCCGCCTGCAGAGCCGGCGCCTGAGCCAAAACCGGACCCGGTTCGATGACTGTTCGCATAACCGGTCCCGCTACGCTCGCGACCTGGACCTCCCCCGGATTCTTTGGGTCTAGCTTCGTTTACCTTAAGAGCGAAGCCGTTTATCTCTTTGCCGTGTAATGCGGCAATTGCTGCCGCTGCCTGATCCTTGTTCGGCATAGTGACGAAAGCAAATCCCCGCGATTTGAAAGTCTCGTGGTCCAGAATGATTTTGACAGAATCTACCTCGCCGAATGCGCCAAATTCCTTCAGCAATTCCTCTTCTGTTGTCTTAAATGAGAGGCTCCCTACAAAGATGTTCATGCTTGTCCTTTTCAAATGGATGCGATCCGGCAGATCCTGCTCGACCATAAAGGTGAAAGGAAGCTCACCGAGATAGCCTCAATAAGGCATTACGGGTTTGTATGACGATAATCGAGGGCAAATCTAAATCGTCTTCGAAATCGTAGAGTAAAACTCCTTCTTTTCAACGTCGTATTTTAAACACAGTAATTGCTGAAGTCAACGAATAAAAGGAACGAATAAAAGGAATAAAAGGGATGAAAGCGAGCACCGGCCGGCGACCTTTATTCTTGCGCAGGTCCTCACTCTAAATTGTTGCGATCTCCGAAAGCACATATCGATGTTTTCTCCGCGAACCAAACCGATGTAACTCCTTCGCGGACTGGATTTTCTGTTCGATCTCCTCCATAAACAGGCATCTCGGCCCAGATGGCAACGCCTTTATTAGCCTAGTGTCCATCCGGAAACCCCGGTTTGACATACTTACGTCTAAGGCAAATTCTACACTTGAGAGCAGAATGGCCTTAGTTAGGCAAAAAAACTGGCTGCTGAGGCTAGCTCTTGATGATTTTTGAATTTTTTCGCAATTTTTCGAAACACTACTCCATCGTTATGTGTACACCAAGTTCAATAAAGGCGTTAAGCTTGCGAGGTCTTAAGTCTACCCAGCACGAGCAGGTTGTATGCGACAACCGCACTGCGTACGCATCGGACAAACCCGTGCCATCCCGTCCAGGTACAGCGGAACAGGCCGAAAGCCCGCTTGAGTACGGAGATGTTTGCCTCGATGCCAGCCCGAAAGTTTCTGAGCTTTTTGTAAACCCAGGTGCTTTTCACCATCTCAAGGATCGATATCCCCCTTCTCTTGGCAAAGGCGATATCCTTTATCCCATTCGCTTTTCCCGCTTTGAGGTTTGCCTCGGAAGCAAACCCGCCATCCGCGGCCACTTGCCGGGGAAATCTCCCATAGATTTCTTTCTGCCGGTCCATAAGGGGCACGAACATGGAAGAGTCCGCGGAATTGCCGCGCTCAATCACACAGTCGAGGATGAGTCCCGATTCTCCGCCCGTGAGGAAAACCTTATGCCCGTAGGTGGTCTCCCTGTTGCCCTTCTCGATAATGTCCGAATGACACTCGAAAAAAGAGACGATCTTCTCGCTTGCGGGAACCTTTTCCTCGTTGATTACCCGGCGCCGAGTCTGGTCTATGATTCGGGACAACAGACCCAGCGCTCGCTCCAGTTTCTCGACAAGAATACGCGCCTGGATTACCTGTTCGGGATCGAACGATTTATATCCGGCGAGAACCGCAACGGCGCTCCCTGCATAGCCCCTCACCAGTTCGGCGAAATCGAGCAGATCTTTGTAGCACGACCTGCGAACCGTTTCTTTCCGGCTGTCTTTGATCTTAAGTACTCGTTTTTTGACCACTCGCCGGTGATCGCTGAAATGGTAGTGTGGGGTAGGGAAAAGCCTTTTCCCCTCAATAATAAGACGGGTGATAACACGAATGCCATCTTGAAGCAGCGTGGAGTCGGTCGGAAAATGGACATCACACTCCACCGCCGTGGAATCGATACGAACCGTGCCCCTGTTCTCGATTCCAGCCTCGGACGCTTTGGTCATGACCGCATTATTGATGGCTTCCCAAGTCTCTTCGCTCAAAGATTTGATATTCTCCTGCAAGGTCGAAGCGGAGGGATGCTGTGTTCGCTCAAGTCGGGCAAAGGTGCGAAATGTTCTGGAATCTGAGAGGTGAAAGGCCAGTTCCTCATAACTCAGGTTCCGGTACTGCTTTAAAATGGCGCAACGTAAGACTTGTTCGGCGGTCATACCCGTTCGGCCATTGTAGGTTTGTTTTACTCCGACCAGATCGCGGTATATCGGATCGAGCATCCGAGGAGTTTCATCGATGATAAGTGAAATGGCCGCGAGTTCCTTGCCGATTTCGGTAAGGGCCAGAGCGTTAAAGACGGAGAGTTGAGGGCTTCTTTTTTGGCGCATTTTTGACATCCGTAAATGGAGAGTTTGTCTTAAAAATCCGGCAGTTAGCGCCAATAGAATGCCAGATTATTAACCAAAACGCAACGACAAAATGGGCAATTTGACTAATTAATTCAGTATGATAACTGTTTCCGGACGGACACTAGCCTATGTGGCGCGCTGAGAATAATCTTGCAACTTCGTTTTTGGGCTCAAGAAAGTGGCAGCATCAGAAATAGTTGTTAGTTGAAAAGTGGTTGGCTCAAACAGGACTTTAAGGATTGGCGTCGGTCAAAACCAGAATATTTAGTACATTCCCATAGATAGCTCAGCGAAAACGTGAGACCCTATTGGACAAAATTTTCATTGACAATTTACGTAACGATCACATAGGCTTATCAACAAACCTGCTCATAACAGTCCGGCTTTATTGGTGTTTTCGGAAACCTTCAATAGGGTCTTACACACCACTGCGCTCTAATATGCTGTTTTCACTTGTTTTTTGAAATATTTTGTCCGACATTCCTTAAATTCCTGGAGCGCCACGAAGCGCTGTGTAACACATGTTTTGTGTACTATTTCCAGCAGATTGAAAGGTATCTGCGAGGGTAATTGCCAGTTCACCCTGAAGTCTGACCGGCAGCAATAGCTGAAGCCCGGTGACAAAGGCCCTTTGGGGCCGAGGCGGGATGCGGGCCGCAGCATCAAGCGAATCCAGTCAAGCGTCGTAAAGGAGATGAAGGGGGAGAGACCCTCAGGAATGTCGAATCCTGACATGGACCGTGAAGCAACTGGCATCCGCAACGGTTCACCCTTCCGGCGTAATATGGAGCGGCATGCATCCAAGGAAGCACAGTGAACGTGGGAGAGCCTGTCTGCCGGGTGGTGGTGGCACCCCGTGATTTCCTATAACGCTTTTGGCTGAAATGGAAAACATGGCAGGCAGGATGTCGGATGAGCCCATACTACCGTAGATGGCAAAGACAGCATAACTTTGCCGGAGGGAAGGGGCTCAGTTTGTCTTGCGCTTTTAGAGAAATCGCGGCGGAGATTGCCAAAATGGCCAGCACTCAGTTAAAGGTTCGCGAGTTTCAAAGAAAGCTCTACTTTGCATCAAAGCAGAAGAAGGACTTTGGGTTCTACAGTCTCTACGACAAAGTTTATCGGCTCGACGTCCTGATGGAATCCTGCAGACAGTGCCGGGCCAATGGAGGCAGTCCAGGGTGTGATGGAGTAACATTTTCAGACATTGAGGAAAGAGGACTTGTACCTTGGCTTGAGGAAATATCCGAATCTTTGCGAGAGCGAAGATACAAGCCACAGGCGGTCAAAAGAGTGTTCATAGCAAAGCCCGGACAACCCGGAAAGTTTCGCCCGCTTGGGATTCCGACAATCCGGGACCGCGTAGTACAAGGGGCCTGCAAGATAGTGATCGAACCTATCTTTGAAGCTGACCTCAACGGAGACAGCTATGGATATCGACCACTGCGAGGCGCCGCTGATGCGGTCAAACGCATCGAAAGCTCGGTTAAGGAGGGCTATCGTTGTGTATACGATGGGGACCTCCAGGGGTACTTCGACAATATTCCTCATGACAGACTGATCGCGAAGATAGAGAGGCGAATAAGTGACAAGAGTATCCTGGCACTTATTCGCCAGTTTCTGCGTGCACCAGTGCTGTATATGGATGGAAACGGAGCTGACACCATCACGAAGCCGGAATTGGGAACTCCCCAAGGAGGAGTCATTTCGCCACTTTTTGCCAATATCTACCTCAACGACTTCAGTAACCTTATCACCGGCAGGACGCCCTGTCGGATGATTTCCTATGCGGACGATTTTGTGATCCTGCACAGGCAGCCATTCACGGAAAAGCAGGTGCAATGGTTCAAGGAGAAGCTGGCATCGGAGGGTCTGAGCATTAACGAAGCTAAGACCCGGGTGGTGGATATGCGGCAACAAAAGGCCGAGTTTGACTTTCTTGGATTTACTTTCAAAATGGTCGTGAGTCGCTGGCCACATGCCAGGCCATACCTTCGGGTGCAGCCGAGCAAAAAGAGCCAGGAACGATTCAAGGGGGCCATCCGGGAAATAGTCAAACATCGAACCTCGCTCACCTTGACCGAATTGATCGCCAAGGTGAATCCAATTGTTCGCGGCTGGCGGAATTACTTCAACTCTTGCGGGTATCCCAAGCGGATTTTCTTTAAGATGGACTGGTTTGTCGTTGCGAGATTCTACCGGTGGGCCAGAAGGCTCAGCCAGCGTCGGAGCAAGTGTCTTGCACCGGACCCTTTGAAGAAGCTCATTAAATCAGGATTGGAACTCTTCAGGCCGCCGCGGCTAAGCCCTGTGAAGGGTGCATAGTGAATGGACAAAACAGAGCCGGATGAGGGAAAACTTCATGTCCGGAATCGACGAGGGGAGGCAGGATAAGCCCTGCGAAGCCTGCTTCCTACTCTACTCAAATACGTCTATTCGTCAAATCAGAACTCTTGTTATTTTCCCCAAGAGTCGGAACAGGTAGAGCTAGAGCCAAGCTGCTCGAGAGTATCATAAGGATATTTAAACCTTCAAACGTGAGCTTTATGCTTGATAAATCCTTGAAAGGTACTGCAGAGAAAAAAATTCCACCGCAGCATTTCATGTCCCTGAGGGACACCCCAAACCATGAAAAGGGTTTATAGATATGCTATCCTGTTTGCTCGCTAAATGGTGGAAATGGACCGTTTCTCTGTGAGGCCACGAGCTCGAACCGCAGCATGGTCTGGACATCGCTTCGAACCCGAAACTGTTGCTATCCCACGTGGGATGAGCACGCGAGGCAGACTGATTCTGTTCCGATGTCCTCCAGCGTT
>JBKQTS010000300.1:0-4666 GCA_052143075.1 Syntrophobacteraceae bacterium | reverse complement strand
TCAGTCAACCGCAGATGATGAAAGCGGAAACACAAATTCAATACTGAAAGGAAAAAGAAATGAAATCGATTATGAGTGTTTTGGTTGTGACGATCATGGTTTTTGGCCTGGTTTCAAGCAGCGTAGCTGGATGCTTTCCCTTTTCTTGCAATGCCAACTCCGCGAACGTGAGCGCCAAAGATGCAGACAACCCCGGCCACTTCTTAACAGGGACCCCGTATCCTTGTGGTATTGCGTCGCCCGCGCGCCCCGACTATGTCGATGCCGTCCCTCTTCCTTGCACCGAACGAGACCGAGATCGGTACAATCGGACCCCGGAGCCGATGGGCAGCCCAGGCTTCTAACTGCTGAGTCTCCTCAGTTGTAAAATGGATGAGGGGGGCGGCCGATCCGCCTCCCTCATCCATGCATACTTACATTTAGTTTGAATAGAGTATTGAATTATGGGTAACCATGGAGAAATAATAATGATTCGAAAACTAACACATATTTTAGCACTGTTCATCGGACTATTAACATGCTCTATTGAAGGGCAGTTCAAATGCGTGACTCCAGGCACGTTTCCCTTCGGGGGCGGTGTCTTGCAGCCCTTGGTGTCGAGTCCTCTGTACGACCCGACCGAATCGGAGGCAAGGCAGCAGCTGACAATCGATGAGCGAATCCAGGGAACGAGCAGCGCGCCGGCTGGCGGTGTCGGCATGATGCAGTCATGGAGCTTTTAACGAGTCTTTTCAGCCCTGAAAAAGAACCTTACTGATTTGAAGTCGCGCGCCAGCTCTGCTTTTGCTCGAAAGTTCAAGAGGCTACGGGTCAGCAACACTAACTCTGCCGAATATTGAAAAGTTGAGGCGGCCAGTGAAGCTGATGAGTTTGTGGTATGGCGATCTGCTTCCCTGCATGTTGTGGCACATACATCCGACGCCTTTTTGTCGCCATTGCCGCTCTTACCTTCCTCTCTGATTGGCCGGAATTTGCCTGCCTTCGATAGGTTTGATTTTCTTCAGGCGAGAGGGGGCTTGGAATGCGTGGTCCACACTGTTTTGTCCATCCAGTTTGAAAAGTAAGGCCGGCTCATTCAAAACATCGAAGAAGAGGATCAACATAAGGACGAGGTAAAACTTAGCGATGCATTTAAGAGTGGAAAAGTATGGGCCTTGAGTGCAATTTACTTTACCCTGATGATCGGCTTATACGGAATCGCCTTCTGGCTGCCAACGATCATCAAGGCATTCGGAATCAAATCATACCTGGGTGTGGGCCTCATAACAGCCATTCCTTACTTCGTCGCAACAGTCGGGATGATTCTCCTTAGCTGGAATTCCGACAGGACCGGCGAGAGGCGAATGCATTATTTCATTAATGTGACAGCGGGTGCGCTCGGTTTGATACTCAGCGGCATATTTGTCTCCAACCCGGTATTGTCTGTGATTTTCCTGTCGATAGGCACTCTCGGCGTTCTGGGATCGATGCCCCTGTTCTGGCCCATCCCTTCGGCCTTTCTGGCCGGTACGGCTGCGGCTGCCGGAATCGGGATTGTAAACTCGATCGGAAATCTTGGCGGCTACGTCGGCCCAAATGTTCCGGTATGGGTCAAGAGTTTTTTGACCGACCCATCCGCTGCCCTGTATGCGATTGCCGGCGTCCTGTTTCTGGGCGGTCTTCTGCTTTTGGCATTTATCCCGAAGAGTGTCAACATTAAGGTCGGCGTAGCGCCCAAAGACATCAAAGCCGAGGCAAAACCAAGTCTGCAAAGGTGACAGTGGCAATGCCGGCATATTTGCAAACAAAAATCTTGTCCAGCTCAGCGAAAGAAAAATCGCTGCCGCCGTTGGCTTTAGGAATTCTGATGATGTAGTCAGCATTCTTAGAAAGGTAGTTCCAGCTTAAGACATTTTGAGGGGCTTTTAATGGATGAGAAAACCAAAAAGGTGCTCCAGGATATTTTTATGGCTGGAGTTCGAGCCGTTGACCCCGAAGAGGCTGTAAAAAGCCACATCGAGTTGAGCGGCAACGAGCTGAAGGTTGGAGGCCGTTCATATCAGCTTGATCGCTTCAAAAGAATTTTCGTGACAGGGTTTGGAAAAGGGACTGCGCCAATGGCAAAGGCGCTCGAGCAGGTCCTTGGCGAGAGGCTCACCGATGGCTGGATAACCGTCAAGTATGATCACGGCCTCGCTTTGAACAAAGTCCGCGTGATGGAAGCCGGGCACCCGGTGCCGGATCAGGCCGGATTGGAAGCCACACGGTTTATTCTGGAACGTCTGAAAGCCTGCACGGAACAGGATCTAGTAGTTTGCGCGTTTTCGGGTGGAGGGAGCGCGCTTTCCCCGGCCCCGCGTCCCCCGATTCAGTTGAGCGAAAAGCAGGAAACGACCCGGCTTCTGCTTGAATGCGGGGCCACAATATTCGAACTGAACGCACTGCGCAAGCATATGTCCCTCTCCAAAGGCGGACAACTGGCAAAGATTGCCTACCCGGCAAAGGTGGTCTCCCTGTTTTTGTCGGACGTCGTCGGCGATCCGCTGGATGTGATCGCTTCGGGCCCAACGGTTCCCGATCCGAGCACTTTTGCCGATTGCATCCGGATTGTCGAACGGTACGGGCTTTCCCAAAAACTTCCATCTTCCGTGCTCAGGCTGTTGAGGGATGGCGCAAATGGGCTGGTAGAAGAATCACCCAAGCAGGGGGACGTAGTATTCGAATCGGTTCAGAACCTGGTTGTCGGAAGCAACCGCCAAGCTTTGTTGGCGGCAGCTAAAAAGGCAGAGGAACTCGGATACGTCGCACTGGTTCTCTCGTCTTTTGTTCAGGGCGAAGCCCGCGAGATCGCCCTGGCTTTTACAGCGATAGGAAAAGAAATCGTCTCCTCCGGGCATCCTGTTGCTGCTCCTGCCTGCATTCTGGCCGGAGGCGAAACCACGGTTACGATAAGAGGCGAGGGGAAAGGGGGCCGGAACCAGGAATTTGCCCTGGCTGCGGCGCTTAGTCTGGAGGGATGGCCGAAGATCGCTGTGCTTAGCGCCGGAACCGACGGTTCAGATGGGCCAACCGATGCCGCCGGCGCATTTGCCGATTCCGATACGTGCCCAAACGCCGGACGGAAAGGCCTCAATCCGCTCGACCACCTTTCGAGAAACGATTCCTATAATTTTTTCAAAGCGATAGGAGATCTTTTCATCACCGGCCCGACCCGCACGAATGTAATGGACGTGCTCTGCATGATAATCGATAGATAGATACACAGCCCTTAATCCGCTTTAGGAAAGTGGACTTCAGGCGCCCGGATTGTATGCTCATAGTTCTGCAAATAAAATACTAGCAAAAACGTGGGGAGCTGCGCCCCCTACGCCCCCTCCGCCTGGCGGAGCCTCGATATTGGTGTGGCGCTGCGGCGGAGGCCTCCGGCCAACCGCCGCGAGCGCCGAGCGCTCGGCACTCACGCGCCTGCGCGTGAGGCCTAAATGCTGGGGGGTGCGGGGGAATCCTTCCCCCGCTCTTTTGAGTTTTTCGAAATTTACAGAACTTTCGGCACAGTACTGGCGCCCGCTTCGATCCTCTGTAGTCTTAAAGCCGAATTCAACACGATCCCCTTCTTCTGACTGCTGATGCTCGGGAATCGTTCGTCGGTTTGGAGCATTTAATAATGTGGTGCCAGCAGAATAAGACCCTATCGGAATGTCGTCAATCAGGAGATGTGCCTTTCGGTGATTCCTTTCCCGATGGCTGTATGGGTTCCAGAGATACTCGCCAGAGCAAAAAGAGAAGCCGGAGCCAGATACCGCTGCCTCAACATCCCTTGTACCTGTACGAAATAACACCTCGAAGATAGCCACCGGCTTTGGCTCGGCGAAAGTCCACCCTCCTTGCCAATTCCTAAAGAGTCCAGTCTGCAGCAATTCGGTAAACAAATGATTCGGTAATGGCAAGGATTTCGGCGTTCCATTTCTCAAAAACGAGGAGAGTAAACTTCACTTTTTGGGCTGCAAACGGACCGCCGGTTTTTGCGCAATTTCTTGAAACCTGCCCCTCACTATCCCAGCGGGATTTCTCACTTGCATAATCTGAGTTCCAGGCTCAGGTACAAACCATCGGGGCGGAAGCGGCCGGAGCGAGTTGGCCCAAGCGGAACTGGCGTCCTATCCTGATGCTGGGGGATCGTCGCCATTGTAGCAAACAACTACATCCTTTTCCCGTTCAGACTCTAAATGCTTAACCCTTCTGATCTGCAATCGATGGACTTCGAATCAATACCTCTGTTCGCTACGCTCCAAGTTCAATGGGCTTAATCAACGGCGATAAAGGGACATGCAGATCGCTGAGGAGAAAAGAAGATTAAAATAAATCAGGTCACAGGCCGATTAATTTTGTGATATAGTGAAATGCGAGCGTTTACCGAAATGAAAAATATTGAAAAAGAGTGGGAAACACCGATCAAGTGCCGAGAAACATTTGACAAAATTAAGTCCATTTGATAGACAGTGGTGGTTGATTGGGCGAACTCCGATCCAAAAAGTCCACGCTGCATTGACGCGGTGCATGTTAGACTCAACTTCTACAGTGCCAAAAAACTTATTTTGTAATTACAATAACATAGATAGGTACTTGACTTTCTTGGCACTACATTTTCGCTCTTTGAAAACGGAATCAGATTTCGCGGATGGTGGGA
>JBKQTS010000299.1:0-16962 GCA_052143075.1 Syntrophobacteraceae bacterium | reverse complement strand
ATGAGGACATGTTAAACCTGAAAATGGAGACCATTTATAATACCCAATATTGTCAAAGAACGTTTCTCATAAAACTTCCAGGGAAACCGTCAATTATGAAGGCCCCCTTTTTTCAGCAACCTGCTATAGCACTGACACTGGCCGTGTTGCAGTGAGAGTGGGGCGTCAACCGAAATTTCCTGCATTATCACATTAAACATTAAAGTCGAGGGATCGATCATGAGAAAGCTGGCGTTGTTTGCAACATTTGTTTGCTTGATTTCTTGTTACGGTATGAACGCGTTTGGCCAGACCTCCCGCTACGTGGGGCCGTCGACGGGGGCGGGGAGTCTTACAGATGGGGCCGCAGGCGGAAAGATCGGCATGAACACTAAGTGTTATGTCTCGTATGCCAACTCCCATATGTGCACCGTTGAAGAATTTGTCGAAACGGAGTGGTTCCCGGCCGCGAATAAGTTTGTGATGTGGGCCCAACCATCGTTTAACAACTGTTATGTCGATCCGGGTACTGGCGCGGCTACTTGTTATGAGAAAGGACTCGGGTGGGATACCCCCTCGGCTATAAGCTCCGATTGTAATGAGTGGCGATCCACCTCTGGTTTTACTGGCACAGTCGTTAGCAACGTTTCAACCTCCGGCTTTAGTGTCTTCGATAGTGAACCGTGTGGCAATTCTCACCGTGTCGCGTGCTGTTCCCCGGAGTAGGAAGATTGTCAAATGTATTAGACCAGCCAATAGCCACTGAAGCCGACGATCAACTTACAACACAAGCCGGGAGTAGCCCCATGGCACTCCCGGCTCTCGCTGATAAAGCAGGCCGGGTTGTACGTGAAACGAACCGCTTCAGGGTCTCTCCGGCCGCAGTCAGGCCCTTCGGGCTTAAGTGACGGCCAAGGAAGTCGAAGCCCACTCAGGAACATTGCGGGCACTTTGCTCGCCAACGGCTGCCGGAAGTGGTAAATGAACCATGGAGTGGAAATGGCAGCCTGCCGGTTGCGGCCTGCCGAACTTGGATCAGGAATCGAGGAGTCTTTTATCTTATGTACAGGTTGAATCTGCACGCCCTCATGCTGGCCGTAATTTGCATACTGCTGGTAGTAGCCGGCCAGACAATTATGAAATTGGCGATCGTACGGTCAGGGGGGATGCCGGTCCTGGAGATCGGCATGGGAGAGTTGGTCCGCAAGTTTATGGCTGCCCCATATATCTTTCTGGGATTTGGGCTATACGCTGTAAGCGCAATTCTTTGGCTGCAGGTCCTTTCGAAACTTGACATCAGCGTGGCATTCCCAATGGTAAGCGTTACCTACATCGGGACACTGTTCATCGGCCGTTTTCTATTTAACGAGCCGGTTAACCTTTGCAGGGTGGTCGGAGTGCTGCTCATTTGTTCGGGGGTCCTTTTCGTGATTCAGAGCCAGTAAAAGGATATTTTGCGGCTGAACCCCGCCGCTTCGCCGAAATTTGTTGACCGGGGTTGAATTATTTGTTTGGTATTTCGAGCACCAGTGGCTCGGTCTGATAATAGTATGTCCTGTTTTTTGCAAGCAACTTTAAGGAAAAGTGATGAGACCCCGGCGATAGTGAGGAAACGAAGATGTTGAAGGTGAAACCGGCATTTTCGTAAGCAGGTTTGTTGAATCGGCTTGCCACATCGGGGCTCGGACATCGATCAGTCGAATAGGACTTTCCGTCAATGTCTACCCAGACGCTTTCCCCGGCGTCTTCTTCCTGATCATCCACAGCCCACCCCTGTATCCTGATAAGGCGCTCACTTGCTATAACTATTTTCGTCATATTTTTCTTTGCATGTCTTTGGTTGATTGAAGCGATACAGAATTGCGTCTTTTTCGGGGACCTTTGAATACCCTCGGGAAAGGACAGGTCCTTGAAGGGATGATTGATTATTACTCCCGGAATCTTAACGAACTGAGCGGACATTTTGTCCCGATACATCTTGAGACCGTCCCCCAGAAGTTCAAAGCAGCAAATTTTTCTGGCGGCCGTACCATTCAGCAATAAACCGGTTTCATGCAGATCCATGGGGAGATAATTCAGAAACATGCCGTTTTTCAGTGTATCGGGCACAACCCGGAATACACTCACGCGCCCCGCATCATCTGTTAGCGCCATTTCCACCGGTAAAATTTTATAGAGTGTCTTGACCAACTTGCCGGTCAGGGTAAGGTCCACCGATATCTTTACCAATAAAGGCCCTTCACATTCAGGCAAACGGACACTTTCGGTCTTCGGGTACTCAGCCGCTCCGGCGGCTTCAAGCCTTTCGAACCGCGGAGCCTCTTTTTTCCTGAGGAGGAACACGGATTCCGAGGTCAGGCAAGGCTCATACCACTTGTAGATAGAGAGCCATGTGGAGGGTACGTCGATCAGGCAATTCCGGCCGTCAACGCTTTCAAAACCCATCAATAGATAAGGCGGGGCTTTCGCGCCGCTTAAAAAATCAGCGTTGAGCTTATCAAGACAGGAAGTAAGCGCACAGTAAGATTGAATAACGGGTAAAGGAGTGTAGTCCAGATTGTTTGCGGCCACATAGGAAATCTCCGAAGGGAAAATCCCTACCTTGCTGCGGCCGATTTCGGCCAGGAAGTCTTCCGGCAATTTTTCTTTCTCGAGATGAAAAGCCTTACCCTGAGTCTCCATGTCAAAAGTTTTGATGATTCTTTTTATGCTTGCAACCGGAAATATCCGGTCGAGAAGGAAGGAATGTTGGTGCTGCTGATAAACAAAAAAACAGATGATGACTAAAATCGGAAAAATATAGTTCATTTCCTTCATTTTGGCTTTTCTCAAGTCGGAGAACAAGAGGAGCAGGGCAGTAATGAAGAGAGCGGCGACGAAAAAAATGGTAACATGGACGTCCTGCCTTACAAATCCATGCTTGAAAGCCAGGAAAAGCGAAGGAAGGAAAGCCAGGGAGAGCCAGAAAGAAGGTTGTCCGGACCGATAGAGGCGGATGGAAACAAAGAGATATGCAATGGCAAAAATGAATGCGAAATATATTTCATACCATCTTCCGGGAACGCTCATGCTCATGGCTACGCTATATTCGGACGATAGTTCGAAAGACCCTCTCAGGTAGGCAAGCATATCAGTGAAGGAAGGGTTGTAGAGTAAGTAAGCGCCTGTAAAAAGCAATGGAATGAGGATTAAAGACAACACGAGTTGCAGAATGCCCCTGTTTCTGTCCGTGAAAAGCTGGAAGAAAGAAAGCGCCAGAACTGCTGGAAGAGCAAATAAACCTGAAGTGAATTTCATAAAAAACAGGGCTGGAGTGAGCAAAATGGCCAATAAAAAGCAGGGAAGCCAATTCCTGAGGTATAATGAAAAACAGAGAAGTAATAAAATCAGGAAGCCGATAAAATAGTCAAAATTGAGTCTACCAAAAGGTATCATAACAATTGCGAACATGAACAACTGATCCAGGGCAAATAACCGCTTAATGACGCCGAAAAAGAGCAGGGCGGCAAAAAGGAACCATACACTCAAGTGGCAAATCAATGCGATTGATAGATTGCTGCCGATTGGCTGCGGCCAATTGAGAAAACCGAGAGGACCGCAAGTAAAGATTACGTCTTTGCCGAAGAACAGGTTCGAGTTTACCAGGTGGTTAAGCGCAAATACCCAGGAGGGGTCGAGCCCTGTGCTCAGAGGGGAAATATAAAAAGGATAGGCAAGCACGATGATATAAACAAGCAGGAAAAATCTGAGAGCCTGGCCGGTTTTGCTTCTATCCATATCACTGAAACAGGTTCCGAATAGCATGGAATCCTCTGGCGATCCGCCCCGGCCGGCAGCTTCCCCAGCCGGGGGTCCTTTCGCCTTACGGGGACCTCGGCCCGGGACTCTGCCAACGGGAGCATTCAGCAACCGATCAATCATTTAACCACACCGGGCTTTGGCAGCGGCACGATAAAACTGCCCTGGAAACCTTGTTGCTTAAGTTTTGGGATAAGTTCGTCCGCTATATGCCACGACAGTAGCAGGGCATATTCGGGTTGGTCTTCATAAAGCCTTGTCTCATCCAGGACAGGGATCAATGTGCCGGGAAGATATTTGCCGATCTTGTGGGAACCTTTGATCTCGAGGACGCAGTCCAGTATCCCATCATCCAGGCCGGCGTAATTAACCAAAGTGCTGCCGCGAGAGGGAGCGCTGATACCGTAGATGCGCTGCCCTTTTTGCTTGATGCCCAGCAGTAAAGCCTGCAACTCAAGTTTGGAAAGAACCACCCTGTCCCTGAATTCAAGGAGCGCTTCCTTCCCCAGTACGGTTGACTTCTCTGCCTCCAGCATCTGATTCACGGTATCACGGACCGGAAAATCTCCCCGGCGTGCCGAGTAAACGCGAATAGATCCGCCGTGAGTTGGGATTGGCTTCGCATGCACTATTTCTAATCCATGCGATTCCAGCAGGAATTTGAGACTATGGAGAGAATAGTAGCGTAAGTGTTCGTGGTAGATGGTGTCGTACTGCAAGGTCTGTATAAGTGATAGCAAATAGTGTGATTCAGAAATGAACAAACCCTTCTGAGCCATTAATTTGATAATCCACTCCACCACCGTATTAACATTCTCGATGTGGGCAAATACATTGGTGGCGGTGACGATTTTTGCGTGACCGTGCCGGGCCAGGACAGTTTCGACTACTTTTGGAGTGAAATAGTCGATAATAGTAGGGATCCCGCGCGCAATGGCAATTTCGCCAATTCTTTCCGGTGTGATCCCAAGGACACTGTGGTGATCTTTGAAATTCCCGAGCAGATTGCCGTCATTTGAGCCGATGTCCACCACAAGATCGTCTGTGCCCAACTCGATGACCTTTTTGCATTCGCGGTACAAGTCAGCGAAATTGTCCCGCAGGATTTTTGTGGTGCTGCTGGTATAAGGATATTCGGCAGGGAAGAGCACCTGAGGGTCAACAATCAACCCGAGCTGCACCAGGTGACACTGTGGGCAGTAAAGCAACTGAGCCGGATAGCTGGGTTGCTCACAAGGTTTCTCCCCAATCGGATTCATCCTGTTGACGGGCGGCAAATAGCCCAAAAAAAGAATCGGTTCCAGACTGCCATTGCTGCAGACCTGGCAATACTCGACAACAACACTTGAGTTGGTTCCGGCAACAGACTTTATTAGAGTGTTCATTCCTGGGGCTCCCTGATAGCTGGACAAATTTTTCGAATGTATCTTAATGATTTTTTATGTGTTCTCGTCGTACCACTGCGCTGTTATCGCAAGACCATCCCGGAGAGAATAGCGGGGTTGGTAACCCAGCATCCTCAATTTGGTTATATCAGGGCAGCGCCGGGCTGTGCTGCCTCTGGCCAGCTCACCCGGGACAACTTCAATCCGCCGCCCATAATAATCTGCTACGAGGTGAGCAAGTCGTTCAATTGGAATTTCCTCCATGGTCCCGATGTTGTAAATACCAAGATGCTCGCCTCGTTCCAGTACAGTCATTAGTCCATCAGTGAAATCATCGATGAATACGAAGGAACGGCTCTCCTCGCCTGTACCTTGAATAGGAAAGCGAATCGGATCATCGGGATTGTTGCAGAGTTCCTTCATTCGCATCAGGAACTGCGGGATCACATGTTCCCGGCCCATATCAGGGCCATAGACATTATGAGGGCGGAAAATGGTCACACGTTCAAAGTTGGTGCGCCCATAATTTATCGCCAGCAGTTCGCTGATAACTTTGCCGCCACCGTACGAATAGCGCGGGTTGAGCGGGTCAGGTATGGACAGTGGTACGGACTCATCGGTCGGAATCATCGGAGGTGTCTGATAAACTTCCGAACTCGAAGCCAGGATGAGTTCCGGCAATTCGGCTTTACGGCACCCGTTGAGTACGTTCATGATGCCGCTCACCGCAACGTCAAGCACCAGCTCCGGTTTGGTGTAGAAGAACTCGGTACCGTTGATGTAAGCGAGGTGAATAACACTATCCATTCCCCGGCAGGCACTCTGGACAGCCGCCGGATCACGTATATCCGCCTCCACTAGATCTATATCGGTCAAAATATCCTCAAGCCGTTTCGGGTTTCCTCTCAAATTGCTGTCAAGTACCCGTACTCGATGTCCTGCATTGACAAGACGACGAACCAGAGTACTCCCTAAAAATCCGGTACCCCCGGTTACTAAATAGGATTTACCCATAAGTTTTTCCGCTTTCACATCTGGCGACCATGCAGTAAAATAACAATTATCTTAAATGAAAGTTGTGTTTTGATATCATCAAAACTACTTCTTGAGAGCGACGGTTTCTTTTCCGCGCTCAAGATAGGTAGTTTCAAAGGCATAAAAGTACCATCGAAGGTAGTATGGAATCCACTTTAAAAGACTAAAACGGCTCTTTCCATGCTTACGTTCAAACCATAATGCCGGTACTTCGCCAATATTCCAACCAAGACGATGACACTTTACCAGAAGTTCAATTGAGTAACTAAAACCAACGCTAGACTCTATGACTACGTTATCAAGCAATCGCCTTGAAAATAGCCGAAAACCGTTACTTGAATCTTTGATTGGAATCTTCGCAAGCCGATTTAGTGTTAAAGATGCAGCACGAACCAACATGGATTTCATGAAAGGACACCCTTCCATAGAACCTCCATCCATAAATCTGCTTGCTGCGACTATATCATTTCCGTCTTTAAATTTATCAAACATCTTGTCCAATATCGATGCATTGAAAGTGTCGTCAGCCGGAAACACTATGACTGCCTGGGCTCTACTAAATGCAAATCCGGTCAATACCGCGCCATGCGCTCCACGTCCCGTATTCTTTACAGGGATAATTTCAAATCGAGATGATGAAAACTTTTTCAACTCAAGAAGCGTATTGTCCTCATCTAAATCATAACAAATCAGCACACGAAAAGGTGTCCTGACATGGAGTTCAAGTGATTGCAGGACAGCTATAATGTTATCGCGTTCATTGTAAACCGGAATAAGAATATCCAGTTCATGTTGAGTGTTTTTCAGGTGACAGTTTGGCTTCATTCCACTTCTATCTTTTGACCGGTAACATGTGATCGACAAGCTGCATCCAATAGTAGTTGAACGCGATATCCATCCTCAATATTAGGCTTGCTTCGGATTCCCTCTCGCACCCACCTCACGAGACGCTTTACCAAGCTGTTTACCGGAGCAATTCGGCCTTCTGTTCCAGTATCTTCAATTTGCCCCCGATAGAGACACTCGAGTCTATTTGTTTCCCTGGTTCCATGCCACAGGCTAAAGCCGCTGACATAGTCCCGCGAGGGGTTATCAAGGATGACGCTTCCCTGTTGTCCATAAATTTCCACCCGATGTCCTGATCCGAGAAAAGCACTGCTGCTGACGCACAGGGAAGAAGGCACGCCGTTTTGATGTTCCAACCAAAGCGCAGCCAGTGTGTCTCCATATCCGGTTGCCGATGCGCCGCCTGGCGAGAAAAGATGAGCGCCTAAGCTCCGAATTGGGCCGATAAGCCATTCCAGATAGTGAAAGCTGTGGGATACAAAAGAATTAAGGGCGCCACCACCCATCTTGGCGTCAGTTTTCCATGAACGGATTCCCATCCGGCTGGCATATGTTTCAACTTGCCAGGAAACAGTAATATGCGTCAATTGGCCCAATGTTCCCGAATCCAAAATAGCCTTTGCATGCTGCCATACGGGGATCTCCGGAAACTCGAAGTCCACCATGTGGGCACTCCCGGAGGTGCGGGCAGCGCCCAGCATTTGACTCGCGCCTTCCAGATTGCCCGCTATGGGTTTTTCACAGAAAACGTGTTTGCCATTGGCGAATGCTGCTGCCGCAATAGCTGGTTGGATCAACGGTGGCGTGGCAATGCCGACCACATCGATATCCTTATCCGCGATGAGTTCTTCCCAGTTACAATAAGCCTTTGGCAGAGCGAGCCTGTCAGCCACACGCCGCGCCCGCTGAAAATCACCGGCGCAGATCCCTGCAACTTTGCAGTGAGGCTCTGCGGCGAAGGCCGGCACAAGCACCTTCTGTCCGAAACCAATCCCTATCACTCCAATTCGGAGTAGGGTTTTCATGTTTGACTGCCCTTGCCAAAAAAATTCCAGATGTCGAATACCGGTTTATTCTGAATACGCAATTGCCGGTATGCCGAGTGAGGTGCTGCAAGGATTAAAAGGTCGCTTTGCTCTATAGCTTCTTCCAAACTGACCAGGTCTGCGTCGCCCCTCACCAGGGGATCAGTAGTGAGGACACATTTAGCTCGCAGCTTCAACAACTTTTTCAGTTTATAACTTAGTGAGGAGCGCGGATCATCGGAATCGGCTTTGAATGCCATACCCAGAATTCCTACAGTCTTTTCATGCAAATGATATTTCTGTTCGATTTGACTCACAACGTATAGAGGCAGGCCTTCATTGATTAACATTGCTGAATGCCCCAGGTTGAACAGGTTATTGGAAAAGGCTGTAAGCTGCATGGTGTCCTTCAGAAGACAGGGACCGGCTGCGTAACCAGCCATTGGAATGTCCCTGAGCCTGGGATAATCTTGTTTTATACCTTCCAGAATCCTGTAGTAATCCAATCCGGCGGAATTTGCCATCATATAGAACTGGTTAGTAATCGCAAATTGAATGTATCGATAGGCATTAGCAAATAGCTTGGCGAACTCTGCTTCCATCGGTTTAAGACGAACAATACTTGGAGCAATCCATGAGAAGAGTTGCGCAGCATCATTTTCAGCCTCCAGGGTTGTGCCACTCACAATCTGGGGAAGCGTCTGCAATTCTTTAATTGCATGCCCTTCAACGATTCGTTCCGGACAGAATGCAATCCTGGGGTGTAAGCCTTTTCTGTGAAAGAACCCCTCCAGCCAATGTGTCATACCAGGATAGACCGTTGAACGCAAAATTAAAAGATGTTCGTCAGAGAGATAAGGCATCATCTCTTCAAAACACTTGATAAACCCCTTCATGTCAGGGTTTAAAAATTCGTCGATTGGTGTTCCAATAGTTATAATAATAGTAGGGGAGGTGGCAATGTCGGCTACATTTGATGAGAATAGAAGTCTTTTTGATGCCAGGGCGTCCTTCAACATTGGTTCGGCATCAGATTCAAGAAAGGGCATATTTCCCTGCTGAATCGAATCCATTGCTTCTGTATTGATATCAAGGACCAGTATGCGTTTACCTTTGCTTGCCAGAACAATCGAGAACCCCAACCCAACATGTCCGGCCCCACCGACTACACAAATATCCGTTGTTGAAGAACATCCATCTCGATTTGATGTATCTATTAGTTTCGTCATGGTTTAAATCCGTAAGTAAGTACAAACGATCGATAATTTTTCAAAATCCACAGTCTAAAAAGTATAGATTCTATTGTGTTGTACATTGATAGCAGATATCTCATTCGCGAATCGGCAATGTATCTATAGCTCATTGATATGTAGTCGGAAGGCGCAACCTGAAAGCCGGCATCGGCGAAAATCGCTCTAACCTGTTTTGGAACTACGGGGCGCTCGTTAGGCGTTACTCCTGTACTACTATAGAATGGTGATGAGCGGTCACGGTAAAGGTACATGAAGGGGTTGTGGCGATTGGGATCAAATGCTATGAAGGCCCCTCCCGGCTTTAGAATGCGGAACACCTCCCTGGCGCATTGCGACGGTTCGGGCAAATGATGGATTATGCCGCTTAACAATACTCCGTCGGCCTTGCCGGTGGGAAGCGGTAAGCACTCTGCATCCCCAACGACAAAACTTGCGCCCGGATACTTGCGCCGGCCTACAACCAGCAGGGGATAGCTGAGGTCGAGTCCAATGGCGTTAACGTTGTTTTCGCGCAAAAGCTGACTGAACACCCCGGATCCACAGCCGATATCGGCTACAAATGTGGCAGGTTTAATACGAGCCAACTGCACACAGCGATCGAACAGCTTCCGGGTGCTCGGCTCAGTAAAAACATTGTATTCATCCACTGCCGCATGGCCGGAAAAAAAAGTCAATTCGGCACGCTTGTCCTGCTTATAGTCCGTGGTCATAAATGCAGCTTAACCCTTCCGGCCTGGTCTCAAATCCAGCAGCAGCTCCTGCCCATGTCTGGCAATGGCCAACATGAGGGCAGCCAGATTAAGAGCGTGATTGTACTCACCTGTGCAGATCATATCAAGTAAGGCATGCCGATGAACCAGAACGGCTTCTATTCCAGGCTCGGGATCATAACCGGAATCCAAAGGTATCACCATCGGCGCAAGATAGCACCATAACCTGTTTTCATGCCGTCCTGTGTCTGTCAACAAAGCGCCGAGCAATTCCATGCTATCTGCGTAGTAACCTGTTTCCTCGGCCAACTCGCGGCGGGCCGACTGTTCAGGGGTTTCGTCCGCGTCGACGTGTCCGCTCGGCAGCTCCAGTGTGTAGCACTCAACTGCCGGACGGTACTGGCGCACCAACACCACTTGCTGTTCTGCTGTCAACGCAATGACAGAGACGTAGTCTGACATCCGCAGGGAGTAGTACGGGGGCTCGTCAACATGAATTCTTTTGGCAACCAGTTCAAACCAGGGCGTCGTTAATTCAACCGATCTGCTGGTGATTAGCGGCATATTCTCCTCCCGAGACAGGCCGGCACAAACTCAACAAAGAGATTCCCGGCTTACGCATGCGCAAACCGAGCAATTCGCTCTGCCTGACATTCGATTGAGCGTAAGGCGTTGACTGATCTTACCCGTCATGAGCCCGGGGGTGTCCCCGGCGATTGCCTCGGGGGAGAATTTCGACCGTCAAGTTGACTTGAGATAAAAGCAGAGGCAGCAACCATCTATCCGTGTCGGCCTATCCCTTGAATGCACCGGTACCGCCGCGATCCCGGCGCTCGAACTCATTTATGCAACCCGGCGGTTCGAACGGCACTGAATCTGAGAAAGATCGAGCTTTTGTCGTCTGGAATCGTGCGCAGTTTAGGACAGACTTTCTTTTTCTGTCAAACGAAAATACTCGCCAAATCCCAATGGCGCCGGTTTGAACAGACCCTTCAGTCCTCCGGACCGGCCTGCCGTAAAGGGAATCATCCCTTTGGATTCATTGCTTGAAGAGAAAGTTCGACTTAACATCGCAACTTTACACTGCCCCTAATGCCTCAACCGTGTTATGCAAATACCTGCTGATGGGTGGATCGGAAAACCTGCGGTGCTGGGTCAGAGAACCCGGAGCAGCTTGCTCAAAGGATTTGCGTGCATTTGTTTTTAAAGGTCGGGGGCTGGCGGATGCAAAAGAGCAAGACTATCATCCTCTTTATTACTTGCATTGTCACGTCTGGGTGCTCATTGCACCTGGTCAAATGGTCAACGCAGGAAGTCGCCTGGTTTTCGTGTTTACTGTTGGTCCTGACAGGCTGCATGCTTTTTTCGGCAAACAGGGTCGCTTTGGGAAGGGCTGGAGGCCCTACCGTGGGCATTGGACCGGTCCTTTGTCTTACAGGGCTCTTCTTTTTAGTGTGGGGTTCCAAACTGAATCTTATCAACGCTTTTGGATCTGATGTTCCATTCTGGGACCAATGGGATTTCGAAGGCCTCCTATACCCTGCAGTCCTGGGAGGCACACTGGACCCCTACGTTTTATTTCAGCCCCATAATGAGCATCGCCCCCTTTTCACGCGACTGCTCAGCATCTTGATCCTGAAACTGAACGGACAATGGGACCCCATCGTCGTAATGGTTGTAGATGCTTTGTTATATTCGCTGATCCTCACCGGTCTTTGCCTGGTTCTCTGGCATCTTGCAGGCAGAAAAGGCCTTTCCGTATTTTGTATAATGATCGGCATTATTGGTGTTTTGCATTTCAGTTGGGAAAATACCCTGGGGGGGATGCATTCGTGTTTCTATTTTTTGTTGGGTTTTTCGGTCCTCGCCATTGTCCTGCTGCTCTGTTCAAGGCCGTTTACCATCCCGTGGTTTTTGGGCTTGGCGGCGACACTATTTGGACAGTTCTCATTGTCAACCGGTTTCTTTGCCCCGTTTGCGGTAGCCTGCGTGCTGGTCTTTAATTGCATATCAGGGACACAAAAGCTCAAAGAATCTTCAGCACCCATAGCTGTGCTTATTGCGGTTGCTATTTTGGAATATCAACTGGCGCCGGTTTCACAAAAATTCCTATTCGAAAGATTGGATCTTATCGGTTCTTTGGGGGTTTTTGGCAACACAGCAGCCTGGCCTTTCCGCCATTGGACTCTTGCTGCGATTGTCTGGTCCCCCTTTTTCATACTGATCTGGAAACAATTTCGCGCCAAAGGGACCTCCAGATTAACACAGGTGCTGCTGGCTTTGGGAGTCTGGGCCCTTCTCCAGGCAGTACCCATTGCCTGGTACCGAGGGAGTTCTGCAAGTCGGTACAGGGATATTCACGCAGTTGGGCTAATGGCAAATCTTGTCATCGCGTTTTATTTTTGCGCGGCGCATCGGTCGCTTTCAAATCACCCTTTTTGGCGCCGCAGGGCAACCTGGTTGGGAGCAGCTATTCTCGTTCTTTGTACAGCGATGTCAGCGCTGCACTTCGAAGAATCCACCATTATGCTGGAAAAGCCCCGCTTTAGCGGTATTCAGGAGGTGAACACGGCAAGATACGTTCTGACTGGAGATCCCTCCTCACTGGTGGGCCAGCCTCTGTTCCACATCCCTTTTCGTTCTGCAGACCATTTGATCACCGTTTTAGCAGACCTTGCCCTTCGTAAAGTCCTCCCGGTAGGCATTCGGGCTCCGCTGGCTGTCGAGCCTGCCGAAAGCTTGGGTTTTAGCCCCGGTGCGATACCTCCTGAATTGCCAACCTTGTCCCACCGGAGCGTTCTTGGTTCTTGGAGTTCGGATAAGGTGCTTCCCCCGTCAGAGTATTTAAGTAATCCGATTTCCAGCAGCTTTGAGTGGCTCGTTTTCGACATAGCCGGTGGCGGCCCCGGCATCTCACTTGAATTACTTCCATCAAAGGGCCCGGCTATCCCGATTAATCTCGGCGGCCAAAGCATCGGGTGGAAAAAGGTCGTGGTGGAGGCGCCCCGGGGGCCTTTCAGGCTGCACGCCTCTGATGGGAGCGGACACCACGGCTGGCTTGCTTTCTCCCTACCCAGGGAACTCGCCGGAGGGAGTTATTACATAAGGCGGATTTTATCGGGAAATCTTTTCGTCCTGGCATTCGGAATGATCAGCTTACTTGCGGGATTAATTACTCTGTCAAAAGAGGATCTTCCTTTACATGATTCTGACAACCCCATCTTTCCGGAAATTCCCCAAGAAGCTTCCTGAGCTTTCATTTCTTCTCAGATGATGATAAAAGTATGGATACTGTTTGATGGACTAATGGAGGGTAAATAGTGAGAGCCTCTTGCGCCTATATCCAGGGAATCATGGTCCTGGAGCCACGTGTTTTTGTCGACGAGAGGGGTTTTTTCTTCGAAAGTTACAACAAAAACACTCTGGACGCTCTTGGCATAAATGCCTCATTTGTGCAGGACAATCACTCACTGTCCCGCCGAGGTACTCTCAGAGGCATTCATTACCAGGTGAAGAATCCCCAGGCGAAGCTGGTTCGTGTCGTCAGCGGAGAGATATTCGACGTTGCGGTGGACCTGAGAAGGTCCTCACCAACGTTCGGCCGCTGGTTCGGTTTGACTCTTTCGGCGTCAAACAAGCTGCAAATCTATATCCCTCCCGGCTTTGGCCATGGTTTTCTGGCTCTTTCGCAGATGGCTGAAGTGCTGTATAAAGCGAGCGATTTTTATGCTCCGGAACATGAAAGATGTATGAGGTGGGATGATCCCGACCTGGCTATAGATTGGCCTTTGGATGGGGAGAGGATCGTTTCTGAAAAGGATGCGAAAGGCAGTTTTTTTCGGGATGCGGATTTACCCGCTCAGGATGCTTGAGGATGACTCCCGATCAGATGAAGAATCTTAATGTAGTGGTCGTTGGCAGTGGCGGGATGCTTGGCTGGGAGGTAGTCGAGTCGTTGAAAGGCGCCGGTCTCGAAGTTGCAGCCCTGGACATCCCTCTGATCGATATAACGAAAAGGGAAAGCGTCCGTTCGGTCCTTGGCGAAATGGGTTCACCTGGCCTTCTGATAAACTGCGCGGCCTATACTGCCGTAGATAAAGCCGAATCGGAACCTGAGACCGCCTTCGCGGTTAACCGGGATGGCCCGGCCAATCTTGCCGATGAGTGCGAAAGGCTGGGAATACCGCTTATCCATATTTCCACGGACTATGTTTTCAATGGCAAATCCGACCGCCCCTATAGAGAAGAAGATGCCGCCGATCCGCTGAACGTCTATGGCCTGAGCAAGTGGGAGGGAGAAGAGGCTGTCCGGTCCCGGCTTGCCCGGCACCTAATAGTTCGGACTTCATGGCTTTACGGATCAAGGGGCCAGAATTTTGTAAAGACAATGCTTAAGCTCGGCACAGAGCGGGAAGAACTGAAAGTTGTCTCCGACCAGTACGGATGCCCCACGTGGTCTTTTGACCTTGCCGGATGCCTGGTCCGGATTGGGGAGCTGGCCCTCGCAGGTTCTGAAGAGGTTCCCTGGGGTACCTATCATTTCTGCGGAGAAGGCATCACTACTTGGTATCATTTTGCCTTGGCCATTCTGGATGAGGCGCGGCGAAGGGAATCAGCCTGGATTGCCGGGGTGTCGCCCGTGCCGAGCAGTTCCTACCCGACCGTTGCGGCGAGGCCCGGGTATTCCGCGCTCGATTGCGGCAAGATCGAGGCGAGTTTGGGAATAGCGCCTCCTCCCTGGGAGAAGAGTCTTGCCGGCCTGATGGATAAACTCTATAACCCCCAGCAGTAAATCGGGAGAATGAAAAGCCTGCGATGGCTCCCAAAATCAGCGTTTGTATACCCACCTATAACTACGCTCACTATATTTCGTTTGTAGTCGAATCCATTTTGAGTCAGCAGTTTACGGATTTTGAACTACTCATTGTGGACGACTGTTCCCAGGACAACACAGAGGAGGTAGTCAGCCGGTTTCTGTACGACAAAAGAGTTTTATTTGAAAAAAATGAACGCAACCTGGGCCTGGTGGCCAACTGGAACAAGTGTCTTTCGAAGGCGAGAGGAGAATACATAAAGTTTGTTTTTGCCGACGATATGCTGGCTTCCGACAAAGCCTTGAGCCGTATGGCAGGTATTTTGGATTCGGCCCCGTCGGTTTCTCTTGTGGCCTCGGCAAGGTATCTTATAGATTCACAATCCAGAATTATAGGACTTACCTCACATTTCGCTCGGGATTTCATGGCCGATGGGCCTGAAGTCATCAACCGCTGCCTGAATGAATTTCGTAATCTGATAGGCGAACCCACAGCCGTGATGTTCAGAAGGTCAGATTGCGCAAGAGGCTTTGATGAAAGATACCGGCATCTGGTCGATATGGAGATGTGGCTTCATCTTCTCGAAAAGGGCCTGTTTGCATTTATAGCCGAGCCTCTTGTGTCCTTTCGAGTTCATCAGGGCCAAAAAACAAAGGAAAACGTCGCACGGTTGGCTCACCTCGACGATCAATATCTCATGTTAAAGGATTACCTGGGGAAATCCTACTTACATATCAGTTCTATTATGAAATTCTACCTGACATTCGATGTTTATTACAATTCTGTGAGACTTTGGAGAAAAGGACTAATTACCAGAGGGGAAGCAACAAGAATAATCCTGGCACATTGTTCATATTTCCAATTTTATTGTTATTATCCTGTATATAAACTTATGAGGCTATTTTTCAAGATACGCAGAAGGATAGATCGAAAGACAGGTGGAGAATAAGACTGAATCAAGGGTGAGATTGAATCCAGTACAGATCCATCACCCGGGCGGCGGAGTAGGAGTTTGTCTCCGCCTCCCCCGGGGAGGAGCCTTTACCCGCTTGAACGATGAACTTTATAACCTTCGCGGCCAGCGCCTATGACTGAGACCAGCATTATAATCGTCAGCCATAACGGGTTGCGCCAAAATACGGCGCCCTGCCTGGAAAGCATTTTCACAAATGGCGCCGGAGGCTGTTTCGAAGTCATCGTTGTGGACAATAACTCGTCCGATGAAACGCCTGCCTACCTCAGAGCCATGATGGAGCGGGAGCCTCGGCTCAGGTGCATCTTTAACAAATCGAATCGGGGATTTGCCGGTGGCAACAATGACGGACTCAAGATCGCCTCGGGCTCGTTTTTGATTCTTCTCAACAGCGACTGTGTCGTTACGAAGAACTGGATCGAGGGCCTGACCGTTCTGCTGGCAGAAGATCCAGTGATCGGACTCGCAGGACCGGTTTCTAACTCGGTGGGAAATGAGCAGAGAATTTTCACCAGGGGGATTACACCCGAACAGATAATCGAAGAGGGGCTGACCTGGGTTTCAAACAGCCGGGGAGGAAGATTCGAAACCGAGATGCTGTCATTTTTCTGTGTGGCCCTGCGCCGCGATGTTCTTGGCCGGGTCGGGATGCTCGATGAGGATTTCGGGCTCGGCTTTTACGAAGATGACGATTATTGCCTGCGCGCGCGCAACGCCGGGTATAAGCTAGTATGCGCGGAAGACGTATTTGTATACCACAGGGGAGGGGGATCATTCGGCCGGATCGGAAATGATACCCGGAAAATCATGAAGGAAAACCGCAGGAAACTTGAAACCAAATATTCCTGTCGCCTCGTACGGACTCATCCCAGGCAACGGCAATTAAGGGTTATCGAAGGCTATTTAGGCGATGTGACCCAAGACTGGGTGGGCTTTGCGGCCCGCAATCCGGGAGCTAATTTGCGTCCCGGCCTGCAATACAGAATATCCAACCGTGTCAGGGTGATCGAGTCCCAAATGCCGCGGGGAGTATTTAAGAGGTGGGCTTTTAATCGGAGATTTAGGAGGCTGAAGGATCTCCTCAACCGGCATGGCTGTAACCTGAATTGACGTATCATTTGAACCAGTTGTAGGCGCCAAACAG
>JBKQTS010000298.1:0-32388 GCA_052143075.1 Syntrophobacteraceae bacterium | reverse complement strand
GGTCGAATAGCATTCAAGGGGCAAATACCATCGGGCAGTGCTGTGCAAAAGGAACTGGATAATGCGCATCTCTTCGTGCTTCCTTCAAGGACGGAAGGTTTGCCGCGCGCCATGCTGGAAGCTATGGCAAGAGCTCTGCCATGCATCGGCAGCACGGTTGGAGGGATTCCGGAGCTAATACCAAGGCAAGACATGGTTCCCCCCGGGGACGTTTGCGCCCTGGCTCAAAAAATCAAAAACATCTTAAGCGATCCGGGGCGGCTGGCGAGAATGTCCGAGCGTAGTTTGCGGTTAGCAAGGCAATATAACGCAGATCTAATGCATCACAAGAGAAGCATTTTCCTGAGGGAGCTAAGAGCAGTCACGGCCCAGTGGATTGAAAGGACAAGATGCAACTGAGGGTCCTGCACTTGGTGAAAACGTCAACCGGGGCGTCTTGGGCATTTCGGCAAATGCGGGAACTGGTCAAGCTAGAAATCCAGGTACATGTGGCCCTCCCAGCCAACGGGAATCCGGACATCCTGAAAAAATCAGGTGTGACTGTTCACCACCTCCACTCTGATCTTCCGATTCACCAGCCATGGATATGGCCCAGCAGGTCTAAGCAGTTAAGAGCCCTGGTATCGAATGTTAACCCTCATATTATCCATAGCCACTTCGTTGGAACAACGCTCGCTATGCGCCTTTCATTGGGTAGAACTCACAGGACCCCTCGCCTGTTTCAAGTGCCTGGCCCACTACATCTTGAACACAAATTCTTTCGCGAGCTGGATGTTGTCACTGCCGGTCCTGCTGACAGGTGGGTTGCGTCGTGTCATTGGACCTATGACCGCTATTTGAATGAGGGCATCGGGAAGGACCGAGTATTTTTATCGTACTACGGAACAGACCTCAATAGCTTCTCTAATGGGCACCGTGGCAAGCTGAGGTGTGAATTGGGCCTCACAAGCCAGTCACCCTTAATTGGGATGGTGGCATACATGTATCCACCAAAACACTATCTTGGACAAAAACGCGGGATCAAAGGACACGAAGACCTGATTGATGCAGTCTCATTATGCAGGCAACGTCTTCCCGGTATCAAGGTTGTATTCATCGGTGGTGCATGGAACAATGCAACCAGTTATGAAAAAACTATACATCACTACGCAAGGCAAATGTTGGGAAACGACGCGATTTTTTTGGGCACTCGCAATGATGTGAATGAGTTATATCCGGACCTCGATGTTGCGGTACACCCGTCCCATTCAGAAAACCTAGGCGGAGCGGGAGAGTCGCTACTTTGGTGCATCCCGACCATAGCGACCAATGTAGGGGGTTTTCCTGACATTGTGATTCCAGGCCAAACAGGTTGGCTGGTACCTGCACATGATCCAGCGTGCCTTGCTGACACTATACTTGAAGTACTTAGAAATCCTGTGCACGCAAAAAGACTTGCAGTGGCAGGTCGAGAAAGAGTCCACCATCTGTTGGATATCAGAGAGACCGCAAGAGAGATTAAGAGAATATATGATTCAGTTTTGTAGAAAGGGTATCGAGAAGCATTGGCGTTCCTATTCCCGCTTCGCAAAGCGCTTGATGGATATAGCACTCTCTATCTCTCTGCTTTTCTTAGTTTCACCTTTATTGGTTGCTATACTCATTCTGGTGCGCATTAGACTTGGCTCTCCTGCTGTATTCCGGCAAGTCAGACTTGGAATTCACGGTTGCCCATTTGTGATGTACAAGCTCAGAACGATGACTGATAAAAGAGACAGAAATGGAAGCCTGCTATCGGATGAAGAACGGTTAACCGGTCTGGGAGCTCTCCTGCGCCGCTACAGCCTTGATGAACTTCCGGAATTGGTCAACGTATTGAAGGGAGAGATGAGTATCGTCGGTCCCAGGCCCCTGCTCCTGCAGTATCTTAATCGATATACGCCGGAACAGGCCCGCCGTCACTTGGTAAAACCAGGTATAACCGGCTGGGCTCAGGTGAATGGCAGGAACGCCATCTCATGGGAAGAAAAATTCGAACGTGACGTGTGGTATGTGGACAACCAGAGCCTTCGGCTGGATATGAAAATCCTTATTTTCACTCTCATCAAGGTTTTAAACCACGAGGGAATCAGTCAATCCGGTGAGGCCACTATGAAGGAATTCAAAAGAATTTAATATTTGGAAATAACAAATATCGATGCTAGGGCAGAAAAGACCGAGGAGCCCAATATTTAATAAAGCACCGACCCCAAAGGGCTCTACTCAATCACAATCGAATCTTCTGTTAGTAAGAGGAGTTGAGTAATGACAAAACGGGATTTCTTACTGAAATTTGAGGAGCTTTTAGAAGCAGAACCTCTATCGTTGACTGGCGGAGAGCATTTACGCCAGATCAAAAGCTGGGACTCCATGACAGTATTAGGCTTCATTGCGCTTGTAGATGAATACTTTGAAATTACCGTACCTCCATCTGCCATTGCGAAATGTCAACGAGTCGATGACCTCATTATACTCATAGGTAACAATATAGACAATTAGTCAAGGAAAGGGGTTTGATGGCATCCGGCAGGGTTTGTGGAATAAAAGTTGCGGGAATTGCCGCCGCAGTTCCAGGTTTTAAGCGCGCCCTCATTGATGAACGACTCGCATTCACACAGGATGAGATAAGGAAAATCAGTGAGTACACTGGTATTCTAAGCAGACACATTGCACCCGAAGGCATGTGCGCTTCTGATTTATGCCACTGCGCCGCTGAGCGTCTGCTCGATGAATTGGGTTGGAGCCGGGATTCAGTAGATGCGTTGATCTTTGTATCGCAAACACCTGACTACATTCTGCCGGCCACAAGCTGTACGCTGCAACATCGCTTAGGTTTAAGCAAACACTGCGCTGCATTTGATATTAATCAAGGATGCTCCGGTTACATATACGGGCTTTTTGTGGTTTCTCAGTTACTGGCGGGTGGTATTGTAAAGCGTGCGTTGCTTTTAGTCGGGGATACAGTTAATCGAATTGTATCACCTCAGGACCGTTCAGCAGCATTGCTGTTTGGTGACGCCGGGACAGCAACGGCTCTTGAAATGAGTCCATATGCCGCCCCTATCTTTTTTGAACTTGGTACCGACGGCAGTGGACAAAAGCATCTCATCGTGCCAGCGGGTGCTTTTCGCCAGCCCAGATCAGAAACGACCGGGTTGAGCACTCTTCGAAGCGACGGCAATACGCGCAGCGATGAGCACTTGTACATGGATGGCGCGGAAATATTTACGTTTACTATACGTGAAGTGGTGCCTCTTATACAATCAATCATGGCGAAGGCAAATCTGACTCCGGACTTGGTGGATGCATTGGTCATGCATCAAGCGAATCAGTTCATATTGAAGTACTTGACAAAGCGTATGCGCTTCCCTTCTGAGAAAGTCATGTCGAGCATTGAAGATTATGGCAATACCAGCTCGGCATCCATTCCTCTTACGATAGTCCGTACTCTAGCTGAGGGGTTAAGGAGAGACAACTTACGATTAGTACTGGCGGGCTTCGGAGTCGGTTTTTCCTGGGCAGCCGCCGCATTGAGTTGTGGTCCGGTCATAATTCCGGAACTAATACATCTGAATTAAGGATCAGTGAAGGAGGCTGAGGTATGGTCAATCCAATGAGCATGGAGGGGCGGCTCATTCTGGTCACAGGCGCCTCCTCCGGAATCGGGAGAGAGACTTCTGTGCTCTTAAGTCAGTTAGGAGCTCGCCTTGTCTTGGTAGGCCGGAACGAAGAAAGACTTCAACAAACTTTCGGACTGCTGCAAGGAACCAGGCATAAAGTCGAGCCTTTAGATTTGGCTTCCACAGAGGCCATTTCACCTTGGCTCAAGAATTTGTCAGAAGAACTTGGTCCATTGGATGGGCTGGTCCACAGTGCCGGAGTTCAATTTGTATGCCCACTTGCGTTTATGAAGATGAAGCGTCTGGAAGAGCTGATGCAGGTCAATTTCAATGCGGCAGTGGCCCTTGTTAGAGCCTTCCGCCAGAAGGGTTGCTTCCATCCGAACAGCAGTGTGGTTTTCCTTGCGTCAGTTATGGGCCTTGTTGGTCAACCCGGGGTCTCCGCCTATGCTGCGAGCAAAGGTGCGCTGATAGCGCTGACAAAATCATTGGCGCTGGAATTGGCCGGGGAAAGCATACGGATCAATTCCGTCGCGCCTGCAGTTGTTGAAACGAGGATGGCGGCTCATTTGAAAGAACAACAGACGTCCGGACAATTTGAGGACGTCATCTCGAGGCATCCTTTAGGCATTGGGAAGCCAATTGATGTGGCGTATGGCATTGCCTACCTGCTCGCTGATACAGGGCGCTGGATAACGGGTACGACCCTTGTGATCGACGGCGGATACACTGCCCAATAGAGTTGACGGAGCCCAAATTTGAAAAGGTTGCTTATTATCGGAGCAGGTGGATTTGGTCGGGAATTGTTGGGTTGGTCTCGTGATATCCCGTTCAATGCACGAGATTGGGCAGTGGGAGGCTTTTTGGATGCAAATCCGGCAGCTCTAGATGGTTACCAAGTTGATTTGCCAATCCTTGGCGATCCGATGACAATCAGTCCTTCAGAAAATGATGTTCTGACTTGCGCCATAGGCGACCCTAAGGCCAAACTGAGGATAGTTGAGGCATTAAAGCGCAAGGGAGGCAGATTTATCTCCATTATCCATCCTACCGCAGTTGTCGGGCCCCTTTGCCGTCTGGGAGAAGGCTGTATCCTATGCCCAGCAGTAGTAATTACAACCAATGTCACGATTGGAGACTTTGTTACAGTGAATGTAGCAGCAACAGTTGGTCATGATGTAGTAGTGGGTGAAGGCTGCACTATCTGTGGTCATGCTGATATAACGGGCGCGGCGTTGCTGGGAAAAGGCGTATTTGTCGGGAGTCACGCTTCGATTCTCCCAAAGGCGTCTATTGGAGACTATGCCATAGTCGGAGCTGGTAGCGTGGTCTTGCGCAAAGTACGAGAAGGAGCAACCGTTATGGGGGTTCCAGCCAAGCAGGTCGCAGGATTTGATTTTTCTTAAAAGGACCGTGCCGTTAGCTGAAAGCAAAAGATGAAAATACGAGCCGCGATAAGTGCAATCGAATATCATCTCCCCCGGACTGTACTTTCCAACGATCAGTTGGCAAGCGAATTTCCTGAGTGGAGCGTTGAAAAGATTGCAAAAAAAACCGGCATCTCAATCCGGTACGTCTCTGATGAAGATGAATGTGCGTCGGACTTAGGCGTAGCCGCTGCACGTCGCCTTTTTGACAAGGGCGTTTGCCAGCCGAGCGATATCGATTTTCTTCTATTTTGTACGCAAAGTCCTGACTACTTCTTGCCTTCAACTGCGTGCATTATGCAGGAACGGCTTGGTATTCCAACACGTTCAGGAGCTTTGGATTTTAACTTGGGTTGTTCAGGCTTTGTTTATGGATTGGGCTTAGCAAAGGGTTTAATAGAAACCGGTCAGGCACAAAACGTACTGCTTGTGACGGCAGAAACTTACAGCAAGTATCTGCACCCGTCCGATAAAAGCGTACGCACACTCTTTGGAGATGCCGGCGCCGCCACTTTGATTCAGAGCACATCCGGCCAGGAAAGAGAATTGGGCTACCTTTCGGGACCCTTCGTTTATGGAACGGATGGTCAAGGGGCCAAGAACCTCATTGTCCCCTTTGGCGGAATGCGGTGTCCTGAACACCCTGATAAGGAACAAGCAGGCCGGAAGCAGAGCAAGATAATGCCATCCGTTGGAAGTCTTTATATGAACGGACCGGAGATTTTTACTTTCACTTTGAATGCCGTGCCTAAAGCGATTAGGGAGCTTCTGGTCTGTTCTGGTAAAACACTTGACGACATCGGCCTATTCGTTTTCCATCAAGCTAATAAGTACATTCTCGATCGTCTCCGAAAAAAAATTGAAATTCCAGAAAACAAGTTCTACTTGTCGCTTTGCTATGGCAATACGGTCTCTGCAACCATTCCAATTGCCCTTAAGCATGCTTGGGAAGATGGAAAACTGCAGTCCGGACAGTTGGTGGTTCTGGCTGGTTTTGGCGTGGGGTACTCATGGGGCGCTACTCTGATAGAGTGGGTTTGACTTAATACTTGAGGACTAAGTGCATCATGAAACGCTTGTTCCTTGCCCCCCCGCACATGAGCGGCGAAGAAATGCGCTTCATTCGGGAAGCATTCGAGAGTAACTACATCGCCCCGCTCGGCCCCCAGGTAGAGGCTTTCGAGCGGGAATTTTGCGAAAGGACAGGTTTTCCGTACGCCATTGCCCTGGCAAGCGGGAGTGCGGCAATGCACCTCGCATTGCGTGTTCTCGGTGTAGGACCTGGCGATGAGGTTTTTGCCTCTACCTTGACATTCATCGGAAGCATAAGTCCGATCATCTTTCAGGGGGGGACTCCGGTATTCATAGATTCGGACCTTTCCTCATGGAATATGAATCCGGAATTACTTGCAGAAGAGCTTGCATCATGTTATCGGCGCGGTCGTCTTCCAAAAGCGATTGTGCCAACCGATCTTTATGGTCAATGTGCTGACTTGGAGCTTATCCTCCAAATCTGTGCACCATATGGTGTTCCGGTAGTTGTCGACGCCGCCGAGTCTTTAGGAGCTAAATACAGGAAGACTGACAACTCAGGAATACGAGCAGAGCAAGACAAATACAGGTATGTACATGCGGGAACGGGCGCAAAGGCCGCGGTGTTCTCTTTCAACGGCAATAAGATCATCACCACTTCAGGCGGAGGGATGCTGGTCTCAGACGATCGCCATTTAATCGAGCAGGCCCGCTTCCTGTCGCAGCAGGCCCGCGATCCCGCACCTCATTATGAACACTCTCAAATCGGCTATAATTACAGGATGAGCAACATCGTTGCGGCAATAGGAAGAGGCCAGCTTAGAGTGCTTGAGCAGCGGGTCGAACAGAAGCAAAAGATCTATCGCAGTTACAAAGAGGCTCTAAGTGGTCTTCCGGGTATTGAATTCATGCCGGAGTCACAACTCGGGCGATCTACCCGCTGGCTGACTGTCATTTTGATTGATCCGGATGAGTTCGGTGCAGATCGTGAGACTGTCCGTCTTGCACTTGAGGAACATAATATCGAGTCACGGCCTCTATGGAAGCCGATGCACCTGCAGCCTGTCTTTCGCACAGGCTCTGAGGCAGGAGAAACGAAATTAAATGCAGGATGCATTGGGAGTTCGGGCAATAGGCCTTATAAGGTTCGTGTTGTTGGTGGCGCGGTAAGCGAATATTTATTTGAAAGGGGCTTATGCTTGCCTTCCGGTACACAAATGACCGAGCATGACCTCGATAGAATCGTCAGAATCATCAAAAAAGTGCATGACCGCCGAGGCATCACAAAGCTTTTAAGATAAATCTAATGAGCCTGAATTGGCGGGGAAGTGGTATTTTTCTGCCCCGCGTGTAATAGCTGTTCGAAGACGGAGTCGAGTTGAGAGCGCCAATAGCAGAAATTCCGCTCCCAATGCCATCATAACCGTCGGGGGCGCAAGGAAGAAGCTGGGCATGCTTCGGTTGATGTGCTGTACTAAGGAGGTACTGCATTGAATTCAGAAGATAAGATAACTCACGATCATTCTGCAAGGACTTGCCCTGTTTGCAGGGATGGAGAACTTCAGCGCATAAAACGCAAGGGATTGGCAATTTGGATTCCGCGTTCCAGACGCTACCACTGTACGAAATGCCGAGGCAAATTCTTGCGCGTGCTGGATCTTTTTACTTTCCGAATAAGGAAAGCCCCGGGGAAAAAGCAGCTTGCAGTTACAGCCGTTGCCATAATTACAACTATTTACCTTTCATACAAATTGGTTATCGCAATGTATACGGAATAAGAAATTCGAAGCTCCGGACGCCAACATTTGATGAAGACCTCATGTTTCATGAATTCAACTGCAATAACAAAGAACCTTAACGGAAAACCTGAAAAGCTCCTGGCCTATTTTCCCATAATCGTTTTGCCAATGTTTGCCGGCGCGGCGAGGCCGTGGTTGTGGAGTGGTGTGGCCGGAATTTTCCTGGTAATTTTCGCTTTATTTCTGCTGGTGTCGAAGGACCTCATTTCAGTAAGGGACGTGAGAAAGCCGCTGTTCTTGCTGCTCCCGATTCTTGCGTATCCTTTTGTGCAGATAATCCCCCTTCCGCTGTCCCTCATATCGGTTCTCAGCCCGCAACGGGCACAATGGCTGCACAGGTCCCTTGACGCCACAGGCGTGTCCCGCTGGGGTGCGAGCCTTTCTTACGTACCGCTCGATACTTTTATGAGCGGATTGTGGATTCTCACCCTCGCCCTCTTCGCGTTGGTTCTCCACCGTTCGATGCGAGACGGGATAATAAAGCCGGGCAAGCTTTTAACGGTTCTTTTCCTGGTCGCCGGTCTCGAAGCGCTCTACGGGATATTGCAGGTACTGGTTTCTTCAGCAGGACATGGATTTACCGAAGGCGCCCATGGGACTTTTGCAAACCGCAATCATTATGCGGCTTTTCTCGGAATGATCTGGCCTTTGCAACTGGTTTGGCTATGGAGACTGGACGGTAAAAACAACAGGACGAGTTCTTTCCACCAAAAAGAGACTCGACGGGAAAGCCGCGAAAAACAGCTTTTTTTCATTTTTCTCACCGGGCTTGTACTCCTGAGTCTTATCTTCTCCGGATCGCGGGGCGGAATAATCAGCCTTTGCATGGGCACGACTGTCCTGGCTTATTTTGGAGGAAGGCACAGCAGGTCTATAGTCCCTATTCTTATCGGCTGCTGGGTAATAATTTTAGCTTACGGCTCGATTATCGGTTTCGAAGGTATTCTTAACCGTTTTGCGGAAATTGAACACGACGCCCCTGGTAGATTCAAAATTTGGCAATTCACGTGGAAGCTAATTTGTGACCATTGGTTAACGGGGACTGGATTCGGGACATATCGGCCGGTTATCTTTCTATACCAGGTATTCGATACCGATCTGCTCCAGGTTGGCGCTGCGCATTGCGATTATCTGCAAATCGCCTCGGAATGGGGGCTGCCGTGCAGTTTGCTTATCTTTTTCCTGGTTTGGGGCTACTGGTGGGCTACGGCAAGGGGAGCGGCAAAAACAAGCGCCGGAGAACAAAAACCGCTGGGAACGGATGAAAGGTTAATTCGCGTTGGCGCTCTCGCCGGCAGCGCAGCTTTCCTCTCACACGTATGGGTGGAGTTTAACTGGCAGATCCCGGCAAATCAATTGTACTTTGTAATACTGTTGGTCCTGATGCGCTATAAGGAACCGGGAAGCCGGAAGCATGAAGCAAGAAGCGGCAATCAAGGCTTCCGAAGCCGGTGATGCCGGCTGCCAGTTGTGCCCTGAGGTCCCATCCAACGCCTTTTAAAGAGGCATGCGAATTCTTCCAGACATCCGAGTCCTGAACGATTTTACCGGAGTCTTTACACTTCATCTTCGCCTTTAAAGGACGCGAAATGTCCTTGCGTAGGAGGATAATTTTTGCGATTTTTTTGACGGTCCTGTCAGGCTGTCTGCTATGGTATTCAATTTTCTTGTACATACTTTCACAAATAGACACGACCGGTCTCGGAGGCTTTGCTGCCGGATTTTTTCCGGAAGCCCAGGTTTTGAACGGACATTCCAGGTACCTTGCTCTCGACCCCGCCGGAGCAGCCGAGTATTACAAAAAGGCGATTTTAGCTGAGCCCTCCCTTATAGATGCCTGGATTGGGCTGGTCCGGGTCCGGATCGCAAGCGAACACAGGCAGGAAGCACGCAAGATCCTCGAAATTATTACCCCGGCTATTGATTCAATCAGCACCTGGAAATGGCAGGAACTGCTCTTTGCCTACGATCTTCATGATGAGCTTTATTTTACGAAATGCTTCAACTTTATACTCTCCTACCTTCCTCAACATATAGAAGAGGCCGGTTGGCTAAGCTCGCGGTTCTGGGGAGGATGGGAAGAGGTTGTTCCCCACGTTTTCTCCTGCAACTACCCGGTGTTTTTAAGCGAGCTCATTGATTCGAAACAACCCGATGCCGCGCTCGCTCTCTTCAAAATTATGGAAAAAGAAGGTACTCGCTGGGAAGAAAAGGACCAGCTTCGATTCTGCGATTTCCTGATTTCCAATGACCGGTTCGAAGAGGCCAAGAGCATTTGGCAACTCCGGAGCAAACATCACACCTCCCTCATCCATGATGGCGGCTTTGAATCAGAACCTCTGAACAGGGCTTTTGGCTGGAGATTTCAAACCGATTCCGATTTTATCGTAGAGCGCACAACCAGTCTGGCCTATTCAGGCAACTCGTGTCTGCACGTCCATTTCAAGGGGACCAGGAATATAAGTTCCGACCTGGTATGGCAAATAGTCCCGGTAAACCCCGGGACTGCTTACGCCCTGCGCTTTGTCAGCAAGAGCAGCAATCTCACCACCGACAGGGGCGTGTTCCTGACGGTGAGCGGGTACAAAAATGAATTCAAAAACACAAGCAAAGAGGTGCTGGGCGATTGCCCATGGCAGGAGGATAAAATCGAATTTAGTGTTCCGGCGGGATGTGAAGCCGTTGTACTGAGGGTCCGCAGGGATGAGAGCCTTAAAATGGACAACAAGATTTCAGGAGACTATTGGCTTGATTCCGTGGAACTGATGGAAAAGTAGCGGGGAGAAGGGAGCGGGGAGCAAGTAACACTGGCACCCTTTTGGCATGCCGCTTAAGAGTACCTCAATCCAGAATTATTCAGAAGGAGAGAAACAATGAGGAAGAATCGACTCGTGGTGCAGATTTTAGTTACGGTATTCATGGTGTCCTGCCTTGGGACTGCCGGAGCGGCAGAGTCTGTGATGACCGTTTTTCCCAAAGGCGTGGTGAAAGTCACGGAAAATAATGGCCAGGTGGTCCAGTTGACTACAAATTTCCCGCTGAAGGAAGGCGCTATCATGGAAGTCAGCGGCGGACCGGCCACTGTTCAGGGGGCGAATTTCAGCATCATAGCCCAGGATAAAGCAAGGTTTTCATTCAATAATGCGGGTGGCAAACTGGTTTGCACCGTCTATTCCGGCAAGGTGAATTACGTGTTGCATTCGGACGCGAAGGTGAAATTCGCGCACGGCGATGCCGTATATGACTGTCAGAAAATTTCTCCGGCAACGCCAGGGGGAAGCGTTGAAGGCAGTGCTGCCGTCGTTGGCGATAGCCTAGTATTTATAGATACTTCAGGTGAATTGGTTTGTGGGCCGATTGTGGCCGGAGTTGAGGGAGCGCCTTTGGTGGTTGACCCTGCCGGCGCCGGAGGAATCAGCGCAGCTCCGATTGTGCCGGGCGCTTTTGTTGCAGGAGTCGCCGCGTACGGAACGGCGATGGGACTTTCCTCAGGCAAAGACGGAGCCAGTCAATAGCCTTTTTAGACATTGAGCAAACCAGGGGGGCGCCATTCAAATCAAAGGCGCCTTAATTGAGTTCAGGGGGACGGCAATGAAATTGTGTGCCAGGCATTTTTATATCTGTTGGGCCATTGTCTTTTTAACCGGGTTCACGTTCGGGTGCGGGGTCCGCAGTGGACCAGAGCCCAATGCAAAGCTCGAAGACGTGGTAGCCCGGGAAAGCGGATCGAGGCAGGAAGTAAGAACGATAAACGAAAGGCTTTTTGCTTCCGTGAAAAGCACTCCAACTCTCAAGGACTATGTGATCGGCGAAGGGGACCTGCTCCAGGTATCCGTCTTTGAAGCGCAGGACCTCAAGTCCGAAGCAAGAGTCGGCGCCCGTGGTTCTATATCTCTTCCCCTCATCGGGTCCGTTGAAGTAACAAATCTTACAACGCGTGAGGCAGAACAAAAAATAGAAGAGCTTTATAAAGCCCGATATTTACAGAACCCTCACGTGAGTATTTTTGTGAAAGAACAGATATCAGGCAAAATTACGCTGATGGGAGCATTCAAAAAGACGGGGACTTTTCCATATCTGGCTCGCCAGAACCTGTTTGAAGCCATGGCCCTTGGCGAGGGTCTTGCAGATACGGCAGGCAAAATGGTCCAGATTCGCAGGGGAGGCAGAGACCCGGACCAGCCCGGCACGTATCTGATCGATCTCGATGAGTTGACCAAGGGAGGGGGAGAAGAACTCAACATCGAAATCAAGAGCGGGGACGTGATTTATGTCCCTGAAGCCGGAATGATTTACGTGGACGGGGCCGTGCGAAAGCCGGGAAATTATCCGATAAAGAAAAAGATGAATGTCCCCGAAGCCATTGTCGCCGCGGGGGGTTTCGCCCCCTATGCCGAAGAGAGCTCCATCAAGCTGGTCAGGGCCAGGCCAGACGGAAAGCCCGACATCGTTCAATTAAGCTTTAAGGACCTTCAGCAGCAAATCTCCAGCAACAATATTGAAGTTAAGGACAGAGATATAATCTTTGTTGAAACCAATAGAGTCGAAGCGGTTGTGTACGGCCTGCAAGTAACCGGACTTGGCGGAATCGTTGGAGTAGGCTATCACCCGCCTTCTCCGCAGTAGCAGCGGTGGATGAGAATCAAGCTATACATCGTCCTGCGTTATTCCGGCAAGCTGACGCATTATTAAGGTTGTCATCTCTGCACATCCGTGTCAAGAAAGGTTTTGACGGCGCGGATCGCTGCCTGAGGGATTTTCGTTCTCATTGCGCTTGCCCTTAACTCCTATCGTGAACAAAAAAAGGAGGCCGCGTGAAATATAGCATCATCGTGATTCATTGCCGCGATAATGTCGGGGTCGCCCTGGAAGATATCCATCCCGGAGAAAAGGCCGAGGCGAAAGGTTTGGAAGCATTTCCCGTCTTAGGAAAAATCCCCTCAAGCCACAAAGTGGCGTTAGGGGACATAGGGGCCGGCGAGGAAATCATCAAATACGGCGAGGTAATAGCGATCAGCTCGAGAGCCATCAAAAAAGGAGAATGGGTGCATACCCATAATGTGGAGAGCAAGGGGTTAGGGGTTTAGGCTGAAGGCGATCAGGCTGAAGGTGCATACACATAATGTGGAGAGCGAGAGATGCTGGAAATGAAAATCACCGGATACTTGCGACAAAACGGGGATTTCGGTACTCGCAATCATGTGCTGATCCTGCCGACCGTATTCTGTGTCAACGGCGTGGTTCGCAGGATTATGAATGAGGCGCCGGAGGCTGTCGGGATAACTCATGGCCACGGCTGCGGCCGGGGAGGCCGAAGAGATCTGCAGATCCTCTTCGAGATCCTTTCCGGGATGGTAAATCACCCCAATGTCGGAGGCGTGGTATTGGTGGGGCTGGGGTGTGAGGTATCGAATAAAAAGAATTTATGGTCTTTCATCAAAGATGCCGGAAAACCGATCGAGATTTTCAATGTACAGGAGGAAGGCGGCTCTCTGAAAACCGCGGAAAAGGCGATCACAGCGGCCCGGAGAATGCAGGAGGAGGTCGACCGCCAAGAGCGCGTCCCGATGCCCTGGGAGAAGCTGCTCGTTTCAATGGAGTGCGGCGGTTCCGATGCCATGTCAGGCGTGACATCCAATGCAGCCTTGGGGGCAGTGTCGGATTGGCTCGTGGAGAAAGGCGCCACCGTCATGATCGGGGAAACCACGGAGATGATTGGGACGAAGCATATCCTTACGAGACGGGCAAAGGACGAGAAGGTTGCCGAGCGGATCGCGAAAATGGTGGACGAGGCTGAGAGGCTCACGCACGAAGTCATGGGACCCCTGGCCGGCCTCGTAATCTCTCCCGGTAATATGGACGGAGGGATGAGCACTATTGCCGAGAAATCGATGGGGTGCATCCTCAAGGGGGGATCCGGCCCGATCAACCAGGTCGTTAACTACGGGGAAGCTCCAGCGGAACGGGGACTCGTTTTGCAGGATGGACCCGGACACGACGGGGACTCCATGGCGGGCCTGGCCGCAAGCGGTTCCCAGATCATTTTCTTTTCGACGGGAAGGGGAACGCCGGCCGGCTTTCCGATCCTACCAGTCATCAAGGTGTCGAGCAATTCGAGGATCTACAGGGCCATGCCCGATGATATGGATATAAATGCCGGTGTTTTATTGGAAGGCGAGCCGCTCATGGTGCTGCGCGATCAGATGATCGACCTCATGGTCCGGGTGATCAATGGCGAGAAGACCAAGGCGGAGTCCAACGGGATGGACGTATTCACCTTCATGACGGTGCACCCGCCATTTTAATTTTCCCAAGGTGGCAGAAAAAATCGTTTAACTCCGAGTTGCATTCAAGATTGCACTAACTAAAAGAGCGGGGGACTTTCCCCGGCCCCCCGGGATTTCTGCCACACGCGCAAGCGCGTGAGGCAGAGCGCGGCACCTCGCGGGGCGTGGAGATCGGCGCAACGGTCCTCGCTGGGCGCCACCTCCGGTGCGGCGCTGGGCAATTCGGTTTTGTTATTGCGCTGGGGTAGTACGCGCCACCGCAGCGCCGCTCCTAAATGGCCCTGCAATGGCTAAGTTTGGGGCAACCCGCACTTTCTTTGCCATTCATCGGCACCATCTTGAACGCAATTCTTCATGCCGCCTGCGTCATCCGCGAAGCATGAAAACGGCATTTTCTGCGTAAATTGGTAAGTTTCCCTATAACGCATACCGGTGCTGTTATACTGCGGGGCCATCGTTATGTCAATTAAGACATAACGATGGCTGGAGTAGGGAGCGGCGAGCGGGGATCAGGAAGTGTGAAGGCGGAAGGGCGAGTTTCACGCGAAGTCTGATCATCGACAGGTCAGGGAGAGACGCGAAGAGGGAGGACGGAAGGAGGAGAACGTCGTTGCTCCCAAAATGGCTCGATTCTTTACCGGGCTGCCGTAAAATATTTGACTCTACCCATAAACCCGCCGTAACCATGAGCGCTGGGTGATTTTGGCGGTGAAAAATTCATAGGCGTCCCGCCATCGCCGCTAGCCCTACCCGATTGCGTATTATTTCCTTTCTTAATAAAAATTGGCATGCTATCTTTTAATAACGTTTCAGCTAAGCAACGCATTCTTTAATATTTTGTCGCTTAATAAAAATTAGTGGTCTAAATTTTAGTAAGGTTCCTGTAAGTAAAGTATGCTTTAGCAAGATGCCGTCAGTCTGGCAGGTCCCAATGAGGAATCTGATATGAAGCGCAAGACCGGCACTTACCGCGTCTGCTCAACAGCGGGGGAAATATTTAAGGCATATATTCCAGAGCCATTGCCACCCGCCCCTCCTTTGAAACTGACCGGTCAACATCATGATTTACTCGAAAAGGCTAACCGGGCATTGGGCAGACTTGATGGGATGACCCTCCTCCTGCCCAACACGTCTCTATTCCTCTACTTTTACGTCAGGAAGGAAGCCCTGCTCTCCAGCCAGATCGAGGGAACCCAATCCTCTTTTAATGACCTTCTGCTGTACGAAAGCGAGGAGATGCCTGGGGCGCCCCTGGAGGACGTGCAAGAGGTTTCCAATTATGTTGCGGCCATGAACCACGGGCTGAACAGATTACGAGGCGGCTTTCCGCTTTCATTGAGGCTGATCAAGGAGATTCATGGCATTCTGCTTTCCAAGGGACGAGGAAGCGATAAAGAGCCTAGTGAGTTCCGTCGCTCTCAAAACCGGGTCGGCGGCACCCGGCCGGGTGATGCTGTCTTAGTGCCGCCCCCGCCTGAATCTCTTATGGACTGTCTGGGGGCATTTGAAAAATTCCTCCATAATGATCCTGTAGCCACTCCGTTGCTTATCAAAGCTGCACTTGCACACGTTCAATTCGAGACAATCCACCCGTTCCTCGATGGCAATGGCAGAGTAGGACGCCTGCTGATTACATTCTTGCTGTGCGCGGAAGGCGCTCTCAGCGAACCGATTCTATACCTGAGCCTGTACTTTAAAACACATCGGCAAGAATACTATGACTGGCTCCAAAGGGTGAGAACGGAAGGGGACTGGGAGGGGTGGCTTAGTTTTTTTTTGACAGGGGTGATGGAGACTGCCGGCCAGGCGACCCAATCTGCGAGGCAGATTCTGCAACTGTTTGAGACTGACAGCGCCAGGATTGAAACACTCAAGAAAGCCGCCGGGTCGGCACTGAGGGTTTATCAACTAATGCGAACAAGGCCCCTGTTGGCGATCCCTTATGCCGCAAAAGCTCTAAACCTGACCGTACCTACTATAACCCAGTCGCTTGAGAATCTACACAGGCTTGGAATAGCGAAGGAAATAACCGGGAAGAAACGCGGGCGCATATTCGCGTACTCGGAGTACCTGAACATCCTGAATCAGGGCACACAGCCGATTTGATCGCATTCAACAAAGGAGCGGGGAGCAGGAAGACGGGGGCTGAAGGGTGAAGGGAGGAGGACGGAAGGAGGAGAACGTCGTTGCTCCGAAATGGCCCGATTCTTTACAGGCCGGCCGCAAAATGTCTGACTTCACTCATAAACCCGCCATGACCGCCATAGCCGATGGCCAAATGGACGTTTAGAGCGCCCGCCCGCTCTTACGAAAACCAGCTCTTATTTCAATCTTTTTGGCCGTTTATTTGGGTAGGCGGCTTGGCCCGAGCCGTTCGCGGCGGACCCAAAATCCTAAAGTCTCCAGTGTGACCCGCCGATAGTATTGGTAAATCGACTGCAATTGATACTCAACACTAAAGCGAATGTTGCTCTTTTCATTATTGTCCAGTCGACACTAATTTCCTTGCTGCTGTTAACGGTAATGTTAGACCCGGCCAGTGCGGGGGGCCTTGAACGGAATCTTTTTGCTGCAGGACAGGATCGGTATGGCGCCAATTGGCATGTGGGGAGTTTTAGCCCTTTTGTTTTAGAACCAGGCTTTTGGTTTACGGCGGCGTTCACTGAAGATGGTAAATCCATCGTATGGAGTTTTTTATGAAACTGTTCGCCTTCTACAGGGAAAGATTGTGGGTCAAGCTGACATTACCTCTATTGATGCTGGTTGTTGCCATTATAGGGACCATCGTATGGGGAAATATTCATGGCCAGAAGAATCTTATCCGGGACCAGATTCGGCATGACGGCGATATGCTCATCCCGGCGATCGAGGGAGGCATGTTTGCAGCCATGGCCAAGGGAGACAACCAGATGGTCCAGGACCAGTTCGAAAGATTCAAGGAGAAAACAAAAGGGCTGGAGGTCACTGTATTTGACTGCGCGGGCCGAATCGTATTTGCAACCGAAACCGGCCGGATAAAAAAGCAACTCGACAATATCTTTGCGAACAGGGCCGTTTTGGACGGTATCGCAGGCATGCTCAAAAGCGGGGAATCTTCCGTTGAGCCGGTCGATGACAGCTCAGATGGCAAACCGGCCTTCAGCACATTCCGGCCCATCTTCAACGAGTCTCGCTGTAATCAGTGTCACGGGAGCTCGCAAAAGGTCATCGGGGGCATGCTGGTTAGCGTCTCAGCGGAGAACGCCGTCAATGCGGCCTTATCGGCGCGAAACAGGAGCATCCTCTTCGGGACCCTGGGGTCGCTCATCCTGGTGCTTACAATGTATTTCATGATGCGAAGAGTGGTGGATCGACCCGTTCGAAAGCTCCTCGAAGCGGGCGCAAAAATGAGACAGGGTGATTTTACCGGAAAAATCGAAGCAAAGGGCCGCGATGAGATCAGCCACATGTGCTCCAGGATGGGCATGATAAAAGAAAGCCTGCGGAAGATGATAAGCGATATAATCACAGCCTCCGGACATTTATCCGAGGTGGCCTGCCGGCAAGCTTCATCCGTAGAGCAAACAAGCGCCTCACTTGAGGAGATCGCTTCGATGACCCGGCAGAATGCCGACAATACAAAGACGGCGGACCGAATAGCCAGTGCGGTCCATGAGGCGGTAACCCGCGCGCAGGCTTCCATGGCCGAGTTAACCGGCTCGATGGAAGCGATGTCACGGGAGAGCCACCAGACCTCAAAGATCATCAAAAGCATCGATGAAATCGCCTTTCAGACCAACCTGCTGGCGCTCAACGCGGCCGTCGAGTCCGCCAGGGCGGGGGAGGTCGGGGCAGGATTTGCCGTGGTGGCCGATGAGGTGCGCAATCTAGCCCTGCGGGCCGCAGAAGCGGCAAGAAATTCGACCACCCTCATCGAGAGCACGATCAAGGAAGTCGACAAAGGCTCCGCACTGGTGAAAAGAACGGATGCGGTTTTTTCGGATGTGGCAGCCGGAATGGCCGATATTGCCGGACTCATTGGCCAGATAGCAGTGGCTTCCGACGAGCAGGCAACCGGAATAGGGCAGGTTAAAGAAGCATTTTGCCATATTGACAAGGCGGTCCAATACACCGCTTCGAGTGCGGAAGGACTCGCAGAGGCGGCCGGCCGCTTCAAAGTGAGCGACAGCGGCCCGCCGGCGCCGGCAAGAGGACGGAAGACGGAGGACTGAGGACGGAGGACTGAGGGCGGAGCAAGGAGCAGGAAGCGGGGAGCAGGAAGACGGGAAGGCGTAAAGCATGGTTTCACGCGAAGACTGATCAAAGGCAGGTCAGGGTAGGACGCGAAGACGTAGGGCGGAAGGGGGAGAATGTCGTTGCTCCAAAAATGGCTCGATTCTTTACCGGCCGGCCGTAAAATATTTGACTAAACCCGAAAACCCGTCGCAACGGCGTCGGCTGGGTGATTTTGGCGGTGGAAAGTTTATCGGCGTACAGCTTCACCGCTATTGCCCATGGCCAAATGTGCGTTTAGATTGCCCATTTCCTGGCTCAATGACCTTCTAAGAACGAAAATTCGCGCTAATTTCAATCTTTTGGCTGTTTATTTGGGTGCTTGGCTTGGCCCGAGCCCGTACGGTGTGCGGAAATCAAGCAGCGGCAACAGCCAATGATTCAGCCTTCAAAGCCGCGGGCGAAGCGAGGCGTTCAATGGATGCCGTCGAGCTATTGAAACAAGCCTGGGACCAGTTTCTCAATAAGCAGTATCAGACAGAGCTACCATAAAGTGTAGCATACCGCCAGAGGACGATATCCACGACGGAGACTCTGTCCCCCGTCAAATTAGAAATCTCAGAGCATAACGCCTCAGGAGACTTATATCCGAGGCGTTTAGCAATTCTGACCAGATGACGATCAGGTTTGACCACTGAGAGCCCTATGTTCTTTGCAAAATGGAACGAGGTTGCAGGACCCATGAACGGAAACTGCATGATATAGGGAATACCTTCGGCCTCAATAGCGCGTTGAACACTACCGAAGCCATGCCTTTCAACGTGGGCAGAAATAAAAATGATCGCGTTGATCTTGCCCAAATGACCGAAACAAGCCAGAGCATTCTGTCTACATTGATCCGCCCGTGCTGAAATCTTTCTTGCAGACTCCCATTCAAAGAACGCATGGGAGATTTCAGGGAACTTTTTGCGCACAACGGTTTCACGCATCCCACTCGAAAGAACCACCCATGCGGCCTCCCTCAGGAAATGATTTTCATCGACCTCCTCAAATGAAATTGATGCCTGCCACTCGACTTCATCCCCGTAACCAGCGTCTAAAACTGCCTTCTTAGCTCGCAAGTATAGCAACAGTAAATTCTCAGGCTCACTATCATCGAAACCCAGCGCACTACTCATTCTTATCATCACCCTCTGAGGACCCATCAGGTTTAAAGATCCCACGGATACAAAGGTACAAAAGTTTAACTTGGATCAATAAAAAAGGGCATCCCGGGTGAGCATCAGCCAGTTTGCTCAACTCAATTTTCCTCTTATGAAGAGCTTTGAGTTTGTTAAATTTACGATCAGGGACCTTCTCAGTGCATTGTAATGCCCAAGCACACTCCCTACTCAGTGCCTGACATCGTTCATCGCTAAAAGTTGACACATCGGTTTTGAGAACCTCTCGGCACTGCGCTTTGAGCCTGCTAAGCTCGCCGACGGCCTGGCTGTGTCTTTCAGCTTTTTTCCCCCAATCGAGCATTACGACTGCTAAAGAGATCAGTAGGACGCAAACCGAGCATATTCCACCTGCGATCTGAGCTGTGCTCGGATCAATATGGAGTTTCGTCAGCAGGTCTGGATTAGTGAACTGCGCAATACACAGGATCATCGAGGAACCAAGGAGTAGAAGATATGCAGCAAAAGCACGCCTCCGAAGCCTATCTCGCAGCGTGGAGTGCATTGTAAGCATCATATCGATTATTCGGAAATGATGTTCAAGATCATTCTTGTCCATAAATTAGATTACAACGCCCCTAGTATATCTTCCCATTCTTCCATCAAGTGAGCACCATCTGCATTTCTTATCCGTCTGCTGATTCGCGAAAGTGCATTCGCTGCCAGTTGCCGCTTTCTACTCATAGCCTCATCGAGGTAGTCATCCACGTGGATTGACTGCCCCGTTTTATCTTGGATCGGCTTCAGAATATGGATTTGGGCATACTCAAAGAAATGTGCCAGCATCGACTTTGTGTTCTTCGCGCCATCGTAAGACTCAAAGATAAGGGTTGCAAGCGCCTCCGTGTGGTATCCACTCAGGCGATGCCTTTCAGGAAGTTCAGAAAGGATCGATTTAACTATCTTGATTGTTGGAACGATGTTGTTACCCAGCGTCTGATTGACTGTAGAAAGCTGTTGTGCGAAAACTCTGGGCTTTATCAGCGCAGACCAACTCTCACCGGATTCGTCAGAAATCTTATAACCGGACAAGTGGCGCACAGAGGGGAGAAGTTGGATGTCTATGTCTCCAAACCGGACAGTAACCGCCAACTGCCCTTTTATGATCTTCGACTTAGGGAATCGAACCTTAAGGCGGTGGAAAAAGTAATCTTTTGCTTGCGCCGGGGATTTGTCAACGAGGTCAGTTTGATCGAGCAAAACAAGGATATCAACATCGCTCAAGCCATCAACGTACGTATGCTTTGCTACCGAGCCTCCGAATAGAAGATCGACAGATCCTGCAATGTCTTTTTCCAAAGACTGTTTTATCGTGTCTAAATGTTTCTGGATTGCATCACGATCCCGATTATTATACCGTGTGAGCAATTTATCAATAATTTCAGAAATCCTTGAGTCGAACGACTGGTCCCGCGCCTTGGCTTCGGAGTCCCGGATCTTTTGCGTGAGTTTCGTTATATCGCTAGTACCTGAAAAAAAACCGCCACCTCCGCCGCCCATTATTGCCGCCCTCCAGGCTCATTGCACAATGTATCGTAAAAATCGCTGAGCACCTTATCGTGATCAGAGAATTTTTGAAAATTTTCGTTTGGCAGGAAGTCCTTCATTGAGAATTGCAACTTTCTAATGGCGTAGATGTTATCTACGATGGCCTTCGCTCTAACAGAGTCTTCTTTCTCCCGAATTCCTACGGAAAGTATTCCGTAGTTCTGCCTGTAAATTGCAAGCCCATATTGGTATGAATAGCGTATCCAAGTAAGCCCGTCGAAAATCTCAGCTCCCGCAAGGAAATACAAGCAGGATGCCAGCGGATCGAGACTGCCAAAAACGTGTATAGGAATTTCCAGCTTCACATTATTGAGAGCTATCCTGACCTTTGCGATGTTCACCATTCTCGTGAGCACCGAATTTCCGAGCTCCTTCTCTGTAAAGCCAATAATGTCAAACGATGAGAGTTCTTCTATGTTAGGGATGACGGATTTCGTCATCTGGACATACTGCTGGCTTGAGGTCTCTGGCTTTATTATGAAATCGTGTAACTGATTAGGATAGTGCCCAAAAAACTCACGAGCGGACTGAATCTGTTCCTCGATCCGCCGCCTTTTTGCACCATGATCAAAGCTAACTATTACAGATGGCAAGTCTTCAGGCCACATATCAAGAACACATCGTAGGCGTGTTTCATTCCACTTTTCTACCGGCCAGGGGTTGGTATAGACAGCGGTCAGATCGTGTTCGTCAGCGGTTTCATATCCGCCACTATCCAGAAACATAATCTCCGGTACTGACTGAAGAGCCTCAAATTCAGGAAAATGGTCGTAGAAAATGTCATAAGCACTGATAAGTACGGGGCCAGTAAGGAATTCCTTTGCGACCGTAAGCACCTCGGCGACTTCGGATCTACCCTCTTTATCAAAACCAAAGCCCTTACTCGAGAAGGATGGTACCAGAAGGGGAGTCTCTAAAGTGACACCCAAGGGGTGTCTGTACTTTTTACCTCTCGCCAGCATGCAACCTCTCCAGGTCCTTACATGATAGACAGTTTCCACAGGGCTGATCTTTACCCATTTCACAACTGTACGTAAGATCGACAGGAACACCTGATAGCATACAATATTTCCATATCTCAGGCTTCAGCCAATCAAGGAGCGGCACGCCAATCACAACTCGACCATCAGTGTAAAAATCAAAGCTTTTTTGGGTACTTACAATGAACTCTTTTGAACAATCGTAATACTCGGTACCGCAATGTACGCCTATTCCAATAACACCTGAGTAAAAAGGAAAATTCATGAGTGCCGCATAAAGAAGAAATGCATTGCGCCCGTGGATCTGCCCGCCAGCCCACTGCCTGAATCCAGTAGTAGTGATCTTCTGCAGGGGAATTTGATAGTGGGCGCAAATAGCTGAAGCAGCGAGTTCTTCTCGCCTATTTGCAATCTGTCCGTAATCAACAAAGAGAGCGTTAACTGTAAAACGCTGACGAATGTAGAATTCCAAGCACGCGGAAGAGTCGATACCGCCGCTCAGTAGAATCAATCCGTTCCTATCTTCCGGAGACATCCATTCTGATCCTTGCATTTACACTAGACTGGCTATGGTTGATTAAGGTTAAGTTTAATTCTATCACCAAATTCGTCACCCCAAAAGTGAAAAAGTTTCTCAGAGGCTGGGACCAGTCTCCTCATAGGACAGATCCAGAGGAAACAGAAAACGGGCCCTAATCTGGTGAGATGCCTTTTCATAAAGCCCCTTCAACTGCTGAACGGACCCTGGGAAAGTCTCGAACTCATCATCGAAGCGGCCGGGAAGATGTCAGGGGTTTTTGGTTGCCTCTCATTTGACATGCGGCCTGTGGGCGTCCACGTAAGCCTTTAGAACCGCTTGCATCCTAGAAATATGCCCTTTTCCGTGCGATTTGAAAAAGTCGATAATATCCTGCTCAAGCCGCAGGTGCACAGATTGCTTTGGCGCCGGCAAAACCAACCTGGCCCGTGTCCAATCGGGCTTCAAGCGCCTCTCGTCTTCATCGCCGGCAATCCGCCGTTCGAGTTCTTCATCCGTCATGGCGTCCACTTTGGTCAAATCGGTGCGGCTGTCCGCACGTTTGGCTTTAAGCTCCGCCGCCGTATAGCTCCTGATATTTTTGTCTCTCTTCATGGCGTGCTCCCCGGAAGGAAATGACCCTGACAGCCTCTCTTCGGGTGGTGCAAACTACAGTCACGTAACGCCCTTCAAAAGTGCCGATGGCTAGAAATCTCTGTTCCTCGTCCCGGTAAGTCGAAGGCACCTCGACGTGCGGGGCCTCGAAAACTACGTCAACATCGAGAAAATCAAGGCCGTGCTTTTCAAGGTTGGAAAGCCGTTTGCGTTCGTCCCATTCAAAGCGCATGTATTAATGTACACAATTCGTGTCTACAGTCAAGCGCTTCCCCACTCTTCTTTTTTCCGCTTCTGGTTGCCGCTTCTGGTTGCCACTTCTGGATGCCACTTCTGGATGCCGCTTCTGGTTGCCGTTTTGCACGACTTCTCACAGTGTGCCAAACTATTGGGGAAAACAATAGATTCACCGCAGAGACGGGACGCAAAAGCTATTCACCGCAGAGGGCGCAGAGAGAACTCAAAATTCAAAAAGATCGACTGGGACGTAGAAGTAATTCACCTTATTCTCAGGACTTAGAAATAGCGATTCCTGTTAATCCTGTCTTGCAAAGCTTTTCTCTGTGTCCTCTGCGTTCTCTGTTACGAAAAGTTGCGTGGTCCTCTTGGCGCTACGCGCCCCGGATAACGAGTTATCCGGGCCACCCCAGTGAGAGGCTCAACCTTTTCATGGTTTCCGGGTGTCCCGAAGGGACATGAAATGCCGCGGTGAATATCCTTGTGCGTCTGCGGTAAACACTAACCCAAAAAGGAAAGGCAGCCACATGAAACGACGAATCGATGACGAGCAACTGGCACAATTAATCAGGGACGGCGACACCGTTACCGGAATCGCCCGCAAGATGGGAATGAGTAAAGCTACCGTATCCAGGCGGTTGAAGCAACTGAACATCGCCATAAACCGGAATGTAAGCATCCGCGCAGCCCATAAGATTGTCGACCGCGAAATCAACACGTTGGACCAATTGCAGAAGATCAACAGAAACGCCCATGAAATACTCGACCTTCTCATGCGCTGGAACCGGGGCGACAAGGAGGCCATTCAGGTACTCGAATCCCAGGTCCGCAAAATCAAGGTCCGGGGGAAGGAAGAGGAAATCAGCGGGTACAAATTCAGAGACCCGCGCGAACTCGCTTTAAGGGCCATGCACGAAATCCGGGAGCAACTGAAGCTGCAGGTGGAAATCTTCCAGTCTCTTTTCGATATGAAGGCGACCCAGCAATTTCAGACTGAAGTGATGGAGGTAATAGGAAGTGTTTCGACGGAAACAAGGGATGAGATCATTCGCCGGCTCACGAAAATCAATGCTCTCCGGTCGGCGCTTGATTTGTGAATAGTGAATGGTGAATGGGTGATCATCTGTGCTCATCTCCCTGACCTGTCGATTATCAGTCATCTGTGGGTCGCTTGTTTGTCCATACCCACAGGCCCATCAAAACTATTTATCCTGATCATCGACAGGTCAGGGAGATTTTCGCAGATGTTCGCAGATGGCTGATCATGGGGGTTCCCGGCATATCGCTTGCGTGTTCGATTGAAGCATAGGATAATTCATTGGGCTTTCTGTGGGTTCCATTAGCTTTTTGGGGTGAAATCCGGGTGCAAAATCGGACCGTGTACGGAATGTTCTGCAAATAAGCAATCCGGAAAAGCGTGGGGAGCCAGGCCCCCCACACCCCCTTCCGCCTCTGGTCATGGACAGATCGGGGAAAGCGTCGAGATATGGCGCTGCGGTGGCGGCCTACGGCCAACCACCGCAAGCGCCTAGCGCTCGGCCGTGCGCGACTGCGCGCGCGGCCGAAATCTTGGGGGGTGCGGGGGAAACTTTACCCCGCTCTTTTGAGCTTTCGCATGAGTTATTCTTACTATTCGTCGCACAGCGATGCGGCCTCACGAAAAATCGGCCGCGAACTCGAAGCATCTCACATGCTTCCGATCGATTAGCGCGAACGCAAGCGAAGTGAGCGTTCATCAAGAGGAGTTATTGTCATGGTGTCGTTTCGTCTCGATGGTAAAGTGGCGGCGGTAACGGGTGCAAGTCGCGGGATTGGCCAGGCAATTGCGAAGACCCTGGCTGAATACGGAGCTGAAGTCGTTCTTGTGAGCCGCAAAATTGAGGCCCTGAATGTGGTGGCACAGGAGATCACCTCGGCGGGAGGAAAAGCCTTTCCCCTGGCTTCCCACATGGGTGATATCGGCGCCGTCAAACAGTTATGCAGCAGCATAAAAGAAAAATACGGCCGGTTGGATATCCTGATCAACAACGCAGCGGCCAATCCATATTTCGGGGAGATGGAGGGTGTAGACGAGGCAGCCTGGGACAAAACATTAAGTGTTAATCTAAAGGGCCCGTTCTTCCTGATCCAGGGCGCAATTCCATTAATGAAAGCGGCAGGCGGAGGCGCCATTGTCAATGTGGCTTCGATAAACGGTGTCCGGCCTGCGTATCTCCAGGGAATCTACTCCATTACCAAAGGGGCGCTGATTACCATGACCCAGGCTTACGCCAAAGAGCTGGCGCGGCACAAAATCCGTGTCAATGCGCTCCTGCCGGGTCTTACGAATACCCATTTCGCATCGGCGTTGTTCAAGAATAAGTCGATCCATGATGAGGTTGTTGCCAAAATCCCCATGGGCCGGCATGCGGAGCCATCGGAAATGGCCGGCGCCGTATTATTTCTGGTCTCCGATGCATCCTCTTATACGACAGGCTCCTGTATCACCTGTGACGGCGGCATTCTGGCTTAAGGGCGGGTGAATAGGTGAGTGGGTGATGAGTGTGTCCGATCGCACTTGTATTCTCCTGAGGAATCGCAGATATTACCAATAAAAATAGTCCTATTCGCAAAGACTTTCTAAATTATGGAGGTTCCAAATCATGTTCGATCTATTAAAGTTTAATTTAAAAGACAAAGTGGCTCTTGTAACCGGCGGCAGCCGCGGTATCGGCCAAGGCATCGCCTTTGGTTTTGCCAAAGCCGGCGCCAAAGTTGTTATCACCAGCCGCAAGGTCCAGGACCTCGAATCCACTGCCGCAGAGATTAGAGCCATCGGTGGTGAAGCTCTTGTCCTTCCCGGTCACATCGGCAAAATGGAAGAAATTCAGAAAGTCGTCGGTCAAGTCATGGAACGATACGGGCGGCTTGACATCCTGGTTAATAATGCCGGCGCCAGCCCGGCTATGGGTTCCGTTCTCGAGTGCGATGAACGCCTTTGGGACACCATTATGAACCTGAACTTAAAGGGAACTTACTTTTTAAGCCAGGCAGCGGCTAAAATCATGAAAAATCAAGGCGGCGGAAAAATCATCAATATTGCGTCTATCGACGGTTTCAAGCCAGAACTCTCCGTCAGTATCTATTCCATCTCCAAAGCGGGTGTGCGCATGATTACAAAGGCCTTTGCAGCCGAGTTGGCGCCTTTCAACATCCAGGTCAACACGATTGCTCCCGGCCCCATAAGCACCAAGATGATGGATTCTCACTGGTGGAGCCTTAGCCCCGAGGAGTTCAAGAAGGCAAAGGCAAAACTGGAAAAAGAGCTGCCCATGGGCCGTATAGGCTATCCCGATGATATTGCCGGTGCTGCTGTCTACCTGGCTTCGGAAGCTTCCGGTTACACAACGGGTTCGGAGATCGTGATCGATGGCGGCGTTCTATTAATGGGACAGGCCCTTGGCGGATCGGAGTAGGAACGATTGTAAAACATTGACTCTTTTAATTCAGGAAACGCCGGGCTGACCCCCGGCGTTTCCTGTCCGATCCCTTCTCGATTAAAGATCAGATATTTGCCGTGAGGACGAGTATGATTCTGCTTGACCCGGGCCGAATAGGTGTGTATACACACATTGGAGCAGGAAGCGAAGGGTGAAGAGTGAAGCTGGAAGGATGAAAAGTCAGGATTCGGGATCTGTGGAAGATAGACTGAAAACGTTGGACAGAGCCAAATGCAGGGAAGTAGGGCGCAGTTGCGCATGCTACAATCTGCGGAGGGCGGCCCGCGCCGTCACGAGGCTCTACGATGATTTCCTGAGGCCAAGCGGCCTCAGAACCACCCAGGTTTCCCTGCTTATGTCGGCGAAACTGCGAGGGCCCGTCACACTGGGCAAACTGGCCGAGATGACAGTGACCGAACGGACAACACTCACACGAAACCTGACCGTTCTCGAGAAGAAGGGCTTCATCAGAATCGACCCCGGAGAGAGCGACCGCAGGGAACGTCAGGTAACTCTGACGAGGCGGGGCGAGGAAGCCCTGCTCGTAGTCATTCCCCTATGGGAGAAGGTACAGTCGCATATCGAGCAGGGACTCGGCACGGATCGTTTGGGAAGCCTTCTCAAAGATCTGTCGGAGATTGTCCACCTGGCCCGGAATAGTGAATAGTGAATGGTGAATGGTGAATAGTAAAAACCAAAACAATTCCGCCGAGATATGGTCCGGACAAGAAGAGAAAACCAAAATTCAACGAGATCCGCGAGAGATTTAGACAGGATTAACGGGATTGAAAAATAACCTCGCAGCAATAAGGTTCATAAACCTGCCTCCGATCAAAAGTATCTCTGTGCGGTGATAAATGTCACATCGGAGTACATAAGAAACAATTTCGGGAATGAAACGGATTTTTGCGGATTGTGCCGGACCGCTGTCCCGTGCGAGTCCAATATCCCAGTAAAAAACAGTCCGGAGGTTATGCCAATGAGTGAAAGTTCCAATACCAACTTGCCTGATCAAATCCAAATGATGCTGAACGGTTCGGTACCGCCTCCTCCCATCGCGAAACTTATTGGTTTTACGCTCGTTTCCATCGGTCCGGGACATGCTGTCATGGAGTTTGAAGCTACTGAACGCCATGCCAACCCTATGGGGACCTTGCACGGAGGAGTGCTCTGTGACATAGGCGATGCCGCAATGGGTATGGCCTACGCAAGCACACTCGGTGAAGGAGAAACCTTTACGACACTGGAGCTCAAGATCAATTTTCTAAAGCCCGTCTGGAAGGCTAAGCTTCGAGCCGAAGCCAGCGTCGTTGAGTCGGGCAAAGTTGTTGGCCTGGTCATGTGTGATGTGTTTGACGAAAAGCGACGGCTCATTGCCCGAGCGAGCAGTACATGCATGACTCTCAGGGGCGAGCAGGCAGGGGGCCGATAAGATCTGATACGTTGCGTTCAAAGAAGTGAGAGAGGAGACCTTATGTCCTACGATACAATACTCGCAAGCGCCGAAAATCGAATCGGCATCATACAGCTCAATCGCCCTGAGGCCCTCAACGCATTGAACGATCACCTTTTGAGCGAGCTTGCCGACGCTCTGAAATATTTTCTCAAGGACGACGAAGTGCGCTGCATTATAATCGCCGGAGGCGAAAAGGCCTTCTGCGCAGGCGCAGACCTCAAAGAAATGATTTCACGCGGGCCGAAGGATGTACTCGACCGATTCACGTCTTCCGTCTTCGGCTTGTTGCGCCACTGCCCCAAACCGGTGATTGCAGCGGTTAGCGGCTTCTGCTTCGCGGGCGGGTGCGAGCTGGCGCTTGCCTGCGATATGATCGTGGCATCGGAGAGTGCTAAATTCGGCCAGCCGGAGATCAATGTCGGCATCATGCCCGGAGCGGGCGGAACGCAACGCTGGACCCGCATAGCCGGCAAAGCCCGCGCGATGGAGATCGTGCTAACTGGGGCCCCTATCGATGCCCGCAAAGCGTTGGAATGGGGAATTGTCAACCGCGTGGTGCCTTTTGAAGAACTCCTCAACGAAGCAAAACGATTGGCTGCCAAGATTGCAGCCAAACCATCGCTTGCAGTCCGCATGGCCAAAGACGCTGTCTTGAAGGCTCAGGACATGCCGCTTGAAAGCGGCCTCGAATATGAAAACCGTGTTTTTGCCATGCTCTTCGGTACAGAGGATCAGAAAGAGGGGATGAGCGCTTTTTTGGAGAAACGTAAACCACGATATAGTGAATAGTGAATGGTGAATGGTGAATGGTGAATAGTAAAAACAATTCCGCTTGGTTTCGCAGTGCGGCGAATGGGAGAATTGAAAAGCCAGCAGGTAAGCATGGGCAATGCGTCTCCGTATCTACTTCCCAAAGGAGCAAAACCGTGAGCAACATCAATTTTAGAGAAGCTGCCGAATTTGTACGAAACGATCTCAGGCTGAAGACGTTGCCTGTGGCAGTCAATTTCCTGAAAGACAAAGCAGAGCTGCCGGAGAAGACACGCCGCTTTTCAACAGCCCCCGGGAAAAGAGTCGCAATTTGCCAGGGTGTTACGATGGCCAGAAATTACGGCTGGACGGTGGGGCTTGCCAAAGAGGATGTGATTTGTGTTCCTGCTTCAATAGTCTTCGGTTTCAGCGAGTCTTCCGACCCGCCGGCTTCCCTCGCCGGCCTGTTTTGCGAGGTCAACTTCTCGAGCGCCGAAGATCTTGCCCGCAAAGAAACTTCCTCCATGAGCCGGTTTGAAAACGGGGAGATCGAAGCAATCCTTCTGGCCCCGCTTGAGCGGGCATCGATCGAGCCGGACACAATCCTCATATATGGCAATCCCGCACAGGTCATGCGCTTGACTCAAGCCTGGTCGTACATGGCGGGAGAACGCGTTCAGGGGAATTTCGGAGGCAAGGTGGAATGCGACGAGTACCTTATCGCCCCTTTCAAGACGCAATCCCCACGCGTGGTGATTCCTGGCCACGGCGAGCGGATATTTGCCGGAGCACAAGATGATGAGATCACCTTTGCAGTTCCAGCCAAATTCCTGCCGGAACTCACCAAGGCGCTCAAGGGAGTTGGAAAAGCGATTGGGGCTCGCTATCCAATGACTCCCTACCAAAATTTCCAGCCGGATTTCCCAAAGGCCCACAAGGAACTGGGGAAGAGCCTGGGGATCCTGTGATTAATCGGCAATTTGCAACACAGAGGCGAGGAGAGGATTTCACCGCAGAGGCGCAGAGCAAATGCCATCTCACCACAGAGGCGCAGAGAGCACAGAGGAAATACTGAATTCCCATTTTGACAGAATTTCTGAACTCACAGCGAAGCGCTTCCTGGATGCGATTTCAATCCGGTTTCTTGCTTTTGCCTCTGTGCTCTCTGTGTCTCTGCCTCGAAAAGTTGCGTGGTCCTCTTGGCGCTACGCGCCCCGGATAACGAGTTATCCGGGCCACCCCAGTGAGAGGCTCAACCTTTTCATGGTTTCCGGGTGTCCCGAAGGGACGTGAAATGCTGCGGTGAGGAGTTTTTGCACCGCTGCGGTGAGAAGTTTTTTGATGTGTGTTTACCGTTATGTCCTAATGACCCCTACAGAAAGGAAAACGCAAATGACGACGAATCAAAACGTATACAAAGAGATGTTTGAGGTGATGAAAAATCGCGCACGCGGTTACACGGGTCTGGACATACCGGAGTTTTATGCACTTGTCGAGGAGCTCTTCACCCCCGAAGAAGCGGAGTTGAACAATGTGCTGGAGCGAAAACCGGCTGCAGCTCAAGATATTGCCGGCAGAGTAGACCGGGATGTTAATGAGGTCACCGGGATTCTCGAAGGAATGGCCGATAAAGGATTGTGCACAGTCTCCAAGGGCTCCGGGGCGCCGCTCTATCAGGGGATAGGGTTTTTGCCCGGCATGTTTGAGTTAATGTTCATGTCCGGCAGAGAAACGGAGCATGACATAAGGGTTGCGAAACTGGTCCATGCGTACAAGAAAGCCTATGAATCCATCAAAGGCGTCGAGCAAATACGTTATCCGGTGACTCGAGTGATCCCTGTTGCCAGAACGATCAAAGCCGGCAATGTCATTCACACTTACGATCAGGTCATGACCTATATCGAGAAGTATGATTCCATCTCGGTGGCAAATTGTTTTTGCCGCCAGGCCGCCAAGCTGAGAGGGGAAGACATTCACGGAATGCCGTTCGATGTCTGCTTGAATTTCGGAGATAGCGGCGAATACATCATCGAGCGTTTGGGCGGAAGGCGAATAACCAAACAAGAAGCCAAAGAAGTCCTGGACAGGGCCGAGGAAGCCGGTTTGCTGCACATGAGCCGCAACACGACAGAGGAGATAGATTTTATCTGCAACTGCGATCGCTGGCACTGCCAGGCCGTCAACAATGTATTAAGGCAGCCCAAACCCGGCTTGGCTTTCAATTCAGGATTTCTGCCCGTTTTTGATTCCGAGCTTTGCAACGCGTGTGAAACCTGTATCGAACGGTGTCCGGCTGAAGCCCTTGCAATGGATGAAAATAACGCACAGGTCCTCAACACCGATCGGTGTTTCGGGTGCGGCATGTGCGCTACCGGATGCCCGGAGGATGCGATCTCAATGGAAGCCAAACCGGATTTCCCGGTTCCGCCCAAAACCGTTCAAGAGTTGGTGGCAGAGTTGAAGAAAAAGTGATTAGTGAGGATATATCGGGCTAAGCCGCCGTTTTTTCACTGCGTCTTTCTGAGCGATCTCTCACTGGCCTGTCCACGACCTGCCTCTGCTATGAAAAGACGTGGTGGGCTGCGCGCCGCCCTCACAAAGCGCCCTCACAAGGGATCGGGCGCGAACTTGAAGCGTCAAAGGCGCTTCCACTGTGTCCAGCGCGAACCCGAAACGCAGTGAGGGTTCCGGGCGCGAACTTGAAGCGTCAAAGGCGCTTCCACTATGTCCAGCGCGAACCCGAAACGCAATGAGGGTTCCGGGCGCGGACTTGACGCATTGCCTGGGATGATGCGTCAAGCGGGGACCCGATACGAAGTGAGGGGGCACTCACAAAAGATCGTGCCCGGACTTGAAGCATCGAGCTACCGGTTGCAACGTGTGGCCCGGACCCGAAACGAAGTGAGGGTCCGCTTAGCCCACCCTGATATGGCTACGGCTCTTTTCATGGTTTCAGGGTGTCCCGAAGGGACATGAAAAGCTGCTTCGAAAAGGCGTGATGGGTTGCGCTTCGCTCCACCCATCCTGATATGGATGACGGATGCAACCTTTATTTTATCTGCCTTTTGCTTTTAATTCACAACTCCTTAGGACCGAGGCTGCATGAGCCGCCGAGAATGGGTCCAACCGTGACTCGTCGGAGGCGGCTCGATGCGGCCGGCAAATTTTATTCTTGTTTTCCTGTCCTGGAG
>JBKQTS010000297.1:0-4790 GCA_052143075.1 Syntrophobacteraceae bacterium | reverse complement strand
TTGATTGCACGCAAGGGATGGTCCTCAGGAATCAGGCTCTCCAGGCAGAAGGAATAAAAGAGTCTTGGTTGCTGATGATCGGGTCTTCTCATTGCTTTCCTTGTCGGGTTTGTGTGTAAATTCAGCGGCTTGATACTACATTAAACCCGGCAAAAATGCACTTATATAAGTGACTTTTTCAGCAACCTGCTAAGCAACGAGAGCGTCAATGGAACGGAACTTCAGTAGCGTCCCCATTGACAGGTTCCCGCCTGGATGCAGGCGCTGGCGTGTCTGCATCACTGTCCTGCAAGAGCGGCAGTTCCAATGTGCGGCGTTCTTGCGATCTGCTGATAATAGCCGTGAGTCTCTCATTTTGTATCACGCTTCCTGTAATGTGTATCAGAGGTATCATAGCCTCCTCGTAGCACCTGGGGCATTGAGCTGTATTGAAGATAGTGTCGCATTGATAACAAACGTACATTCCACGGATTGATCCGAAAATAACAGGAGGATCAGGTTTTTATTTTTGGCGGTTCTTACGTGGAAATATGACGCCTACTAATACAGTAAGTAAAAGAGCCCCCAGAAAAAACGTTTGAATATGATTCGTGAAAAATTCGTGTTCCATTTCAGTATTCTCCTTTTAGAATTTATTCAATATTCAGTATCGTCTTAAAGTCATGTCCTCATCATGGTCGATTCAGGCTCTGTTCAAAGTGCGCCTCTTTGCGTTTACTCTTTTACTCTGGATTCCCCTGTCACTCTATCAAGTCTATCCACTACTCACCGTTCACCACATTTAAGGGGCAGGCGGTATTTTCATAACAGCTTGGTATGGGGCTTATCACCCCCCAGCCCCCACAGCAGAAGGTTTTCGGTTTTGAGGCAATGTCATTATCTGGATTTTCCACTCCGCGAACGCTTTTGTGCGCATCGACAGTTATCGCTCTGAAATCACGGATATCAACGGTTCTGCTGGCTGTTACTCCAAATATGAGCACGAGAGCCATTACAATTCCCAAAACCGACAAATATTTGAGTGTGGTATTCATTTGGTTCTCCTTTTCTAAAGTCGGTGCTGACCGACTTGGTAATGCCAGTTTTCCTACTGGCTGGGCGCTCTGAAGGGGGGAGGCCGATGCACGCAACCTCGGCACACACCTAAAGCCATATTCATGCCACTTGGCTTGTGCCTTGGGTTTTGCCCCGTACAGGGAGAACAACCATGCAAAAGTTCATCATTTATGGTAGATAAGTTTCGTCAAATATCGTGTTTTTGTTAAATAGCACAGGAACAGGTTCTTTCTTGACGGAAGGCATGACCGGTGTGGAAGAAGAGTAATGGAGATGCTGGCATGATGCCCTGGTACTTAATTGTGCATTGATTCAATGGAGCTTGAAGCTGATCCTGTATCTGTCTTCCTGGATTGACGCTCCGGCCATCGATGGAATTGCTTGCGATGCGTGTAAGAAGGACGATCCCAAAACCGGGGAGATGGGTTGAACGATGACAGATAGAACGGGAGCCTTACGCGCTGTGGGCGAATGGGAAAAAGCCGAGGGAATCCCATGGCCCCTTGGGGCGACCTGGGTAGAATCGCTACGGGCATACAATTTTGCCCTGTTCTCGCGGTACGCCGCAAGTGTCACTCTGCTTCTCTATACCGAGCACGATCCGGTCAACCCGGCTCTTCACTATGTTTTTGACCCCATTCTCAACAAAACGGGCCCTATATGGCATTGCATGGTGCCGGAGGAAGTGCTTCGTGGTGCAACCCTTTATGCCTACAAGGTCGATGGGCCTTATGATCCGTCCAGTGGACACCGGTTTGATGCTCACAAGGTGCTCCTCGACCCATTCGCTTTTTCCGTCTATTTCCCACCGCTTTACAGTCGTTCCTCTGCGTCGGAGCGGGGTCCCACGGATGGGGTGACACCATTGGGGATGCTTTCCAATGATACAAAGTCGTTCGACTGGGGTGCAGACCCTCGCATTCGTCATACCCACGATCTCATAGTCTACGAGCTTCATGTTAAGGGTTTCACTGCGAGGCCCAATTCCGGAGTCAGCCCGGAGAAGCGAGGCACGTTTGCCGGACTCATGGAGAAAATCCCTTATCTCAAGGACCTTGGAATAACGGTTGTGGAGTTGCTTCCGGTCCATCAGTTCGATCCTCAAGAGGGCAACTACTGGGGTTACATGACCCTCAATTTCTTTGCCCCCCATAGGGACTATGCCTGCGACGAGCCCGCCCGGGAGTTTCGCGAGATGGTGAAGGCTTTCCACGCCGTTGGAATCGAAGTGTGGCTTGACGTGGTCTACAATCATACCAGCGAGGCCGGCGAGGATGGCCCGACGCAGAGCTACCGAGGCATCGACAACAAGTGCTACTACCTCGTCAGGGAGAAAACCGGTGAATATATAAACGATACGGGCTGCGGGCACACGATGAACTGCGCGCATCCCATCGTTCGGGCACTCATCCTTTCCAGCCTGAACCATTGGGCGGAAAACATGCACATAGACGGTTTCCGCTTTGATCTGGCCTCGATATTTACGCGCGCACTCGATGGCTCCATCAACACCCTGGACTCGCCGCTGATCGCTGAAATCAGTCTGCTCGCATACATACGTGACGTGAGACTCGTTGCAGAGGCATGGGACATAGGGACCAACTTGCTTGGTCGAAGCTTCCCCGGTTTGATGATGTGGAGGCAGTGGAACGGGAAATTTCGCGACGACATCCGCGCCTTCGTCAAGGGAGACGAGGGAATGATCGGCGATCTGATGCAGCGATTGTATGGAAGTGATGACCTTTTTCCGGAAGGTCCCGTGGAAGTCAATCGTCCATACCAGAGCGTGAATTTCATTACCGCCCACGATGGGTTCTGTCTGTACGATCTGGTGGCGTACAACGAAAAACATAACGAAGCCAACGGTCATAACAATACGGACGGTACGAACGACAACTTGAGCTGGAATTGCGGATGGGAAGGCGATTCGGGGGTTCCGCGGGAAGTTATGGCATTGAGGCGACAACAGGTCAAGAACTTCTTCTGCCTGCTCATGCTCGCCAATGGGACTCCCATGTTCTGCGCCGGCGACGAATTCATGAACACCCAGAAGGGCAATAACAACCCGTACAATCAGGATAATGAAATCACTTGGCTGGATTGGGATCTTCTCGATCGCAACAGAGATATTTTTCGTTTTTTTAAATTGATGATCGCTTTCCGGAAAGCCCATCATTCCATCGGGCGGGGCCGCTACTGGCGTGAAGATGTCCAATGGTATGGAACATCTGCGGGGGTAAACCTTTCCGGGGATTCCCGCGCTCTCGCTTACTTTCTGTGTGGGTCGAGTCTTAGAGACAATGACTTCTACGTGATGATCAACGCATACTGGGAGGACCTCGTTTTCACGATACAGGAAGGGCGGGGAAACGAGTGGCGCCGCGTTGTGGATACCAGCCTTGCCAGCCCTGGTGATATTGCGGAGGCAGGTAAAGGATATCCCATTTCGAGCCTCCAGTATCTGGTGAAAGCACGCTCGATCGTGGTGCTGGAGCGGTGAAAAATGCGAATCCTTCAGACTAACAAATGCGGAAGGATAATGACTCGATGACATCGTCTCGGCGGCGGACGCCGTCATGATCGCCCGGGGCGACCTGGGTGTGGAACTCCCCATCGAGCAGATTCCTGTGGTGCAAAAACAGATCATGCGCAAGGCGAACTTGCTTACCAAGCCGGTCATAACGGCAACGCAGATGCTGGAATCCATGACCGCCAACCGGCGTCCCACCCGAGCTGAGGCAACCGATGTAGCCAATGCGATCCTCGATGGGACAGACTACGTCATGCTCTCCGGTGAATCGGCCATGGGCAGCTACCCTGTCGATTCGGTGGCGATGCTGGCAAAGATTGCCGCTGCCATCGAGCCGTATCGAACAATGGTCAGTGCCGCGGACATGTTCAGGGGCATCGATGTCAAGGGTAAGATGTCGCCTGCGCGGCTAATCGACCTGAGTGTGGAGACCGTCCTCGAATATGCCGACCCCGCAGCCGTGTTCGTTCCAACGCATGGCGGCGACACAGCCAGGAGTCTTGCGCGATTCCGCCTTCCGGCATGGATCATTGCCGTTAGCTCCCAGGAAGCCACGTGTCAGCAGTTGGAGTTCTCCTCGGGTGTCTACCCGGTTTGTGAGGCTGAGCACCCCAAGAAGTGGAAAGTCTATGTGTCGGACTGGCTCAAAACGCATGGGATGGAAAGGAAACTTGCGGTGGTGACCGAAGGACCCTCCGGAAAGCATCCCGACGCCAACAGCCGGCTTGAGATTGTAAACCTCGCCCGTCAGCAAGAGGGAGACGGATGAAAGAGCTGGCGCAAAGAGGCATCAGTGGGATCGGTACCGGACATGCGTACTGACCCTGACGCTCACCACGCCCCGGTTTGTATCCTTGAATTCCTTTGCCGAGGGGGGATTTGCGTAGAGCGTCATGGTTTCTGAAAGCGGGTGATGGGCGCTTCACATGATAGGAAAGAGAAGGAGAGGATAATGGCAGAGATCGTCAGAACGAAAAGACCTTACCACTTCACCCGCCCGGCAGCACTTTTTCTTTAGCCGACAAAGCCACTACCGGGGCTTGAGGGGTAATGGAATCCCATATGTTTAACTCATATTATTGGTTGAAATTCCGTTAACAACGCCTGCTGAAATGAACTCAATTTTTGTTTTTCACGCTATCAAGCAAAATTTAGATAAAATTTGAAATATAACGAAAAACTATACCTTATTTCGTAAATTCCG
>JBKQTS010000296.1:0-104573 GCA_052143075.1 Syntrophobacteraceae bacterium | reverse complement strand
CCGCTGTTAAGTTTTGGGTGGAGATGGCCTTGAAGCTCAAGGATGCGGGTGATGGCAATGCAGCCTTGAACCACCTGGAGCAGTTCGTTCCTGTTCTCCAGCGCTCAATTGAGGAAACCAGAAGTATCTATATGGGTTTGCGTCCAACTATGCTGGACAATGCAGGGCTTCTGGCAACACTTGAGTGGCAGCGTCAAGAATGCATGAAACTCTATCCCGATTGTCACATTGAGTTTGAGACCGGAATTGCAGAAGAGGAAATACCGGAAGGCCTAAAGATTTCAATATTCAGAATTGTGCAGGAGTCCCTGAACAATGTTGCCAAGCACAGCAAGGCGGAGTGGGTCGATATTTCGCTCTCGAAAAGTGGGGACGGTCTCGAGTTGGTCGTTTCTGACGATGGTTTGGGCATGGATCTGGACATAATCATGCAGACCACTACCTCTACAAGTCTTGGCCTTACAAGCATGATAGAAAGGGCCGAACTGACGGGTGGGAGCTTCTCGATCGAGTCCACTCCTGATCAAGGTACGACTATCCGGGCCTTCTGGCCGATTGAAACCGGAGATCAACTTCAAAAAAACGGAATCACCCTTCCCGTGGATCATTTTTCTGACCCTTGGTAGATCCTGAAACCACGCACACTTAATTGGCAAGTGTTCACCCATCTAAAAGAGTGCGATGGTACAAATCATTGGAAAAAAACCATAAGGGGGAGATATCGAAACCTTGCTTACCTCAGATGACCTGGCCTTTCCGGTAATCCTGGCCCATAATTGACATTGCCTCCGGACTCACTATTTTTGCCGCCAGATGATGAATATAGGTGAGCAGCGTCCAAATCCGGCACCTTGCAAAAGACGTGATCTGGTGACAATCAAATAAAGGGGAGGGGAATGAAAAGACTGCGCAGTCTCGCTCTGTCTCTATGTTTGCTTCTCGTCGTTTGCGGATTGGCCGTTGCTGAGGATACTGGCTCCCGACTCCGCGCGGCTCGACAGGGAACCATCATTTCCGTATCGGATATCCATTTCGACCCGCTGCTAACCACTGACAAGGCCGTGGCGGACAAAATCAAAAATTCCGGTTACCTGCGCTGGCGGGAAATTTATTCCTCCTCCAGCGACAAGCACATAAGCCCCGTTGGCGAGGAGACGAACTACAATCTTCTCGGATCCACACTGGTCCAAATGAAGCTAGCCTGCCCCGCGCCGGATTTCATCCTTTTTTCAGGTGACCTGCTGGCTCACAGATTCAAAAAGTATCGCACCGAAGTTTTTTCTGACAACGAACGGGCGTTCAGGGCTTTCGTGAAGGAAACCTTGAAATTCATCGGTGAGGAATTTCACCGCACTTTCCCCGGCGTGCACGTCGTGTTCACACTCGGGAATAACGATTCCTACGAGGACTACGAGATAGAACCAAACGGAAGTTTTCTTCACAACACGATGAATCTTTACTTCACCCATTACCTGAAGGCCGAGCCCGCCAGGCGGGATTCCTTCGCGAGCACCTTTAAATCCGGCGGAAATTACGCCTTTCCCCCCACTGTATCGAGTGCGAATCGTGTCCTGTCAGTCAACGACATCTTCTTTTCAGAAAAGAACGGCTACAACGATTATGGATGGCAGCAGCTCAAATGGCTCGAGAAACAATTGAAAACCGCAAAGAAAAACAAGCAGAACGTATGGATTGTTTTCCACATTCCTCCCGGTGTGGATACCTGGAGTACGTTGAAAGAAGGGCATACGGTGGCATTCTGGGACGCCCTTCATAAGGATAGGGATTCCAGGACTTTTACGGACAAGCTTCAAGAGCTCGTTCAGACGTATTCACCCATCATCAAAGGAATATTCTCGGGCCATACCCATATGGATCATTTCAGACTCATTTTCGACAAGAGTCATAATCCACTGGCCTATATACACATAACGCCCGCAATAAGCCCCGAGTTCGGCAACAATCCGGGATTCGAGGTGCTGACCTATGATACCCGGTCTTTCTCCGTCGCGGACTTCGATACTTACTACTACGATGGGGCAGCCTGGAAAGAAGAATACGATTTCGACAGCACCTACGGCAAAGCGACCTATGATGCGTCGAATCTGGCCGCCATCTACAACCATCTTTCGGATGACGCCGCTCTTCGCCGGTCTTTCGTGGACTACTATGACGTGCACTACCAGCAAGTGAACCCTATTACCGACAGTAACTGGAGAGCCTATTGGTGTGGAATCGGGAGTTTGACCGACGACGATTTCAACGCGTGCTATCCATGAGCCGTAGGCCTCCGTCAACCCTGAAGCTTGAAGCCCATAGGTTGCGCAGACCGGTCGGGCGGCTTATTTTCATGGAGGAGTATTTCTCGCTAAGATGAGGGAAATGCTGGGAAGATAAGGCATTAGTCCCGCTAAGAGTTTCATATCAAAGAGCAACTCAGGTTTATCCCGAAAAGTGTTTTGATATTTTAAAGAGTCGCAGTATCGTTAGGCGTTTTTCTGAAAATGAGGCCATCGGCAGGGGATTCTGTTTATGACCGGCACATTCCCTATGGGAGCCATTCCGAGATTGCGTTGGATATCGATTTCTATTCTTGTCCTTGTCCTGGCAGGCTGTTCTCTTAACAAATTCGCGGTGGATCGCCTCGGCAACGCTCTGGCGGAAAGCTCATCGATTTACGCTGCCGACGATGATCCGGACCTTGTGGGCGCAGCACTGCCCTTTGGGCTCAAAACCATCGAGAGTCTGCTGGCGCAGTCTCCACATCATAAAGGGCTGCTTTTGGCGGCCACGAGCGGTTTTACCCAGTACGCCTATGCCTTCGTCCAGACGGAGGCTGATTTAATTGAAGACACCGACATTATACGGGCCATATCTCTTAGGGAGCGTGCGCTGCGTCTTTACCGCCGGGGGCTGGGTTATGGAATTCGCGGCCTTGAGGAAATCCAGCCTGGTTTTGTAGTCCTGCTGGGGAGCGATTCTGGGAAGGCCCTGGCTGTGACGGGCAAACAAGACGTTCCACTCCTTTTTTGGACCGCGGCTGCGTGGGGGGCTGCCATCTCACTGGACAAAACCAACCCTGCCCTCTCTGTGGACCTGCCTAGGGTAGAAGCCCTCATTCAGCGTGCAGTGGAGCTTGACGAAAGCTTTGGTTCGGGCATGATTTATGATTTTATGATTGTGTACGAAGGCGGGAGGCCAGCCGCTGCCGGAGGTTCTATCGACCGCGCTCGCCAAAGCCTTGCGCGGGCGATTAAGCTGTCCGGGGGACGAAGGGCTGCCCCCTTGGTTTCCTTTGCCGAAACGGTTGACGTAGCCCTACAGGACAGAGTTGAGTTCAAGGAACTGCTCGATCGGGCGCTCGCAATCAATACCGACGATGCCCCGGACCAGCGGCTTTCGAATATAATTGCACAGCGCCGGGCACGATGGCTCCTCTCCAGAATGGACCGGCTCTTTATTGACTGATTCATGCAGAATTGATGGCGGGTGCACCATGAAACCTCATAGATGGTTTTGCTTTGCGGCCATTCTCTTTTCGCTTTCAGCGTTCACTGCCCGAGGCGCTGGCGAGATTGTCATAAAAATGGCGACGCTCGCACCTCAAGGGTCCGAATGGTACAAGATTCTTCAGGAAATGGGTGCTGAATGGCAAAAAGCGTCCAATGGCCGTATTGTATTCCGGCTTTATCCGGGCGGGGTGGCCGGCGATGACCTGGATAACGTCCGAAAGATGCGCCTTGGGACACTTGATGCGGGGCTTCTTACCGTGGGTGGCCTCAGTGAAATAGAGCGGGGAATACTCGCGCTCGAAATTCCCCTGGCATACGCTGATTACGACGAGTTGGATTGCGTCCGTGAGCAGCTCGGCTCCCAGTTGGAGCGATTAATGGAGGCAAAAGGATTCATTATCCTCGGATGGTCGGATGGAGGATGGGCGCATTTCTTTACCAAGTCTCCCGTAAGGACGCCTAATGATCTGAAAAAACTGAAGATGTTCGTTGGGGCGGGTGATGACCAGTATACCGAACTTGTCAAGAAAGCTGGGTTCAATCCCGTGCCCCTGCCTTCCACTGAGATTGCTACCGGCCTGCAGACCGGCCTGGTAAATGCCATCACCATGACGTCTCAGGGGGTCCTCCTGCTGCAATGGTACAAGCAGCTCAACTATATGACCGATCTCAAATGGGCTGTGCTGCTGGGGGGCATCGTGATAACGAAATCCGCCTGGGAGAAAATTCCAGTTGAGATTCGCCCTCTTCTCAGGCAGGCATCGCTCAAAGCCACTCAGCGCATGCGCGAATTCTCGAGACAAACGGACCAGAGGGACCTGGACGCCCTGAAAAAAAATGGGGTTGAAGTCATTTCAATTGACGAAAAAGTCCTGGATGAATGGCGGCGTCTGATCGAAGGCGTTCTCCCGGAGGTTCGCGGTTCGTATGTACCCGCCGGACCTCTCGACACCGCCTTAAAATTTAGGGATCAATGCCGCCTGCAGGCGGGTAAGGCGGGAAAGTGACACCTCGTGCTCTGGCCCGCGGTATCTGGGAAGGTTCGCTTGTCGCCGGCTTTTTGTTGCTCACCACCATGCCGCTGGTGGACTTTTTCGGTCGCCCGCTTGCCGGGTTTCACATTCCAGGCTCTGCCACTTATACTCAGCAGTTGACCTTTTTTCTTACCTTCCTTGGCGGACTTGCCGCCACCCTGACCGGCAAACATCTCACGCTCTCCACGGCCAACCTGCTGCCGGGAGCAGGAGCGCGCGGGGAGGCTGAGTTCTTCTCCTGCTGTGTAGCCGCCTCTGTTACCGCAGTTCTTACCTATGCCAGTGTCTGTGTTGTCATGGCCGAACGGGTGCAGGGCCGAAATCTGACGCTCGGGCTGCCGGTCTGGATCAGCGAAAGCGTAATGCCCATCGGCTTGGGGCTTATCTCGCTGACCTTCATTTTGAAATCTTCGAACTGGTTGCCGGCGCGTCTTGGAGCCGCGGTCATTTCAGGCGCGACCTTTCTTTTAGGTATAATTCAGCCTGCGGCCCTGACAGTCTGGACCCTGGGCGCAGTACTCATGGCCGCGACCATTCTTGGCTGCCCTGTATTCGCCGCAATGTCAGGGTTAGCGCTGATCCTTTTCTGGGGGGACGGGACCCCAATTTCGGCGGTAACAGCCGAAATTTACAGGCTTGTCGGTTCGCCAACCCTTCCCGCAATACCGCTGCTTACTGCAACCGGCTTTGTCCTGGCAGAGACTAACGCTCCCCGGCGGCTGGTGAATTTTTTTCGAGCGCTGCTGGGGTTCATTCCAGGGGGAGTCGCCGTGCTCGTTGGAGCGGTCTGCGCACTTTTCACTGCGCTGACCGGCGGCTCGGGTGTTACGATCATTGCTCTCGGCGGGCTTGTCTATCCAATATTGCTCAAAGGTGGATACTCCGAAAGCTTCTCCCTCGGTTTGGTAACTGCGGCCGGAAGCCTGGGCCTCCTGTTCCCGCCATGTCTGGCAGTAGTCCTCTACAGCGTTGTGGCAAATACTCCGGCTGATCAGTTGTTCATCGCCGGATTTGTACCGGGAATGCTGCTGCTCTCCCTCGTTGCGGTTTATTGTATAAACGTCAGTCTGAAAGCCGGGATAGAGCGGCAGCCTTTTAAATGGCACGAACTTCTGGCTACGGCACGCATCGCAAAATGGGACCTCTCCATCCCTTTGGCGATGGCCTTTCTGTTCGGGACCGGTCTGGCATCGATGCTGGAGACTTCCGCTTTCGCGTGCGCCTACACAATCGTTATCTCATGCTTCATTCACCGGGACCTGCACCCTCTGGATCAGTTGCCGGCCACGCTCGTCAAGGCCGCCGCGCTCGTCGGGGCAATCTTCATTCTTCTTAGCTGCGCAATGGGCCTTACAGGCTACCTGGTCGACGCGCAAATTCCCGACAGGCTGCTGGAGTTTGTAAGGGAAAAGATTCACTCGCCGCTCGTTTTCCTGCTCACATTGAACGCCGTGCTGCTGGTGCTCGGAAGCGTACTGGAAATATTTTCGGCGATCATCGTCCTGACACCCCTCGTCATTCCGCTCGGGGTGGCTTTTGGGGTCAACCCAGTCCACTTGGGCATCATTTTTCTGGCCAACCTCCAAGTCGGTTTTCTGTTTCCGCCTGTAGGCCTAAACCTGCTCTTATCATCATCTCGCTTCGGAAAACCGATGGGAACGCTATATCGGAGTGTCATCCCTTTCCTGCTGATACTTGGCTTGGGAGTCCTGCTCATTACCTACGTTCCCGCCCTGTCTATCGGAGTGCTCAGGCTGCTGGGACGGATGTGACAAAAGCCAATCCTGGTCGAATGCAGCTATCATTGGTCCTTTCCAATTGACAAAACCAGGTGGAATGAGCAAAAGGGAGAGCGATGCGCTAATTTGTAATAACAACATACAATCACTTAGAAAATCAGGCTTTGTTACGTACAGCTCTCCTCCATCTTGAGTCGCAGGTACCCGCGTACTCTATCGAGATCTACATCACACTTCGAGCAGAAGGATTTCCAGCCACCGCAGATGAACAAGGGGCATCCGGAACAGGTCCGACGCCCCTCCTGAAAATAATGTATTCCATTCATCACCCATCATTCAGCATTCATCGCTCATCTAACATGCTACAATGTTGAGTGGTTACCGGGGAAGTGCTTCGCTTCCGATGGTCTGATGGTGGTCCGCTATACTCTGCACTATTCCTGTCAATCCTGTCCGGGCCACCCGCGTGAGACTCGGTATAGCGGTGGGGATACAGGTACAGGAGAGGAGAAGTCATCCGGGGTAGATCGCTATTTTACAAAAAGCCTGTTGGGGACCTTCTGCAGAATAGCTCTGGTGAACAGAGGCATTTGAGGAGGACGCTTGGTCCGTGGAATCTGGTCACCCTGGGCATCGGGGGCATCATCGGGGCCGGAATTTTCGTTATTACCGGGCAGGCTGCGGCACAGTACGCAGGTCCTGCTATTTCCATCTCTTTCTTAATATCTGGAATCGCCTGCGGGTTTGCCGGTCTTTGCTACGCTGAACTTGCATCCATTATCCCTATCTCAGGCAGCGCCTACACGTATGCCTATGCTGCCTTTGGAGAGCTGATTGCCTGGATCATTGGATGGGACTTGGTCCTCGAATATCTATTTGCAGCCTCCACCGTCGCAGTAGGCTGGTCCGGGTATGTAGTAAGCTTCCTTTGCGAGATGGGAATAGTGGTTCCATCAACTCTGGCAGGAGCACCGCTGAGGAACACGACAGTCGAGGGTTGGCAATTGACGGGTGCAATCTTGAACCTTCCAGCCGTGCTCATCGTTTTGGTGCTCACGGTCCTCCTGGTGCTCGGTGTCAGGGGATCGGCACGTTTCAATAATGCAATCGTCTTGGTGAAGGTCACTGTGATCACGCTCTTCATCTGCTTTGGGGTGTTCTATATAAGACGTGACAACTGGACGCCGTTTATTCCAAAAAATACGGGGATCTTCGGTCAGTATGGGTTTAGCGGGATTTTGAGGGGAGCAGCAGTAGTGTTCTTTGCTTACCTCGGCTTTGATGCAGTAACCACAGCAGCACAGGAATGCCGAAATCCCCAAAAGGACATGTCAACAGGTGTGCTAGGCTCCCTTATTCTTTGCACCCTGCTTTACGTCCTTGTAGCACTCGTGCTCACGGGGATGGTGAAATATGATTTGTTGCTTGTTCCGAATCCCATTGCGTTTGGGGTCAATGCCGCAGGTCCCGGTCTCCTGTGGCTGAGGCCCCTGATAAATATAGGCGCCATCGCCGGTCTTAGCTCAGTGATTCTTGTCGTGCTCTTCGGGCAATCGCGAATTCTATACACAATGGCGGCAGACGGGCTTCTGCCGGCACAACTGGCCAGAGTGCATCCTGCGTATCGGACCCCTCATATCACAACCATTCTGACAGGTCTTTTGGGTGCGATCCTTGCGGCAGGTTTTCCGGTATCCGTCCTCTGCGAGATGGTTTCGGTCGGGACTCTTTTCGCCTTTGTTGTCGTTTGCCTGGGAGTTCTTGTGCTTCGCCGCACCGCTCCAGACCTCCCAAGGCCCTTCAAAGTCCCTGGAGGTCCCATTGTGCCCATTCTTGGCGCTTCAGTATCTTTGCTCCAAATGGTCTTTCTCCCAATGGTAACCCTGCTTCGACTGGTAATATGGATGGTTATCGGCCTGGGAATTTACTTTGGCGTGAGACATAGCGCTACTTTGACTAATGATTGATGACCCGGTCTGTTAGTGGCGCCATGACTTTGGCGCCATGCGCGGCCTAAAGCGAACAAAACATTAGAGGTGGCAGCTTGAGGGACACCGAACGAGTGCTTTCCGGAACTCCGAAGTCGAATTTGAACAATACTGGTCTAATCCGCTCCAGGATCTATTTGATCGAGTTTTCAGCATTGCTGCTCCTGGTAATCGGGATGTTTTGGGACGTCCTTTTTTTTCCCGGAGACGTTGTACTCTCCAACAGGGGCACGGACCTCTCGCTGCAGTTCCTTCAATGGCGGCACTTCGGGTTCAATGAACTCGCACAAGGAAACCTGGCCCTGTGGAACCCCTGCGTTTTTGGTGGAGCACCTTACTTCGCCGGTTTTCAGTCAGCCCTTCTCTACCCCTTTAACTGGCTGTTCATGGTCCTGCCTCTCGCTCAGGCGACCAATGTCAGCATTGCACTGCACGTACTCCTGGGAGGAATGTTCTTTTACCTATGGGCGCATTACAGGGGCATCCACCATCTCGCCTGTTTTCTTGCAGCCGTCGAGTTCATGTTCTGTGCGCCGCACTTTCTGCACATTTATGCAGGTCATCTTGCAAACCTGTGCACCATGGTGTGGGCCCCTCTTCTGTTCCTGGCCATAGACCGTATCCATGCGGAGTCATCTCCCCGCTGGATATTTCCGGGCGTTTTTGCCGTTTCGATGCAGATTCTCGGGGGGCATATTCAATATGCATTTTATACCGGAATTGCGGCAAGCTTCTATGCCGGCCTTCTCATGATAAAGGAGGAGCGGAGGCTGCGGTTCTGCATGCTCTTTTCGGCCATTTATCTGGGCGCCGTGCTCTTGTGCGCGGTTCAATTGCTTCCCGGCATTCAGGCTGCAGCCGAATGCGTCAGAGGAAAGGGCGTTTCTTTCGAATTTGCTTCCTCCTTTTCCTTTCCTCCGGAGAATTTGGTCACATGGCTGGTTCCGGGTTTTTTCGGAAACATGGCTGAATACCCCTACTGGGGTAGATGTTACCTGTGGGAGATGTCGCTCTTCTTCAGTAATACGGGCTTCGCGCTGGCCATATATGCGGTTGCAATGGGTAGGGGGAAAAGCAGGATACAATTATCGATAATGGTCATTTTGCTCATGCTTCTTTCGTTTGGCTCTCATATGCCGTGGTTTCCCGTGCTATATGAGTATGTTCCAGGATTCGACAAATTCAGGTCCGCATCTAAGTTTGTTTTTCCAGCTACCACTTTTCTTATAATGCTCTCCGCAGTTGGAATGAACACAATCCTCCGGGACGGCTTTAAAAGATATAAACTATTTGTAACGGCCGCAATAGCCCTGGGCTTGACCGCAATATTGGCCGGCGGCGGGATTGTGAGTTGGGGTCCCCTGCGGGAAGCCTGGGCACATATAATGACTGCCATGTCTCAAACCCGGGAAAGCTACCTTTCGAACGACTTTTACCAGGATAGCCAAAACATAAAATCGGCTGCGCAATTCGCCGCCCGCGGTTTGTACATATTTGCCGCCAGTTGCGGCTTGCTGGCCCTATTTGCGGCGATCACCGGCAGGAGATCCAGGTTCGCATTTCTCCTAGTGATTCTGTCAATGGCTGAGTTGCTGCTATTCGCCCGAATGTCCAGGGACACTTTCCACTCATCCGAGGTTATGCCCAGGCGGGTCGCCGATTTCCTCGCCGAAGCGCCCAGGGATGCGCGAATCCTCATTTCGCCCTGGCCCAATGCGGGCATGTTATACGGAGCTGAAGGGATCTGGGGCTTTGACCCGTATGTCATTAGACGCTACGCCGAATTCGTTGCCCTGACGCAGGGTTTCAATCCTGACAAGGTGACGCAATATATGCCATTCAGGCAAATCCATCCTCTCTTCGATTTGATGCGATGCAAGTATGCGGTCGTTGAGGACCGGAACGGCGCAGGTGTCCATCAACTCTTACAGACCACCATGCCGCGGGCGACCCTGATCTCCAGTTGGATTGTCATCGGCAGCCGGGAAAAGATGTTCGCCGCTCTTGACAGTTCGAGCTTTAACCCCCGTGAAACGGTACTGATCGAAAACGATCCGGGAATTCCCATGGAGAATACGGCGTTGAAGAATTCCGAGGTGCGTATATTGAATCGTTCGACGGATTACCTCATCATCGAGGCGGAAACCAGCGCCCCAGCTATCTTGTTGATAACGGACGCCTACAGCAAAGGCTGGCATGCGCATGCGCTGGAAGGCAGTTCCCAGGCCCGGTACCGGGTGATCCCTGCCGATTATGCTTTTCGAGGCATACCGCTGGAGCCGGGTAAACACAGAATCCGATTGGAATACATGCCCGATGAGTTCCGTATAGGCAGAATAATCTCTTTGGTGAGCCTTGGGATATTCACGGTAGGACTTGCGGCAGTCGTGCGCCCTTTTGCTTTCACGAAACGGAACAGGCCCCTGCCCTCGGCGAGGTAGCTTCCGGTCAGAAAAACTGTGAGTTAGAAAGAGAACAAAGACCTGTGAACGCCGGTTTAAAACTCAGGAGATCTTCCGCATGAACCGCACCTGTGGTCCCGCGAAAAAAATTGACACGGGACCGCACATATGCCAATTAACGAACGACCGTTAATTAATGTTCCAATCCACCTCATTATCTCCATCCATCTCAGAGTCACGTTGAGTTATCGACGGCTGATAAGTTTTGTCGACCTGAACGATAAGCGATAAGGACAAGCGGGCCGCAATTTGATGGCTGTTGCAACGGATCGATCGTTTACAGGAGGGGTAGATATGAGAAGCCTTGTAAAGACTGTGATCGTTTTGGGCTTGGGATTTGTGCTGGCAGGCATACCGTGCGCCAATCCCGCACCTGCGGCTTCAAAGGAAAAGCCGATCAAAATCGGGTTCATCCACACCATGAGCGGTGCAATGTCGATGTATGGCATCAGTTCGGAAGCCGGGGCCAAGATCGCCGTAAATGAAATCAACGCGGCCGGAGGTGTGTTGGGCCGCGAGCTCAAGCTGATAACCAGGGACGACAAACTTAGCGCCGAAACAGGCCTTCGAGAGGCAAAGGACCTTGTCCTGACCGAAGAGGTTGACTTTCTCACCGGCACCATCAGCAGTGCGGTGGCGCTGGCCATCTCCAGCTATGTGGAAAAAGAAAAAAAGATCTTTATTGTCAATGTATCCCAGTCCTCACAAATCACCGAAGAGAAATGGAACCCCTATGTATTTCGCATCAACACCAACGCGGTTCCCTACTGGGGGTATGCCCCGGCCATCGCCCTGGGCAAGACTTGGAAGCCCAAGAAGATTATAAGCCTCGGATTCGATTACGAGTGCGGTAAGAATTCCCTGGCAGCTTTCAAGGAAAAGTACCTGGAGTTGGTGCCCGACGCGCAGATCGTTGACGAATTGTGGGCGCCTTTGGGCACAACCGATTTCACAGCTCACATCACCAAGATAGCCAACTCAGGCGCTGAAGCTCTTTTTCTGGCCTGCGTCTACGGCGGCGGGGAAATCGCGTTTACCAAACAGGCTTTCGCCTTTGGCCTGTACGACAAGATGAAGATGATTCAGCCCTGCGCGGGGGATGTGGAAACCTGGAGTGACGTGAAACAGGGTGATCCGTACCCCAAGGGAGCGCTTGCCACCTGCCGTTATCCATTCTGGGCAATTGATAATCCAAAGAGCAAGGCGTTTGTAGAGGAACATAAGAAGATGGTCGGGTTTTGGCCGTCCTACGGAGCAATGAATGAATATGTGGCAATCTACGCATTGAAGAAAGCCATCGAGAAGGTTGGCGCGGTCGATACTGAAAAGTTGATCAAGACGCTGGCAGGCATTGAACTGGACACTTTCGTCGGTCCGGTCATGCTTCGCGCATACGATCATCAGGCCATGATGCCCAACTGGTACGGCATCATAGAATTCACTCCCGATCTCCCGTTTCCCCATATCACTAATCCCCAAATAATCGGCGAAGAAGGCTACCATTCCATCGAGCAGATAGAGAATTTGAGGAAATGAACAACAGTGCTCTAAGAGCTATCCGGGGCAGGCCGGGGCCTGCCCCGGAAGTGTCCAGTCCGAAGGCCGGAATCCAGAGCCTTTGATTTTTATTGTAATATCAATAGGTAATAGCACTGGACCCCGGTTTGCGCCGGGGTGATGATGACATGTAAGCAGGCTTTTAATAAATTCAATGACTTACGCGCTCATTTTAGCGCTTATCGGGCCTGCCCCAAGACCGGCAAGAGGAAGACGATGACCCTGGAGGCAGCTCTCGGACAAGTCCTTAGCGGCATCAGCCTGGGCATGGTCTGGTTTCTTATAGCGGCGGGGCTCTCAATCATTTTTGGGACCTTAAAGATACTAAACCTGGCCCACGGTTCGATCTATATGCTCGGGGGATTCCTCTGCTACCAGGTCACCTCGGCCTTTTCCCATGTTCCGGGGGTCTTCTGGCTCGCCTTGCTGGTTGCGCCCCTTGTCACCGCCCTTGTCGGAGGATGCATTGAAATTTTACTGCTAAGGCGCATTTACGGCCTTGACATGATCTACCAGTACCTGCTCACCTTTGGACTGATTTTGATAGTGGGGGAAGTCTGCAAGATTATCTGGGGAGCAGGCTACAATACGGTTGCAGTACCCTGGCCGTTAAACGATACCGTGAACCTGTTTGCACTGTCATTTCCTAAATACAATCTCTTCCTGATCGGTATGGGGGTCCTGGTCTTCGTTGGGCTTAGGACGCTAATAGGGGCCACCAGTTTGGGGGCCGTCGTCAGGGCCGTCACTCACAACCGGGAGATCGCCGGCGCTTTAGGCATAAACGTGCCCGGGGTCTACACAGGGGTCTTCATGCTCGGGTGCTGGCTGGCCGGACTGGCCGGGACCTTGACGCCCCCCATGTCGGTGGTGGCGCTTGGGGCCGACCTATCCGTAATTATTGACTGCTTCATCATAGTGGTAATCGGCGGCTTGGGGAGTATATCCGGCGCATTCCTGGGTTCGATCATCCTGGGCTTAACCACCGCCTTTGGGCTTTACATAATCCCGAAACTGGCGGTCGCCTTCGGCTTCATTCTCATGATTATTGTCCTGATAATACGTCCACGGGGGCTGATGGGAGTATCCGATTGATGGCGGAGATAAGAGCCAAACCAACTTGGCTGCACGCCCGGGCGTTAAGGTCCATTCTCATATCGATCGTTTTTGCCTCGCTGCTTGCCTTGCCCGCGCTCATCGGCAAGAGTTGGCTGAACATAACCATCGAGATACTGATAATGGCGCTGGCGGCCTGCTCCTTGAACCTGATGCTGGGCTATACAGGGCTGGTCTCATTCGGACCTGCGGGCCTGTACGCAGTGGGAGCTTATACCACCGCTATCCTGCTGACCAGGTTTAAAATGAACATCGTGCCGGCGATGATAGCCGCCCCGATAATGGCGGCGATCGTCGGCTGGGCCGTGGGATGGGTTTGCGTGAGGCGAACGAAGGTTTATTTCGCTCTACTGACGCTGGCCTTCTCCCAGATCATCTGGACAATCATCTTCGAATGGTACGCCGTCACGGGAGGTGATAACGGGATAATATCCATTCCCACTCCGGAATTCTTTTTTTCCATTGTCAACAGCTATTATTTCTGTTTGGCCGTGGTAGGCTGTTGCATTTTCGCACTGTGGAGAATTGTCAACTCTCCGTTTGGCCGCACCCTGCAGGCAATTCGCGAGAACCCCGGCCGAGTGGAGTTCATTGGAGTCAATCTGAAGAGGTACCAACTGGCCGCATTTATCCTTTCGAGTATCTTTCTGGGCATTGCCGGAAGCCTCTACTGCGTTTTCAGCGATAGTGCGTTTCCGGATTTCGCACACTGGACAAAGTCCACCGATATGCTTGTCGTGTGCCTGCTGGGAGGCATATACCGTTTCTCAGGGCCCTTGGTCGGAAGCGCTATATACACGATACTGGCAAAGACCCTGTCCAAGCACACCATGCATTGGAACCTGATTCTGGGCGTGGCTATAGTGTTGCTGGTTTTATTGATGAGAAACGGAGTCATGGGGTTTTTGTCCGAGAGGCTGTCGCGAAAAAACCAGGCCCGGCCTTTGGCATAGGGTAAAGATATGCTGCTGGAAACCAGGGGACTCAGGAAATCTTTCGGCGGTTTGATGGCGGTGTTAGAGGTTGACCTTCAGGTTGACCACAAGGAGATAGTCTCAATCATAGGTCCCAACGGAGCGGGCAAGTCCACGCTCTTCAACCTCATTACCGGTCATATCCCCGTTGACAGAGGTGAAGTTTATTTCAAGGGTAGGGACATAACGCGGCTGGCGCCCTATGAGATTTCCCGCCTGGGCATAGGGCGCTCCTTTCAGAAGCTCAACATATTCCCACGGCTCAGCGCCTTCCAAAACATTCAGGTTGCCCTGTTTTCGGGCAAAGGCTTAAATCGAAGGCTCTTCTCGAGTGCTGAAAACAGCCTTTCAGGGGAGGTCGAAGAAATACTGGAAAGTGTAGGCCTGGCCGACCGCTCGGGCGCCCCGGGCGGGTTACTTGCCCACGGGGACCAGAAGCGGTTGGAGTTAGGCATAGTCCTCGCCCTCAACCCTGAACTTCTGCTTTTAGACGAGCCTACTCAGGGCATGAGCGCCGGAGAGACGTCCCAGACAACTGAGTTGATCTACAGCCTCGTCAAAAAAAGGAAGATGGGTCTGGCCTTTGTTGAACACGATATGAAAGTGGTGTTCGGCATCTCAGACAGAATTTACGTGATGCATCAAGGCACGATGATCTTTTGCGGCAGTCCGGAAGAAGTCAAATCCAACGAGGAAGTGCGGAGCATTTATCTGGGAAAGGGAAAGCGGCGTGTTGCTTGAGGTTGACAACATCGAGACTTACTATGAATCCACCCACATACTTTTCGGAGTGACTTTGAAGGTGGATCGGGGTGAAACGGTGTGCGTTCTGGGCCGAAACGGTATGGGCAAGACCACTCTGCTGCGAAGCATCATCGGCCTCACTCCGCCGCGCCGGGGAACGATTCGTTTCCAGGGGGATAAAATCAATGGCAAACAGCCCTTCCGGATCGCCCGGCTCGGGGTGGGGTTTGTCCCGGAGGACAGGGACATTTTCCCCGACCTGACCGTGCGGGAGAACCTGGATATAGCCGCCATCCGGCGAAATGAGGCGACCGACTGGGACCTGGACAAAGTTTATGCCCTGTTCCCTGTATTGAAGGCGAGGGACAGGCAGTGGGGAGGCACCTTGTCAGGAGGTGAACAACAGATGCTTACCATCGCCCGGACACTGATGGGGAATCCCTCTTTGCTGTTGCTCGACGAACCCTCGGAGGGTCTGGCGCCGCTGGTGGTTGAACTCATAAAAGAACAGATCGTCCGCATTCAGCAGGAAGGAGTCACCATCGTTCTCTCCGAGCAGAACTCGGCGGCGGCCCTTGAAGTATCCCAAAGGGCCTACATTTTGGAAAACGGTCAGGTTAGTTGGCAGGGCCCAACGTCGGAACTCTCTGCAAACCCGCAAATCATGGAAAAATACCTGTTTTAATGGAACGAAAGAGTCAGCCTGGGTCGGGCAAAAAAATAGATTAACATAGAGTGGCAAGCTCTTGCCCAACGCTTTCTTCCCGCTGCATAAAAAGCCGCAAGATCCCTGTTTCTCACGCTTTTCAATGGGTGTTCACTTCAAGGCCCCAAAAAATTGTCATCCTGCCCGCCCAAAAGACTAGCGCTAAAGCTACTACCGACCGAATTCATACCATGGATCACATTGCAGTCAGTCGCTTCCAATCCCGACCTGAACAAGTACTTTCAAGGCGCGATTCACGCATGGGGCTTAGGAATTGAAAAATCCCTGAATCCCTCAATCCCTAAATCTTCCTGCTCCCCGCTCCCTGCTCCCTGCTCTTTCACCATTCACCATTCACTATTGAAGCCTACAACGTATTTTATAGCCACAAACAGAATACAGACGCTCAGAATGGCTTTGATCACCCGCACGGGCACGTATTTCTGGCAGCGGGCGCCAAGATACATGCCGCAAAAGCCGCCGGCTCCGAAAAGTGCCCCCAAAATCCAGTCGGGCGCCACGGCCATATTTGTATTCCAGTACATGTCGAGCAACTGGTAAAATAGCACACCGGCAACCGATGTGATGAAAGTGCCCATCAAGGCCGCGCCGGCTATCGTATAGACGGGCATTTTGAAGACGGCCACAAAGAAGGGCGCCACTATGGCCCCGCCGCCGATTCCATAAATCCCCCCGATGATGCCCACGACGAAGGTCATCACAAATACCCAAAAGGGAGCAAAGGTATAGGTCTCGCCTGCAAATGTGTATTCGACGCAGCGCATCGAGAACCTGGTATCCGTAATACACATCGGGACCGCAGTGCCCCTGTTTTGCCCTTTTTTGATCAGTGCACCTCCTTCCCTGCCGGTTATGGTGTCCACGGCCAACCGCACACCGACGTAGAGGAGCACGAGTCCGACAAAAAACTTGAAGTTATTTGGATCGGGCAGGTAGACCACGCGCACCCATGCTCCGATAAATACTCCCGGCAACGTCCCGATGATCACCACCCAGGTGAGCGGCCACACCATCCGCCCTTCACGAATGTAACGATACACGCCGCTCGGGATGGCGACGACATTGAAGACCAGGTTGGTGCCGCTTACGGACGGGCTGTTAAATCCCAGGACGCTCATCTGGAACGGCAAAAGCAGAAACGCCCCTGAAAGCCCTCCCATCGATGTGAAAAATGAGACGACGAAACCAAACAGCGGGGGTAAGAACACCCACGTTTTCACCCCGGATACGGGAAACGTCATGTACAGTAAATCCAGAACACCTCCCATAAGTCACTTCTCCGATGCCATTGAACAGTAGACGACATTCCCTCTCATCCGGGTGAATCTGTTAAAACGGAAAAACTTGCGCCGTGCAAGAAATAAGTGTGATCTATCACTGAAGGCCAACGTCTGTTTTTGCCTGAACGGTATTGGCGAGGGATGCGCGAAGCGGTCTTAATGCAACTCTCCTCGGCGTTGAGAAATGGAGCGCCAAAAATTTTCGCTCTTTCCGAATCATTTGTTTATAGTTTCCAAACATGGTTACGTGGCGGCGATCAATTAAGGATGTCTCATGGACACACGCAGAGAATTCTTCAAAGTCTTGCTCAAGCTTATAACCGGTACGGGCGTCTTTTTATGTTATCTGGCATTGCCCATTCGCTGGGCGTACTCGAACGCCGAGAGAGTCATACCGCCTCAGGGAACGAAAAGAGAGACCTTGATCGACAAAGATCCCGAATCATTGGATACGAGGAATCTGGAAATCACTCCCCTTAGGGATTTTGAGACGATGGGTCTCGCGGACTTTGAAGTGGACATGAAGGAATGGCGTTTGGGAGTTGCGGGGAAAGTCAAAGCGCCGCTTCAACTCACCTACACGGAAATTCTATCCCTCCCGTCCGTTGAAAAGAACGTTCTCCTGATCTGTCCAGGCTTTTTTGCCAATTACGGTCGATGGCAAGGCGTGTCAATGAAGGATTTGCTCAGTAGGGCGGTGATGGAACGTGGCGTTACACACATAATCTTCTATTCAGGGCCGGAGGACACTTACAAAAGAGAGTTTCCATTGGCTGATGTTCTTGCCAATCGAGTTTTCCTTGCCTACCGAGTCAATGGCGAAGCACTGCCCATAAGGGATGGATATCCTCTTCGCGTCGTTGCGGAGGGCTACTGCGGAAGTGACTGGATCAAGTATGTTAGCAAAATGAGCGTGGGAAGAGCTTAGTTGGCACACACCCAGCCGGGCTATGGCAACGATTCGTGCGCTATTCTCTTGCACAGGTTTACCCCGGAGGGGATAATGTTTATCAGGTCCCATCATTTGTTAGTGCCGGGTTTATCAATGACTGGTCTTAAGCAATAGAGGAGAAGCAGTTGAACATTCTGCGGGTCCGGATGGACGAGAAAAGGACAACGCTGGAAGATCTCCCAGCGGACTGCAAGCACCTGGGCGGTAGCGCTCTGATCGCCAGGATCCTGGCCAGGGAGGTCCCGCCGGAAACCGACCCCCTCGGCCCGGGCAATCACCTGATCATCGCTGCCGGTCCCCTGGCGGGTACACGCGCGCCTCAGCTTGGACGCATCTCCGTCGGGGCCAAAAGTCCTCTAACACTGGGTATCAAAGAGGCGAACTCGGGCGGTCCCGCAGCACAGATCCTGGACAGGCTCGGTATCCGCGCTGTCGTGGTAATGGGTGCACCGGCTGCTGACGATCTGTACTGCCTCTATATCGGCAAGGACAAAGCGGAGCTGATCCCTTCGAATCAATATCGCGCGATGAAGAACTATGCCTTGGCGCAAGTCCTCCATGAGCGGTTCGGAGATAAGACGGCCATCATTTCAGTGGGTATCGCGGGCGAGCGTAGATATCGCGGCGCCTCGGTCTGCTTCACGGATATGTTCGGCGATCCGTCGCGCCAGGCCGCCAGGGGCGGACTCGGCGCCGTCATGGGGGCGAAGGGACTCAAGGCGGTTATCCTCGATCCCACTGGGGCCTCCAAGGTGGCTTTTGCGGACCCCGAAGCCTTCAACCGGAGTGTCCGGCGTTGGGTCAACATCCTCAAGCACGACATCGGTTGCAGTCTCTTCCACCGCTTCGGCACGCCCTTCGCCGTCTCCAATTCCGCCGGGCACGGAAGCCTGCCGGCAAACAACTACCGTTCCGGCTGCCCTGAAAACTTCGTTGCCGTTAGCGGGAACAGTATTCAGAAGATCATCTTCGAGCGGGGTGGGAAGATGCATGGATGCATGCCCGGCTGCGTCGTGCAGTGCTCGATCGTCTATCCCGGCCCGGATGGGAAACGGCTCTGTTCCGCTTACGAATATGAAAACATCGCCCTGCTGGGAACTAACCTGGGTATTTCGGATCCCGACGCCATCGCCAGGCTCAAGTTTGCCTGCGACGATCTCGGCATTGACGCCATCGAGGCAGGCAGCGCTCTGGGGGTGGCCGCCGATACGGGCAGGATGCAGTTCGGCGACTGGCAAGCAGCCCTGCACCTTCTGGAAGAAATCGAATTGGCGACCCCTTTCGGCGAAGCCTTGGGAAACGGGGTGGTTGCCACCGCACGGCATCTCAACATCAGCCGCATCCCGGCTTTCAAAGGCCAAGCCCTCCCCGCACACGATGCCCGCTCCGCCAAAGGGACGGGCATGACCTATTTCACAAGTCCGATGGGGGCCGACCATACGGCGGGCCTCACCTACCGGATACCGAAAGATAAAACCAGACAGGCGGAAAACTCCCTTCGCTCGCAGATTCAGGCGGCAGCCTGCGACGCTTTCGGATATTGCATCAACGCCATCCCTGGACGCGAATCAATCTATTCGTTCTTCGCCGAACTTATGAATGCCCGCTACGGCCTCAATCTGACCGCCGACGACATCATGGAAGTGGGAAAACAGAGCCTGCGCGACCAACTCGCTTATAACGAGAAGGCCGAGTTCAGCCGAATGGACCCTCTTGTGCCCACTTTTTTACGGGAGGAAAAGATAAAGCCGACCGGTTCCGTCTTCGACGTGGACGAAGCGGAGGTCAAGGGAATATGGCAAGGGCTGGACGCCTACAAGGAAAAGCAAAAGTTTTGGGAAGTCCGTATCCCGCCCATGCCTGAGATCATGCTCGGAGCGGGGGTGGCGCAAAACATGGGACCGAAGATCCTCCAGTTGGGGGTCACGAAGGTGTTCCTCGCCACAGACCCCTTTATGGTTTCGAGCGGACGGGCCGACAAAGTCCGCAATGTCCTTGAACGCAGCGGCATTGAAGTCTTCCTGTTTCCAGAGGTTGAACCAGATCCTCCGATTGAGCTGATCGAGCGGGCCGGGCGGCTCTACAGGGAAAACGCCTGCAATGGCATCATCGGACTTGGCGGCGGCAGTTCCCTTGATACGGCCAAAACGGTAGGGCTTCGGGTGAGCCATGGCGGCGACCTTCGGGAATACGAGAGCCTCGTCGGGGGCGGCGCTAAGATCAAGCCGATCTTTCCGCCGGTTATCTGCATCCCGACCACCTCGGGAACTGGGAGCGAGGTCAACCCCTGCGCGGTCCTCACCGACAGGGAACGGGACGTCAAATTTATCTTGATGAGCAACCATTTTATTCCCAAACTCGCTGTTATCGACCCCCTTATTTGCAAGAGCATGCCCCCTAGACTCACTGTAGAATCTGGCATAGACGCCCTCTCGCACTGTATTGAAGGTTACGTCTCTCTGGCCACGCCCTACCACCCCTGGTTCGAGTCGATGGCCTTGTCCGGCACCAAAATGGTCGGACGCAGCCTGATTCGAGCCTATAAGAACCCGGATGACCTCGATGCTCGAACCGATATGTGCATGGCGGCGGTCTGCGGGGGCCTCGCCTTCCTGAAGGGGCTGGGTATCGGCCACGCCATTACCCATACCCTGGGCGCCCGCTTCCACCTCCCCCACGGCCGCGCCGCCCTCTTCGGGCTCCTATGTTTCGTGAGGGCCAACAAGGAAACGTGCCGGGACGCGTTCATAGATCTGGCGCAGCTCCTTAATCACAAGGACGACCTGGAACAAAGCCTTCTGGAACTCTACGCCAGGCTTGACTTCATTCCAAGCCTGGAGGCAGAGGGAATCCCAAAACAGGCTCTGAGGGAGATAGCCTTTTATACATCGCGAGATGCCGTAAACATGGCGACCGATCCCACCACCCCGAGCCGGCAGGAGCTATTAAAACTCCTTGAGGGTATGTACACGTATTAGATGGGTTGTCTACTTGGTATGTCTGGATCGGATTAGTAGACCCTGGAGAACCTACATGTAGTAAAATCAACTGCTTATGTCATCCCGGATTGTCAATTGCGCGCCATCCTCAAAAGGACCGTGGTTCCGGGAAACACCTTGACAACATAACTGCATTATGTTCTTGGTTTTAGAGGCTTTGCAGCGTAAAGGAACCGTTCCTGAGATTTTCCTCAATAGGAGATTGTCGCGATGAATACATCATGGCTTGCGCGGGTCTTGATACAAGCGTTCCTTTTTCTGTTGGTTTCAAGCCATTGCCTTGCCGCCAAACCGATCAAAATCGGCATCGTTGACACATACAGCGGCCCAGCAAGCCTCTATTCCAACGATGTTCGCGATGCATTCCTCATGATGGTGGACAAGATGAACGCTTCCGGTGGAATCTTCGGCAACAAAGTGGAAGTTATCACGAGGGACGACAAATTCGAAGTTGGCGTCGGCCTCCCCGAAGCAAAAGAGCTCATCATGAAAGAGCAGGTGGACCTCATGATGGGGACGATCAACAGCGCCCTGAGCCTCGCAGTATCAGATCTGTGCAAAAAAGAGAAAATCCCTTTTCTGGTTACCTATGGGAAAAGCGACAATATCACGGGAGCAAGCGGGCACCGCTATGTTTTTTCTGTCAATGAGAATACCGCGATGATCGGAAAGGCGGCTGCAATCGGTCTTGCCAAGCGTCCCTATACCAAATACTGGATAGCCGGAAGCGATTATGAATACGGACATGCAGTTGCCAACGAACTGTGGGCAAATCTTAAGAAGCTCAAACCTGAAGCCGTCCTGCTGGGTGAATCCTGGTGGAAGGTCGGAGAACCCGATTTTACGCCTTACATTACGGCAATCCTGCCGGCTAAACCAGACTGCCTGATCGTAGCGACAGGAGGCCGTGACTGCGTGCCGTTCCTGAAGGCCGCAAAAGCGAGCGACCTTCGAGAGAATCTGCCCTTTTTCATGCACACTGCAGGAGACAGCGGGAAATCCCTGGGGCTGGAAGGACCCGAGGGGGTCCTTGGAACCGATGTCTACTACTCCTATTTTCCTGCAACCACCGAAAATAAGGATTTTGTCAAAGAATTCAGAGAGCGATATAAACGCGAACCTAACGCAGGCGCGCTCTCCGGGTTTCTCGCCGCCCAGTTCATCAAGAAAGCTTATGAGAAGGCAGGCAAGATAGATGCGGAAAAATTCATCGATTCGCTTGAAGGCTTGACCGTGACAAGTCCGGTTGGCGATGTCACCATGCGGGCTTACGATCATCAGGTGATCATGCCGATGTTCATTGGGGTAACGAAGAAAGAGCCTGGATTCAATTACCTGGTGGCTTCCGATATCGAGGTCATCCCGGGTGAGCAGATCATGCCGGTAATCGACGAAATCAAAAAAGCCAGGGAAAAGCAATAAGGAAAAAGGGAGCAGGCATCTAAGAGCTGGGAGCGTTTGGGAAGACGGCGGGACACTTTATTTTTCCAGCTTCTCGCTTCTTGATTCCGTAAGATGGAGAAAGGTTGCAGTTAGCCGTTCAATTGACCTTCAGCTCGCTCATCCAGCAGATATTGGTTGGGTTAAGCAAGACCTCTACTTTATTCATCGTCTCTTCAGGTTTAAGTCTAGTGCTCGGCGTGTTGCGAATCCCGAATGTTTCCCATGGCGCCCTTTATATGCTGGGAGCTTTTCTGGCCTATTCGATCACTCAGGCGCTGGGAGGAGGGGCCGCGGGCTTTTTCGCGGCTCTGGTGCTGGCCCCGCTGGCTGTCGCCCTGATCAGCCTGATCGTGGAAAGAGCCCTTTTGAGCCGACTCTACGAACGCGACCACCTCATGCTTCTTCTTTTTACCTTTTCTCTTACCCTCATTTTTGAAGACTTGGTGAAAATAGTGTGGGGATCCGAGTACCGGTCCTTGTCGCTTCCCGCATTTCTGCAGGGCTCTTTTTCATCATTCGGCTTTCATCTCCCTCGATATTCTCTATTTCTGCTCTGCGTAGGGCCTGTTGTTGCGCTTGGCCTCTGGCTCTTGACCAACAAGACGAAAATAGGCAAGATTTCTCGTGCCGCTGCCGTAAATCGAGAGATGGTCGGAGCGGTTGGGATCAATGTTAGTTGGGTGTTTGCGACGGTATTCATGATCGGCTGCTTCCTTGCGGGGTTGGGAGGGTCCCTTGTCGCACCTACTCAAAACATCAGCCAGGGCATGGATCACACTGTCATCATAGAAGCATTCCTGATTGTGATCATGGGTGGACTGGGTAACATCTGGGGCGCCCTTCTCGGAGCACTTATTTTCGGCCTTACCGATTCCATCGGTGTCCTGATCTGGCCGCAGTTCGCCATCGTTTTCCCTTATACCGCGGTTATCGTTGTCTTGCTTATGCGTCCGGCCGGATTACTCAAATCGACTTGGTAGGCAGAGCCGGGAAGGGGAGAGCAGGAGCAAGGCGAATGGAGCAAGAGCAAATGGCGTTGCAGGGAACAACATGAAGGAAGCAAAAAACAGGGAGCGAGAACGAATGGATGCAGCATGGAGCAAAAAGCTTCTCGCTTCTTGCTTCTCGCTTTCCGTCTCAGGATATCTTGCCGCCATAATCTTGCTATTTCTACTTCCTGCGGTGCTGCCACGGTTTTACATATACTTTGCGGCTTTGATCCTGGTAACCGGTCTTTTTGCAACCAGCCTCAATCTCGTTCTCGGGTACGGCGGCTTGTACCAGTTCCATCATGCCGTTTTCTACGGGGCGGGCGCTTATGCATTTGCATTGATGATCACCAGGGCTCATGCGCCCCTATGGCTGGCCTGGCTGGCGGCGCCGCTCACCTCATCCGTTCTTGGTTTTTTGATCGGAGCGATTTGCGTCCGCCTGTCAAAGCTTTACTTCGGTATGCTCCAAATCTCACTGGGATCGCTCGTTTGGGCGATCGTATTCAGATGGTACTCTTTTACGGGGGGAGGCGACGGGATTCATGGAATCCCTCTCCCCGACTCGATCTGCTCGACCGCCGGGGCCTATTATTTTACCGCCGGGGTTGTTGTTTTGTGCATGTTCATTATGTACCGGATCGTCAACTCGCCTTTTGGGAAAATTTTCCAGGCAATTCGCGACAATCCCGAACGTAGCGAAGCCATAGGAGTGAATATCCGTCTCCACCAGCTCAAAGGAGTGGTGATGGCCGCTTTTTTCGCTGGAATCGCCGGGGCTCTTTACGTTGTCGTTGAGGCATCGGTGGTCCCGGACCTGATGTTCTGGACCCTGTCCCTGGAGGTCCTGGTAATGTGCCTTTTAGGCGGTTGGTATACTTTTCCGGGACCTATGTTCGGGGCCGGCATAATGCTGGGTCTAAGGACCTTTGCCGGGATGTACACCGAGCACTGGACCCTGATCCTCGGAATAATCCTCATGGTGCTGATTTTCTGTCTTCCGGAAGGAATGTTCGGTTTTATCGAAAAGACGGTAGTCAGTGGCCGGTGGAGAGAGGTCAGAAAAAAACGCGCCCCATTGGAGCAGGTTCATTTCAGACCGGCCACCAGCCACTGGCATGCGGGAGAACCAGATGCTGAAAGTCGAAGGGATCTATAAATCCTTTGACAGGTTTTGTGCCGTCGGCGGGGCAAACCTGCACGTGGAAAAAGGTAAGATAGTAGCCGTCATCGGTCCCAACGGCGCGGGCAAGTCCACTATGTTCAAGCTTATCACCGGACATTTGAAACCTGATTCCGGCCGGATACTCTTCAAAGGCGAGCCTATCGGTGGCCTTCCACCCTATGAGGTCTGCCGAAAGGGCATCAGCATGTCTTTTCAAATCGTCAACATCTTCAGTCGCATGACGGTCTTCGAAAATGTCCAGGCAGCTGTTCTTTCATATCAGACGAAGGCCGGCAATATTTTTCGGGCCGCCCGTAACATGGCGGTCCCACAGACGGTGGAGATATTGGAAAGCGTCCGTCTGCGTGAGAAGTCCGACAGGATCAGCGGCACGCTTTCCTATGGCGACCAAAAGGTGCTCGAGATAGCCTTGGCGCTGGGCACCAAGCCGCAGCTTTTGATCCTCGACGAACCGACCGCTGGGATGTCTCCCGAAGAAACGGCGGTGTGCATTGAACTAATCAGAAGATTATCCGCTGAACTCGGGCTTACGGTCCTTTTTTCCGAACATAATATCGAACTCGTATTATCCATGTCCGATGAGATAATGGTAATGCAGTGCGGGAGGACCCTTATCCAGGACCATCCGGAAGTGGTGCGCGAAAATCCGGCCGTGCGGGAAGCCTATCTGTGCGGAGCGGCATGATGCTCGATATAGAAGGAATAGATACTTTCTATGGCCTGAGCCATATTCTGAACTCGGTATCCCTGACGGTTGCCAAGGGGGAAATCGTCTGCCTTCTGGGCAGGAATGGAGCGGGCAAGTCTACAACTATGCGCAGCATTATGGGGCTGACTCCTCCGCGGAATGGGAAGATAATTTTCAAGGGAAGATCTATTATCCGCATGAAACCTTTCCAGATCGCGCGTATGGGCATCGGGTTCGTTCCCGATGACCGGGTGGTTTTCGCCGATTTGAGCGTGGATGAAAATCTGGAGGTCTCGGAACGCCGGCCGGAAGGGAGAAACCTCTGGGACCGCAGAAGCGTCTATGAACTCTTTCCGTTCCTTAAAGGAATCAGTTCTCGAAAGGCAGGCTTCCTGAGCGGCGGCGAGCGCCAGATGCTCACAATCGCCCGAGCTCTGGTGACCAACCCTGACTTCCTCCTGCTTGATGAGCCAACTGAGGGCCTTGCCCCTCTGGTGGTCGCGATGCTGGAAGATAAAATCCGCGAGTTCAGAGCGCACGGACTTACCGTTCTCCTGGCGGAACAGAATCAGAAAGTGGCATTGAGCTTAAGCGATAGGGCCTATATCATAGATAATGGTATAATCCGCTATCACGGAACAATAGAGGAGCTGCGAGAAAACCAGGCTGTGCGCAAAAAGTACCTGTTTGTTTAAAAAAATGAAAATATCCCTGTTGCTCACCTGTACCGCCGATCTTTTGTATCCGTCTTCAGCTCGCTTGCAAAGGTGTGGCGCAGACAGTGGCTTCGTTCCCTCTCCTTTCGTACCACCTATCGAAGCTATATCATAGCAGCCTTGATCAGCCCTGGAACCACCAACACTAACTTCATCGGCGCCAACAGCAGCGGAACGCAAACCGCCGGCAACCTTACATCGTTCCCCTCCACCACCCCTATTGCGGCAATAACCAATTTCGCCAGCCTTGTCGCTGAAACAGAAACGACATTTGCCATTTCGACACTCTCGACGGCCCTGGCAGGGACATATCAGGTAAAGATTTTCTACTAATCGTAACTCCAACTCCTATTTTCATCACTCTTGCAGAGATCCGGGAACTCGATCCCACCCGGCTCTTACTTTTTGTCCAGGCACCTTGAGAAGTGTCGAATAGAATTGCCGAAACATTTGGACCGCTTTCATCAAAATTATCAAAAAGATAGGGACCGACGAAATACCTTGAGGGGTGAGTGGATTCCTCAAGTTACCACTCTAAAGAGAGATATGCTGACACGATCCTTTAGCCATCTAATCCACGTGGTCCAACACTTGTCTGACTTTTTCCGTAAAATCATCGCTGAGGAAAGGTTTCTGAATGAAACCTACCCCTTCATCCAGAATGCCGCGATGTGCTATCACATCGGCGGTATAGCCTGACATATATAGGCACTTGAGGTTCGGGCGGCTGGTTCTAAGCTGTTTCGCCAGTTCTCGGCCGTTCATCTCCGGCATCACTACGTCCGTTATAAGCAGGTGAATATCTCCTGGATAATCCTGGGCAAGATGAATGGCCTGTACCGGAGTCTGCGCCGCAATCACAGTGTAGCCCAGGTCTTCGAGAATCACCTTACCGAGGTTCAGCATCGCTTCGTCGTCCTCGGCCAGCAGAACGGTTTCCGTTCCTGTCGGGCGCTCGCCGGCTATCTCCTCAGAGGCGACCTGTGCTGTTTTGGCCTCGAACCGAGGAAGGTAGATTTTAGAAGTGGTTCCTTTTCCCAGTTCGCTGGCAACATAAATAAAACCGTCGTTTTGCTTAACGATGCCGTAGACGGTGGACAATCCCAGCCCGGTCCCCTTGCCCACTTCCTTGGTGGTAAAAAAAGGCTCGAAGATATTCTCGCGCAATTCCTGGCTCATACCCTCCCCGGTATCGGTCACAGTCAGCAGGACGTATTCTCCGGGAATAAATTCCAGGTGATCAGCCCTATTGGAATCATCTATCACAACGTTCTCGGTTATCATGGTGATGGCGCCAACTCCGGAAATGGCATCGCGGGAATTGACCACAAGATTGGCCAGAATCTGGTCCACCTGCGAGGGATCGATTTTAACTTTCCAGAGATCGAATCCCGGTTGCCAGGACAGGTCGATATCCTCGCCGATGAGCCGCCTCAACATCTTGAGCATGCCCGAGATCGTGTCGTTCAAATCCAGTATCTTCGGGACGGCAGTCTGTTTGCGGGCAAAGGCCAACAGTTGCCGGGTCAGGTCCGCCGAACGCAGGCCCGCATTGAGGATCTCCTGGAGGTTGTGCTGGAGTTTGTTATTGGAGACGTCCTGTTGCAGAGCCATTTCCGCCCGGCCGATGATCACGCCAAGCATGTTGTTGAAATCGTGCGCCACGCCGCCGGCCAGCCGTCCCACCGATTCCATCTTCTGAGCTTGAAACAACTGAGCCTCCAGTTTCTCTTTCTCCTCCTTCGCTCTCTGCGCTCGGAGATATCTTGTATGACGCCGAACACCACCCCCTTCTCGTGAGAATATTCCGCTATAGAATGGATATCGATGATCTTCCCGTCGCTCGGCCTGCGGATCTTAAATTCCACATTATACGGTTTGCCCTCCTCAATGAGTCCATTAAGGGCCTTGTCGAGCATGCCGCGATACTCCGCAAGGGAGATCCTCTGTACTTCGGCTATGGACCACTCGCTGCCTTCCAACCCGTAAATGATCTTAGCACCCTCGGAGGCCTTCACTTTATCGCATCCCCGGATAAACTCCCAGTTGCCGAAGCAGGCCACCACCTCCGCCCTCCGAAGACGCCTCTCGCTGAGCCGCAGCGCCTCCTCGGCCCTCTTGCGCTCGGTGACGTCACGGGTAATTACGATCATTCTCATTGGACTACCGTCAGGAGAATGAATGACAGCGGCGTTGACCTCTCCGATAAAGCGGGTCCCATCCTTCTTCACTAGTGTGTATTCAGTAGCGGTGAGTGTCCCTTCTGTCATAAGATGCATTATATTCGTAGATACCTTTTCATGCTCTTCCGGGGCAACCCAACACAATAGACTCCGTCCAAGGATCTGGTCATCAGGCGAATCCCCAAACATCTGCATGGCCTTAGGTGAAGTGAAGGTGAGCAAGCCATTCAGGTCCGCCACCGAGATGGCGTCGGGGGATAAGTTCACAAGTGTTCGATACAACTCCTCGCTCTCCCGTAGTGCTTCTTCTGCTCGCTTGCGTTCCGTGATATCGCGAGCATAACCACTGGTGCCAAGAATCTGGCCGTCCTTGTTAAGTACGGGTGTCTTAAATGTCTCGAACCATTTCACCTCCCCCCTGTCATTGATGACCTCTTCGACAGCAATGGGAGCACCTGTCGTCAGGACCTCCTTATCGTCGTTCCTGTATTTTTCCGCCAGTTCTCTTGGCCAGATGTCCAGATCGGTTTTTCCCAAAACCTCTTCCGGCCTCACCACGCTGCAAGTCCGAGCAAAGGTCTCGTTTACGGCGAGAAATCGGCTCTCTTTATCTTTGAGCCAGACCAAGCCGGGCTGATTTTCTAAAATGGCTGTCAGGTAAGACTCTCGCAGGCTTAATGCTTCCTCCGCCTGCTTGCGCTCAGTGATGTCCCAGAAGGTTCCGAAAACACCGACGATCTTGCCACTTACGTCTCTGACCGGAGTTTTGACTGTCTGGATCCACACTTCTTTGCCTTGCGATACGTAGTGCTCCTCCAGTTCCTCAGCCGCTCCCGTCTTCATGACGCGCTTGTCGTCCGCCCGGTATTTGTCGGCAAGCTCCCCGGGGAAGAAATCGTAGTCCGTTTTGCCAAAAACGTCTGCGGATTGAATGCCGAGATCCCGGGCGAAGTGCTCGTTGATGGATACATAGAAGGAGTCCGCATCCTTCATGAAGACCTTTTGCGGGATGTTCTCGACGAGCGTTCGGTACATGGCCTCGTTGTCCCGCAAAGACTCCTGCGCCTGTTTTTGCTCCGTGATGTCGTGCCCATAGATATTGAGATATCCCAAGTCGGTCAAGGGCACCAACATCAGTGAGTAAACCAGCTCTTCGCATGTCAGTTCCATTTCTTTGGAACAGCCGGAACTGAGTGTTTCGAGCGCATGCTGCCGCCAATCGCCTGTAATTGTTTCGCCCGGTTTCCAGCCTAAAGATTTCAAAACAGTCGCACTACTCCTGTTGGCGTATAGCAGTTTGCCGTCACGAGATATTCTGAAAATCGGGTCTGGGTTTTCATCGAGGAAGCGCGCAATGCTTTCTATCTGTTCCCTCGCCATCTTACGCTCGGTAACATCCGAAAAGAAGCCGACAGTAAGTTTACGCCCATGTATAGAGGTTAACTCAGCCGCAACATCGGCGAAGAAGACGGTCCCATCTTTTCTCAGACACGGTAGAGCAGAAGCCAGCTTCTTTTCCCCCCGCAACTGAGATTCAAGTTCAGAAAGGACCAGGTTCAGCGAATCTTTCGGATGAATATCCTCTATGCCCAAATCCAGTAACTCATTTTCAGTGTAGCCAAGCATATGACAGATGGATGGGTTGGCAAATACAAACCGTTTCGTCTCGATATCGGCCGCTAGAATGCCATGGCTACTGCCCTCAAACACAATCCTGTATCTTTCTTCGCTCTCCTGTAGCGCATCTTCCGCACGCTTGCGCTCGGTGATGTCCTCGTAAGTCCCCAGCACACCGGTCACCTGGCCGTCCTGGTCATACATGGGCACCTTGCTGGTAATCAGCCAAGCCCGAGAGCCATCCAGCCTGATTTGCGGTTCTTCATAGTTGAGCTTGGGCCTCCCGCTCTCAATCACCTCACGATCGTCGGCATGATAGAGGTCGGCGATTGTTGCAGAGGCGGTCTCGTAAGAGGTCTTGCCTACAATCTCACCCGGTTCCTCATAGCCGCAATCCAGGGCGAAGGGTTTGTTGCAGCCAACAAAGATCGAGTTTCGATCCTTCCAGAACACCCGCTGCGGGATGTTGTCCAAAACTGTCCGGAGCATCTGACGCGAATTGAACAGCTCATCCTGCGCCCGCTTGCGGTCGGTGATATCCCGTATGGATTGTATCGCACCTGTGACATTTCCCTGCTCGTCGAACAGGGCGGTTGCAACACCCCACAGATATGCTCCCTTTCCTCCATATGTCTCCGGCACATAAGACTCGGCAACTATACCGTCACCAAGCGCTGCAACAGAGTCATAGTACTCCATTTTCCTTGCTTCATTTGCGAACAAAAGATCAATCAGCACCGGCCTCCTGCTCCCGTAAAAAGGTAAAGCATACTCGAAATCGCCCTTGCCAATCATTTCATTCTTCGAGACTCCGCTCATTGCTTCCATGGCGCGATTCCAGCCGATAACCGTTCCTTCGTTATTGATGATGAATGTCGCATCCGGCAAGAATTCAATGATGTCAGCCAATTGCCGTTGAGATCTCCGCAGCGCCTCCTCTATCCGCTTACGCTTGGAGATATCGGTCACCATTGCAAACGAGCCTACCTTGTTCCCTGACCCGTCAAAAAGCGGCGTTGAATTGAACAGGCAGAAGACATTTGACCCATCAGGACGAGAGAGGGCGATCTCATATGTGCCTACTTCTCCCTGTGCCCTCAATCTCATCTGCTGCTCGAAGATGGCCTTATTTTCACTATCTACAAAATCAAAAATCTTCCTCCCGAAGACCTCTTCCTGATTTCTGCCCAGGATAGCGCACATTCTTGGGTTGAGATCCTTAGTTACAGTGTCGTTATCTATCAGCCAGAATCCTTCATTGACCGTTTGTAAAATGGTTCTAAGGCGAAGTTCGCTCTCATGCAGTGTCTCTTCCGCCCGCTTGCGGTCAGTGATGTCGTTGCCAATGCAGAGGACTTCCCTTATCAGGCCGTTTTCGTCAAAGACAGGCTTATTGGTCCAGGCAACCCAGACCCTCTCCCCGTTGCGGCGCATGTTTTCGTTTTCGTTGTTGGCGTAACGATCCGCGTTTGCTGCGATATCCTCAATCATCAGCCGCAAGTCCCTGCCGGTCGTTGATTCAAATTCTGGAACAACAGTGCCTACCGCGTTTTTGCCCAGTATTTCCTCTGCACTGTAGCCGAAAAAACTTTGGGCAAATTCGTTGAAGAAGGTCACGTTGCCCATGTTGTCCATTCTCACGATTATGCTATTGGCATTCTCCACCAGTTCGCGGTACTTTTCCTCGCTCTCCTCCAGCGCCTTCTCCGCTCGCTTGCGCTCGGTGATGTCAAGAATAGTCCCTGTGGTTGCCGGCTTTCCTTGATAAACGATTGCCGACCCGTAAATCTCGGCGTGGAATATCTGTCCGTTTTTCTTCAGCCCCCTGAAGGTGTAATAAGCTGACTCGGCTTCGCCGGCTACCCGCCTTCCGACCTGTTCTTCGACCGTGGCCAGATCCTCCGCATAGACCAGGTTCTTGAAAGGCATTTCGTTCAGACATTCTTCGACAGTGTAGCCGAACATTTGAGCGAACTTGGGATTTACGTACTTGAAGACTCCGTCCTGTATGATATTGATGCCTGTAATCGCCTGCTCTGCAAAGCTCTTGAACTTATTTTCGGATTCACGGAGCGCCTCTTCAGCCCGTTTGCGCTCGGTGATGTCAGTGATCGTAACGAGCACCTTGTTGGCATCCCTATCTTTAACCAGTGCAGTGCTTATGAGCACGTCAACGGCAACATCCGTCGAACCCTTACGCACTGGCAAGCGGCCTTCGGCATCACAGATGTCCTGACCGGTCTCGAAGGTATACATAATTTTGGTTCGGACCGGACAGTTGGCACATTCCTCGTTCCTTCCACACCCCAGACCGTCCAAAGAATTTAAGCAGCTGAATACTTCTCCGCAAAGAAGGCCCAAAATTCCACCGTGCTGCTTGCTTAAAAAAGCTACACCTTTATCGTTGATGTTCGTTACACGGCAATCTTTGTCGACGAGCATCATGATATAGGGAGCGACTTCAAATACCCTGGCCAGTGTTTCCTGTTGGACGTTTGCCTCGTCCTGCGCCGATTTGCGCATGAGGGCTTCCTTTTCCAGCTCCTTAATCCTTTTTTCCAGTTCTTCGTAACTTGGTTTATGACTCATCGGGAATTTCCTCTCTTTGATCCCGAAAGCGAAAGCCTTCGGAAACGCCTTGGCTTGACCCGATTGCTAAAATATCTGCCTGTTCCACAGGAAAAACAACGTTGAGGATTTTACTGAGCTGAGTTTGTGGGTGTCGTGCTTGAGTTGTTCATATATCTCATACCCAATTTTATAGCATTATAAGCAAGACTGTGGAACGTTTATTTGAGTCGTGAAAGATCAGCGCAAAGTAGGAAGTCCAAAAAGCAAAAGGGGCAACAAAAACGGGCCAAGACAAGTTTTTGCGTCTATGGGAGAAATTACCGAATCCCCCCATTCTTCAGGGCTTAGAATGCTGTTTTCGGCACCGAAAAGACCGGTTTAAGGCGGTTTTGAATCTCAAAAGGTACTTCCATGGCTTGAATCCGGGCTTGTGTTCAAGTTTGCGCTGGTCTATAAACCTGTAAACGAACCGCAAGTTTATTCATAAATCCTGATAGTTGCCACAATTTACCATTTGGCGGCTCAGTTCAACTCCATCTGTTGTTGCAGCTACTTTCGATATAAGAACTCCTTTTTCCTTAGTAGTGGAGGGTGTATCGATGCGATTCGGGATCGATCTGGGAGGGACGAAAACAGAGATCATCGCACTCGACGAAGGTGGGACCGAAATCTACCGGAAACGGGTCGATACTGACCCCAGCAGCTACCAAGCCATCGTTGCCGCCATCGCCGAATTGATTACGGAAGCGGAATCGGCACTGTGTCAGATCGGGACTGTCGGCGTCGGCATTCCTGGCGCCATCTCGACTCGAACGGGGTGCGTCAAAAACGCCAACACGAATGCACTGAACGGCCATCCCCTGGACCGAGATTTGGGCCGCATCCTTAATCGCGAGGTGCGGTGCATGAACGACGCGAACTGTCTCGCTCTTTCCGAGGCGGTCGATGGCGCGGGTGCGGGCTACCGTGTCGTATTCGCAGTGATCCTCGGAACTGGTTGTGGGTCTGGTATTGCTATTGACGGAAGGCTATGGGCAGGAGTCAACCTGGTGGCCGGTGAGTGGGGGCACAACCCACTCCCTTGGATGAATGAGGAGGAATACCCGGGCCCTGCATGCTGGTGTGGGAAGTTGTCCTGCATCGAGAAATGGATCTCCGGAACAGGTTTTGCGGACGATTACGCCCGCACAACACCTCAATTGACAGGTTACAGGCCCGTCAAGCTGAATGGGGCACAGATTGTCGCCCTGGCCCGCAACGGAGATGGCGCTGCCAGGGCCGTATTGAAGCGATATGCCAATCGTTTGGCTCGATCCCTCGCCCATGCAATTAATATCTTGGACCCGGACATAGTAGTTCTCGGTGGGGGTATGAGTAAGGTGGATGAGTTGTACGAGTTGGTGCCTCCGCAGTTATCATCCTACGTATTCGGTAGCGAGGCGAAGACGCCAATCACCCGCAACAAGCATGGGGATTCCAGCGGGGTCCGTGGTGCAGCTTGGCTCTGGCCAAGGCCATGAGGAGTAAAAATCGCTCCTTGCCATGTCTCTCTCCATCTTGAGTCGCCCTTACCCGCGCACCTCTGTCGAGATGTACATCACACTTAGATCAGAAGGATTTCCAGCCTCCGCAGATGAACAAAGCGCATCCGGAACAGGTCCCACGCCCATCCTGAGAATAATGTATCCCACTTCATTCATCACTCATCATTCAGCATTCGCGGTCCGACCCACCTCCATCCGTGTCCATCCGTGTCTCGTGTTTTTAGAAATTTGCTGCTGGACAAAGCACGGATTCCAGGCCTAAGCGCCTCAACCCTTCAACCCCTCAATCTTCCTGCTCCCTGCTCCCCACTCCTAATGCCCCTCATCCTCTCCCAAAACCGTCTCCCTGACCTGTCGATGATCAGGATAAATAGTTTTGAGGAGTTCGACCCGCTCCCTGCTTCCCTCTCTTCAAGAAGCTATCTTCTGCAGGTTCAGAATTAGTTCGACCTCTCCAACCGGCCTCTTGAGGCTTTTAGCTATTTCAGAGGCATCCAGTCCCTTTCTGGCAAGGAGGAGGACCTTTTGCTGGTCGGCCCCGTGGGGGTGCGGACCGGCGCTTGAAGGATGCTGAACTGCAAGTTTGTCGGTGGTTATCCGGGAAAACCCGGTCTCCAGCCGGGTACACAGGCTCTCTGCCTGATGAATGCGCTGGTCGAGCTTGGCTGTTATTTGCTGGAGCAGGTCCTGCCTTCTTTCAAGATTGAGTTCAAACCTCTGGGATATTTGCGCCGTTTCCTCTACTATCTTTTCAAAGCCTTTCATTATCGCTTCATCTTTCTTCGAGATTCGGAGCTTTTTCACGGTCAGGATCACCCCGAGCAGCCCAAGGATTATCACATCGACGCCAATCTGGAACATGCTGTTGAAGGAAATCTGACTTCCAGCAAGCTTGGTGATGAATTCCATAGGGACCCTTTCAGAGGTTTTCGACCTGGGTTAAAAGGATTTTGTCCGGATAACTCTGCGGCAGTTTCACCCTGAGGCAATCGGCAAGATCGCTCTCCAGGACTGAATGCCAGGATTTTACCGAGTTTCCGGGTATGTTCTGCTTTAGAAGGAAAGAATAAACCGTATCACGGAAAGCCACGTTCTGTTCTTTGAAGTTTTGATACCGCGTCGGACCCAGGTATCCTACTTCCATTCTGATGGCTGTAATCATCTTTTGACCCTCAACCTCGTAGACGAGCAGAAAATCGAGCATCTCCCGGTAGTTGGGCATGGGGATGGGACGCATTATGCTGGTCACCGGTTCGAGTCTTTGCACACTGTTGCCAAAAAGCCCGATATGCGCTTTGAACTTGAATAAGAGAAAACCGCCCGCCGCTAGAAACAGGCACAATGCCGCAGAGCCCAGAAGGAAAGCCTTTTTGAACCGCCTTGGCTTGCGGATCGGATTTGCGTTCTCAGGGGGCGTGTCATAAACCTCGCCTTCAGTCGCTTCATTTTCCCGGACCCTTTCGTCCTCGGCGAGCGGCGATTCTTTCAGCCCTTTCCGAACTTGATACTCGGAAACATCCTCTTTGAGTGGACGGCCCTCGTCTCTTTCTTCAGCTTCAGCCCTCGCGTCCTCATCAGGTGTTTTCCGTTTGGGTCCCATCTGCGGGCCTTTCTTGCGAGCCACCGTTGACCTATTTCGTCACGGAGGCCTGCTGGAGATGAACATGCTTGGGCTTGGGCGGTCGAAGTTCACTCTGGATAAATCCTGGCAGATCGTCAGCTTTGAGTCTTCTGGCCAGCCTTGTCTTAAGCTTCAACACGGCCTTGGTATGAATCTGCGAGATTCTCGACTCTGTATACCCCAAAGCCACGCCTATTTCCTTCATGGTCAGCTCTTCATAGTAGTAGAGCGACAGGACAAGCTGCTCTTTTTCGGCAAGACTGGCAATGGCTTCGGCCAGGTGAACGCGGATTTCCTGCCTGTAGGTTGCGTCGAAGAGTTCCTCTGAGCCGGAGCAGAACATGTGGGATTCCCTGTTTTCACGGACGAAGTCATGGATATTTTCGGGCAAAAAAGAGATGCCTTTTATTTCATCCAGAAGCTTATGAAATTCTCCCATGTCCAGGTTCAGCTCCGCTGCAGTCTCCTCTTCGGTGGGATCGCGCCCCAGCCTTTGTTCCAGGTTTACGCAGGCTTTCTCCAGTTGACCGCTTTTCTGCCGAAGCGACCTTGGTACCCAGTCCATAGAACGGATCTCATCGAGCATTGCCCCTTTTATGCGGATCTTTGCGTAATACTCGAATGGGATGCCCTGGCTGGAGTCGTATTTCTCGATGGCGTCGATTAACCCCAGGACCCCTGCGCTCATGAGGTCTTCTACGGCAATGTGGTCCGGCAACCGCGAAATGAGCCTGAAAGCGATATACCTGACGAGGTCGCTGTGTTCCATCACAGCCTTGTCCCTTTCACTCTGGGTTGCAAATGATTCTGCTACCTGGTTGCCGTAAGGATTTTTGCGAGCCGTATTGGCGCTCTGTTCCATATGGATATTCCCTTTTTCCTAAACGTTGAAGAGCCGTTTCCAGAAGAACTGAATCGTACCCTGGTTTACGTTGGGACGGGTCCTGCAGATAGTCTTGGCTATCTGCATGAAAGCCTTCGACGCTGGTGCTTCGGGAAAAACCTCGAGCAAAGGTCTTTGCTGCAGCACCGATCTGGTTACTGACGTATCGTGGGGGATCGTCCCCACGTAATCGAGCGAAAGTCCATCCAGAAAGTGATCTGCGACCTTGCTCAGTTTTGCGAAAACCGATTTCCCCATGGACTCGTTTGTGGCGGAGTTGACAAGGATTCGAAAATGACGTTCGCCGTGCCTGGAATAGAGCACTTTTATCAGAGCGTATGCATCGGTGAGTGAAGTCGGTTCCGGTGTTACTATGATGATTCTTTCGTGGGCCGCCAGGTTGAAATAGAGTACGGTATCCGAGATTCCCGCACCGGTGTCTATGAGCAGGACGTCGATGTCGGTCTCCAGACCCTCGAGCAGTTCGAGAAAAAGCAGCTTCTGATCGTCGGTGAGCTTGGTGAGTTCCTGCACGCCCGAGCTGGCAGGCATGACTTTCACACGGCCCGGACCATCGACAAGGACCTCATCGAGCCGTTTTTGCCCGCTCAACACATGACTCATGTTGTACTGCGGAGTGAGCCCTAGAAGGACGTCGATATTGGCCAGTCCCAGGTCGGCGTCCATTATAAGCACTCGGAGCCCCAGCCGGTCCAGGGCCACCGCAAGATTGATCACCACGTTGCTCTTCCCGACCCCGCCCTTTCCGCTGCCGACCGCTATTACCCTCACTGGCTTTTGCAGCGCCGATATGGCTGAGGAAACGGCGCTGCCCATTTTGATTTCGTTGTTTCCCTTTTTTCTAAGTCCTACCGCCTGATCCATCTTTTACCCCTTTTATGCAGTCTGATTGCCGGCCGGGAGCAAGAACGAAAGCAACCGCTTCTGAGTGGCAGCTTCGATATCTTCCGGTACCCTTTGCCCCGTACCCATATAGGAGACCGGGTAATTGAACCTCAGCAACTGGTTGAGAATGCACCCGTGGTGAAACGTCTCGTCGAGTTTTGTGAAGATGAGACTGTTGATATTGATTTCTCGGAAATGAAGAATCGTCTGCTGCAGGTCTTCGTCCTTGGCTGTAGCGCTTAAGACGAGAAAATGGCTCAGTCTCTGAGCGTTCTCAAACAGCGAGTGCAGGTGCCGCACATGCTCGAGGTTTAGATAGTTCCTGCCCGTAGTGTCGATTAGCACGGCGTCGCAACGCCTGAAATCGTCGAGCGCACCCTTGAGTTCTGTCTTGCTCTGGGCCACGCGGAAGGGGACTTCCAGGATGCTGGCGTAAGTCTGAAGCTGTTCTACTGCCCCAATGCGGTACGTATCCAGCGAAATGATTCCCAGCCCGATCTGGCGCTTTATCTTCAGATAAGCCGCCAGTTTGGCCAGAGTCGTCGTTTTTCCAACCCCCGTAGGTCCCAAAAAAGTGAAAACGGCCGGACCGTTCGAACCGGAGATCCCTCTGAATGGCCTGGCGCAACTGATTTTCGAGACAAATCGCTTGCAGAACGCTTCATAAATGTGGCGCCTGTCGCACGGCTGACCATCAAGGTCCGATACCGCCTTGCTCAGAAGAATGAAAACCTGCTTTTCGTCCAGACCGCGAACAAGAAGAGAATGATAAAGCTCGGCCACTGGCTGGTTTGCCTGGAACTGGGCCAACTGGTCCTTCGAAGAGATAAGGAGCGAGAGGAAGCTCTTTATCTCCTGAATGCCATTTAGCATTTCGGCCGACGCATCCCCGTTCGCTGGATTGTCGGGGGCAGGGGCGGGCTCTTGCTCTCGAGCCGCGCTGACTTCGATCCCCGACTCTCCCTTCCTGCTGCTCAGGATAATAGCGTCCGGTCCGAGCTCCTTTTTGACCTCGAACAGGGCCTTTTCCATCGTAGGGGCCTTGAAAATCTTAACCTGCATAGTCCATCCTGATTATGCCGACCGAACGGATTTCAAGGGAATTACTCAACTCGTTGTGACTGATCACCGTCACATCCGGCAAAAAGCGCTCGAGGAGCTTTCTCAGGTGGCGCCTTATTGCAGGCGAGCAGAGCAGCACAGGGTGATATCCCATGCTCACCGAGCGTTTGACCTCGTCGCTGGTCGCCTGGAGAAACTGCTGGAGGAATCCGGGGTCGAGGCTAAGAAAACTGCCGTGCTCCGACTTCTGGATTCCGCGCGTGAGTTTTTCCTCCAGGGACTGCTGGAGCGACAGGACCGGGAATTTCTGATCGTCGGTCTCATAAGGACGTGTGATAGTGCGTGCCAGGGCCTGGCGTACATATTCCGTAAGAATATCCGGGTCTTTAGTGGCCGCCCCGTAATCGGCCAGAGTTTCACAGATCGATTGCAGATCTCGAACGGTCACTCCCTCACGGATAAGATTCTGAAGCACCTTTTGAATGACTCCGGGTGAGAGCAGGTTGGGCACAAGCTCATCGAGCAGCTTTGGCTGCTGGAGCGCGAGGTTGTCGAGCAACTGCTGCACTGTCTGGCGGGTCAGCATCTGGTCTGCGTACTTTTTGAACAGCTCGGTTAGATGAGTGGCCACAACAGTCGAGGGGTCTATCACCGTGTAGCCGGCCCTCGAGGCCTCCTCCCGCCGGTTTTCAGGGATCCACACGGCCGGCAGGTCGAATGCCGGGTCCCTGGTCGGGATGCCCTTTATTTCTACGCTGCTTTCACCTGTGCTCAGGGCCAGGTAATGCCCGACCATGATTTCACCCTTTCCGACCGGGTTGCCCTTGAGAAGCAACCTGTATTCCGCCGGTTTCAACTGAAGGTTGTCCCTTACGTGCAAAGCCGGGACAAGAATCCCGTAATCGAGAGCGAGTTGCTGCCGTATGGCTTTGATACGCGGCAGCAGGTCTCCGCTCTGGGATTCATCGACCAGCGGAATAAGCCCGTAGCCTAGTTCCAGTTCGAGAATATCAAGCAGAGGCGGAAGGTCCGAACCTTCCCGGGGTTTTGCGCCATCGATCTCGAGGATCTCTTGTTTACCTTGCTCCTCTTTGCGCTTCCGGCTCACATATGAGGCGAGAACGAACAAGGCCGTACCGACCAGGATCAGCGGAATTGCCGGAAAGCTTGGAACAATACTCAGAAAATAGAGCATCGCGCCCGTGATTTGGAGCGGCTTGGCGTGTACGCTGAACTGCTTGCCAAGGGATGCGCCCATGCCCATTTCCGAGGCGGCGCGGCTCACAAGGATGCCTGCCGAAGAAGAAATTATCAGCGCTGGGACCTGCGCAACCAGTCCATCGCCAACCGTAAGCAGGGTATAGACCTGGAAGGCCTCCGATATAGGCATTCCGTTTTGAAGAACGCCTATGGCCAGACCCCCGAAAATGTTTACCAGCGTAATAAGAATGCCCGCCATGGCGTCCCCGCGGACAAACTTGCTCGCCCCGTCCATCGTGCCGTAAAAATCGGCCTCGTGGCGGATTTGCTCCCGCCGCCTGCGCGCTTCGCGGTCGTCGATCAGCCCCGTGTTCAGATCGGCGTCTATGCTCATCTGTTTTCCGGGCATCGCATCCAAAGTAAACCGGGCCGCCACCTCGGAGATGCGCTCCGTACCCTTGGTGATCACCATGAAATTTACGATCACCAGGATTATGAACATGACAAAGCCGACTACATAATTGCCCCCCACTACAAAATTGCCGAATGCATGGATGACCAGTCCGGCAGCCTTTGTCCCTTCATGGCCGTGAAGGAGCACGAGCCGGGTGCTGGCCACTGTCAGGGCGATCCGGAAAAGCGTGGTCACCAGGAGCAAAGACGGAAATACCACGAAGTCTAAAGGTTTGTAGCTGTAGATGGCCGTGAGAAGGATCAAAAGCCCTACCGAGATGTTTATTACCAGGAGAACGTCAAGAAAACTGCTCGGCAGAGGCAAAAGCATGACGGACAGGATGGCGACCATCCCTATGCCCATCAGGGCGTCTCCGTCTGAAATCCCTTTCAGACGATCGCTCAAAAGACTCTGTCCAGCTTCCGCCTTAGCCATTCTGATTCCGCCGCGTCCATTGTTTTTGCTGGTAGATGTAAGCCAGTATTTTTGCCACAGCTCTGTAGAGTTCTACAGGTATCGTCTCCTCGAGCTTAACCTGTTTATACAAAGCACGTGCCAAAGGAGGATTGCGCACTATTGAAACACCGTACTTCCTGCCTGTGGCAATGATCTTCTGGGCAAGGAAATCCACGCCTTTGCCCACCAGAATTGGCGCTTCCATTCCGCTCTCATAATGCAGCGCCACCGCAAAATGAGTCGGGTTGGTGATAATCACGCTTGCCTTCGGTATCTTCGAGAGCATTCGCTGCCTGGCGAGCGACCTTTGGATGGTGCGGATTTTTGACTTTATCTGTGGGTTTCCTTCGCTTTGCCTGTGCTCTTCCTTGGTCTCCTGTCGAGTCATCATAAGGTCTTTTCTGGTCTGCCATTTCTGGTACAGGAAATCGACGAAGCTCAGACAGAGCATGATTCCGGCCACTCGAAGCAATAGCTTGAGGGCAAGCGTTCCCGTAAGGTTTAAAAAATCGGCTACCTCCCGCCCGGCCAGTTCGGATAACGCAACGCGCTCGGGCCACAGAACCGAGTACACCGCATATGCGACTATCGCCAGCTTGAAAACGGATTTGATAAGTTCGGTCAAAGACCTGAGTGAAAACAACCTCTTAAGGCCGCCCATCGGATTGAGGTTCCCGAAGCTCATCCGCAAGGCCTCGAAGGACACGATAAATCCCTTTATCTGAACCAGGTTGAGAATCACTGCCGTGGCTACGATCGGAAGGATAACGGGCGCAAGCATAATGAAAATCGACGTTAAAATGTTCGTGAAAAACCCGGAGGCGGCAAAGTAGCCGGGAGTCGAAAAGGACTCTTTCGACCAGGCGGACTGGAGAATCTGCCGGAAATTGTCGAAGATGAGATTCCGGGAAAGATAAACTGCCACTCCACCGGTGATAAGGACGCTTACGGATGTCAGGTCGCGGCTTTTGGGGATCTGCCCCTTCCTTCGCGCCTCGCCCTGCCGTTTTGCGGTTGGCAGTTCGGTTCTTTCCTGGACTGTCTGCGCCAATTCGCTGCTCTTTCAGCTATAGGTGATAAAAAAGGATTGCAATTCCCACATCAGGGCGAAAAATCCTATAGACCTCACCCCGGCTAAACCTGCCCCGGAAGTAGGGGCGGGATTTTTCTACGTCCAAAACTCCCCGCCCGCTCTTGAACTTGGTATATGGCCGTCACCCCGGCAAAGCCTGCCCCGGACCCGAGCCGTTGCCCACTAAGGCCGTCACCCCGGTAGAGGCAAAACAATAATTTCGCACTCTCATTTGGGTAGTGATGTCAAAAATTGCTTGGCCGGTCAATTTTTTGTCCGTTCCTGATAGTGCGCTTGCAAACCCTGTGCTGCCGCCGATCGCAACAGTCCCCGCCTTTGTGCACGGAAGTTCGCGGCTGTTCCCACCCTCTTCCGAAGGGGAATGGGGGTTTTCCAATGGCGGTCAAGGATATCCGCGGTTCCCCCGCCATTGCTTAATGCGCAAACCGTTCCAATTCACCCGAACCCGAACTGCGGACAGAGGGTGCAGAGATAAACAAAGACTGAGTGGGGCTTGACGGCTGTCACAGCGGCGAAACTTATTTGGCTCATCCGGCAAACGCATACCTGAGGTTTGGATTTTTGCATCGTAAGGGCTGGGTTTTTCCGCGCGACAATGCCGCAGGGCCGGGATTTTTCTACGTCAAAAAGGTCCCATCCGGTAGCCATAGCCTTCAGCCTATCTTTTGCTTCAGCCTCTCTTTTGCTTCAGCCTACCGCCGGTTATTTCGAGAAATTCTCCAGAAAGTAGAAAAGCCGGGTAAACGACTGGGCTCCCATCTCTCCCCAGAAGATCATGGTGAGGCCTAGGAAGAACATGCCCAAGGTGATCGTCAGAGGAAAGCTGGTGGCCAGGATATTGATTTGCGGGGCAAACTTCGACATCAGTCCGAAGCCGATCTGAGTGAGGATCAGTACGGCAAGGGCCGGAGCGGCCAGCTTCACCGCCAAAATGAACAGCATACCCGAAAGCAGCAGCATTTTCGTAAACATACCCGAATCGAGTGCAAATGAGCCGATCGGGATGGTTTTGAAACTATCGACCAGGATCTTCAGGATTATGTGGTGTCCATTAATAGAAAGAAAAATCATGGTCGCGAGCAGTTGCGTCAACACGGACAGGACCGTAAACTTGGCGCCGGTCTGTGGGTCTGCGGTTTGCGAAAATCCAAATCCCATCTCGAAGCCGATCAGTTCGCCCGCCAACTGGAAAGCGCTGATTATAAGAAGCATCGAAAGGGCAAACAGTATTCCATATATAAGCTCGCCTATAATGACCGAAGCCAATGAGGCCATATCTAGCTCAAGGGGCTTGATGTTTTGCCGGATAACCGGGAAGAGCATTATGGAAAAGGAGAGTACAATTAAGGCTTTTACGGCTGTCGGCACTCCGGCTGTACTGAAGATGGGCAGCATGAAAAGAATGATGCTGATGCGAAGCAGAATTGATAGCAGGATGGCAAGCTCGCTGATATTGACGTTTAAAGACAACATAGTGGGTCATCTCAGGTTCGGAATGTTGAGGATAACTTCGCGCAAAAAACCTGCGAGCTTTCCAAGCATCCAGGAACCGCAGAGCAACAGCGCTAGAAAGGTTACGAAGATTTTTGGCACAAAAGTTATCGTCATTTCCTGAATTTGAGTTACCGACTGAAATACGCTTATTATCAGCCCAACAGCCATACTGAGGCCAAGCACGGGCAGACTTACGAGAAGCATTGTCTCAATGGCCTGCCTGCCGAATGCGATGACAAACTCGTAGTTCATCTGTTTTCCTCTTTACTGGAAGCTCTTTACGAGCGATCCGATCAGCAGGTTCCAGCCGTCCACCAGGATGAAAAGCATGAGCTTGAACGGAAGCGAAATCATTACTGGCGGCAGCATCATCATGCCCATCGAAAGAAGGATGCTGGCGACGACCATATCCAGTATTATGAACGGAATATAGAGCATAAACCCGATCTGGAAGGCCGTTTTCAGCTCGCTTATTACGAAAGCCGGAATTATGGTCATAATTGAAACAGCTTCGGCGTTTTGCGGTTTTTCTTTTTGCGACATCGAAACAAACAGGGCCAGGTCTGCCTGCTTGGTGTGTTTGAACATGAATTCCTTGAGAGGGGCTATGCCGCGGTTCACAAATTCTTCGCCCGAAATCTTGTGCTGTTCGTATGGCACTATTGCTTCCTCGTGAATTCTCTGCCACACTGGCTGCATTACGAAAAAAGTGAGAAAGAGCGCCAGGCCGACTATGACCTGGTTGGGAGGCGACTGTTGCGTTCCGAGCGCATACCTCAGGAAAGAGAATACGATTGCGAAACGGGTAAAACTGGTCATCAAAATGAGAACTGCGGGCGCAAGCGACACGACTGTTAAAAGGAAAATGATCTGGAGCACGCCGGATATCTGCTGGGGCCCCTTGGCGTCGTCCAGGTGAAAATTGACGGCGGGAAGATCGATTCCCTCAGCAGAACAAGGGATCGGATGAAATAGGAAGACAAGAAGAGCAATAAGGCAAATTAACGCGAGAAAAGCCGGTCGGGCTCGGAGTCGCTGACTTTTTTTTTCGTGGCGGAGGTTCATATATTCTCGATCGCATCGTCAAAAGAGTTTTTGCCGGACGGGGCCGGCGCATTTAAGGACAGAAAGCTCATGTTCTGAGGCGAGACGCCGACAAGGACTTTGCGCTCCCCGCTGACTTTGACCAGGATCAGGTGATGGCGAGGCCCGAAAGACTGTTTGGACAAGACTTCCATCATAGCTTGCGAGGCTGGCCTCTTCGCCTGATTTCCCCATCGCTTAAGCGCGTAGAGGAGGGCGAACAAAAGGCCCAGGACCAGCCCCAGAGAGCCCGCCGTCTTCAAAAATAGCAATCCTGATTCCATTGGATGAGCCTCGTAAGACAGACTTTTATACAACACTCAGCAAAAGAAACGGCATACCGACTGCTGGCGCTCTCCGGCGATGTGCCTCGCGGAGCGTCGATATCCTGGCTGGCGGTCCCACCGCCCCTTTCCGGATGGAAACTGTTTATCCCAACTGTTTTACTCGCTCCATCGGGCTGACGATGTCAGTTATTCTCACCCCGAATTTCTCGTTGACAACGACGGCCTCGCCTCGTGCTATGAGCTTCTGGTTTATCAGAATCTCGAGGGGCTCGCCGGCCAGCTTGGTCAATTCGATAACAGAGCCCTGGCCGAGCTGGAGCAAATCGTTGACCAGGATCTTCGTGCGGCCCAGTTCAACCGAGATTTCAAGGGGGATGTCCAGCAGGAAATCCAGGTCCTTTATGCTCTTTTGTCCACCGCCTTTTTCCAACTTCGGGAATTGAGCTTGTTCATTTTCCATTTCTTTTACCTTCCCATTCAAAAGACAGAATCTGGCCTGCTATACGGAGTTGCGTAAATTGGCGTTCTTGATTCAGCGGAACACACTGATCTCGTCATTCCGGCGCAGGCCCGAATCCAGATCTCCTTTTTCATCTCGTGAAATCCTCTGGAACCCCGCTTTCGCCGGGGTGACAGACTGAAATTTGTTACGCGCACTTATACAACCAGGTCCTAATCACTGTTGCCAACTTCGCCTTGGACCTGAAAGGCCATATTCCCACGGCAGATTCCCGCAGTCGCCCTTAATTTCTGCACTCCTTCCACTTTCACAACAAGCGGTCTGCTGGCATCATTATCGAGCACTATGACGTCGCCGATTTCCATATTCATCAGGTCCCCGCCCTTTATTGTGGTGCTGCCCAGCTCGACGGCCAACTCTACCGGCACGTCGTGAAGGAGTTTTCTCAGACGCAATATCCATTCCTCGTCAACTTCAAGCTGGTCGCTCTGGAAGCTCGCGTAGAGCTTCGACCTTATCGGTTCGATGGTGGAGTATGGGAGCACGAGGGCCATTCTTCCCATCATGCGGTCCATTTCGAGTTCGTAGCGAACCACTATTACAACGTCGGTTGGAGGGATAATCGTTGCAAACTGGGGATTTACCTCAGATCTGACAAAATTGAACGAAACGGCCGTAACCGGCTGCCATGCCTGCTCGAGGTCCTGAAGGACCTGTTTTACCACCTTGTCTATCACACGGTATTCGATCGACGTAAAATCACGTCCCTCTATCTTGTAGCTGCCCTTGCCGGTGCCGCCGAAGAAACAGTCGACCAGGTTGAAGATGAGGCGGCTTTCGATCATGAACAGGACGTGCCCCCTGAGCGGTTCAATCTTCAGAATATGTAGGCTCGTCGGCACTGGCAGTGTCCGGATGAATTCGCCAAACTTGATCATCTCGGCCTGGCAGACGTTTATGTCCAGCATCCGGCGCAGTGAACCGGAAAGTGAAATGCGGTGGATTTTGGCAAATCGGTCGTTAATTATGTCTAGGGTAGGCATGCGCCCGCGTACGATCCGATCCTGGTTCGCCAAGTCGAACATACGAATGTTCTCTGGGGTGGCGGCGCCGCTTTCCTTGGTGGTTTCGATATCGCCGTCGGATAGCCCCTTTAGCAGGGCATCGACCTCATCCTGGGAAAGTATCTTTTCCATAGTATTTACTGACCGCCTTCACTGGACCAGAAAATCGGTGAAATAAACATCCAGGGCCTGCCCTTTTTGAAGAATGTGGTTTAGAGTCTCCATTATCTGTTTCTTCAAAACCAGCTTGTCTTCCGATCGCATAACCTCATCGGACTCTTTGCTTGTGAGCAGCGTCAGAACGAGATCTCTTATTTCGAAATTGCGCGACTTGCACTCTTCCATCACACCGGGCGAGCTCACCTTGAGCTTGATCGCGGCTTTCAGAAAATGTTTCCCGCCCTGGTCGGCCAGATTGACCATGAAGGTGTCCATTTCATAATAAGCGGCGTTCTCTATCTGCTTTTTTTCCTGCGTCCCCTCATCGGGCGTCCTGAAAAACTTGAAGTAGGCGCCCGCTCCCCCTCCGCCCAGCAGCACTAATAAAAGAGGTATGATGATCAGCAGTTTCTTTGATTTGGGTTTTTCTTCCTGGACTTCCTTCTTTTCTTCTTCAGGAGGCATTTTTCAAGGCCCTTCCTATATGCGGTAAAATTCCATTCGGACGTTAATGAGCTTCCGGGCAGACAGAACCAGCAATGAGCATGCCATAACTCAAAGCGTGAGAAACGCTATGGCTTTGAGGGCAAAATACTAAGGCCGGCAAGTCGGGTTTTTGGCGCGCGGCTGTGCACAAAGCCACAGAGAGCAAGGGCCGCGCACTTTCCCGCTCGCAGGATCGGGGAGTCGTGTGAAGTGATGCAGAAGATTTGCATCGGCTTTGTTTCGGTGGACAGAATTCGGGTCAACCTTTTGACATGGTTGATTCAAGAATTCAGTAACTGGTGTCCTCAATTTCTAAATACCTCAATTAATTTAATCCGGAAAAATGTGCATTGTCTGTGAGAAAAAATTTCCCGCACGCATACCTCATACCGAAAACGCCTAGACCGCAACCTATCGAAATAATTTAGTTTTTATAATAACCTTCTGCTGGTATCACTCTTGCTCGTTAATTGGGCGCCTAATTCGAACCATTGCTCTCTAACTGCTCTGAGAGGAGATCATAATGTCAACAACGGCTACAACGGCAACAACCAGCGCTCAGTCGCCTTTTGGTATCGGTTCCGGGCTCACCACTGCCCCGGGTGCGACGTCCAGCAACAGCTCCGCGAACTCCTTGAACGCGAACTCTTTCATGACTCTCTTCCTCGCCCAGTTGCAGAATCAGGACCCGACCAACCCGATGCAGTCTTACGAACTGGCCGCCCAGCTCGCGCAGTTTACGACCGTTCAGGAGTTGAGCCAGTCTGCGACGCTTTTGGGCAATCTCCAGCAATATACAGCGGCCATAAATAATGGGGAGGTTGCATCGCTTATCGGTCAGCAGGTTAGCGCCCAGAGCAGCACAATCAACGTCAGTTCAGGCGCCCCCTCGGCACTCACCTACACGCTCACCGATCCCGCCACGGTAACCGCTACCATAACCGACTCCACTGGCGCGGTGGTCAATACTATAAACGTCGGCTCTCAGAGCGCGGGCAGTTACTCCGTGCCATGGACGGGAACCGACTCGAGCGGGAACAAGATGGCCGACGGCGCCTACACCTGCACTGTCACGGCAACAGCCTCCGACGGAACTTCCTCGACGGTTCAGACCGGCGTCAGCGGGCAGGTTTACTCATGCAACCTTAACAATAACCCCCCGACATATACTCTGTCGGGACCCAACGGAATCCAGGTTCCGGTGGCGAACGTCTTTGCGGTGACCAGTAAGAGCAGCACGAATTGAAAAAGTGAAATCCGTTGAGCCGGATTTTTGATCCGCTCGGCATGACACCCAATCCAGTAAAGGCATTGAATACAAGAATCCGATTAATTTATCTAAAAACAGGAAAAGGAGAAACAAATGGCTGCAGACATGATGTACACAGCACTTGCAGGACTCGATACCTTCAATACGGCCCTCTCGGTCGTTAGCGACAACATCGCCAATGCGAATACCACGGGATTTAAATCCAATACGGTAGACTTCGGCGATCTTGTGAGCGGACTGATCTCAACTACAGACGGCGCCCCTACGGCGCAGGGCGTAGGCTCGTCAGTGCTCGGCATTACGTCCGATTTCCAGACCGGTTCGGAAATACAGACCGGGAACTGGTCCGATGTGATGATCCAGGGCGCTGGGTTATTCTCCGTCGAAAATCCCACCAGCAGTGCAGTCTCTTACACCCGGGATGGATCGTTCCAGGTCAATGGGGCCGGCCTTCTCACCGATATGAGTGGTAACGAAGTACTCGACTCCGGTGCAGCCCCCATTACAATTGCCCCGGGCACCACCGATCTTTCCGTCGACCAGTTTGGGAATATTACCGGGATCCTTACAGGCGCCACCACTGCGACCTACATTGACACAATCGGGATAACGACCTTCTCGAACCCGAACGGTCTCATCCGGCAGGGAAAAAATGATTTCATGGCCGGCGGCAACGTCGGGACCACAACCATTGCAAACCCGGTGTCAGGGGCCGCCGGGGCAACGTCCGACACGGCGGGCACGATAATATCCGGAGCGCTGGAAGGTTCAAACGTGGACCTCACCGCCCAGATGGTCAACCTGATCGACTACCAGGCCGACTACCAGGCAAACTCCAAATCCATCGAAACCGGCAACACTCTGCTCCAGACAGTGGTGAACCTGATAAGATAATGACAGCGAAATTCTTCGGCAAAAAGGACTCAGGACACACAACAAAGGCGGCTTCGGCCGCCTTTGTCATTTTAATTTATAATAATATCAATTACTTATGTTGAGCAGCACAGGATCTGGACGCTACCCCTGATCTGTCCATGACCGCAGGTTACGGGATTGACACCGCCAGCCCCGAACCTGTACCGGGAGCTAAAAGGACCCCCTCCGAACTAAAATTTGACCGGCTATAGTTTCCATTTGGTTTCCATCCGGAAACCTCCCGGGTCTTTATCACAGGGCCGGAAAGCCGGATTTTCGAAGTCCTTGCAAGCGCCCGGTCTTCCTCGTAAGAAACACTTTGGTCCAATTAATTCATGCAAAAATGCTGATTCGCGATTGGCCGTCCGTTTTCCTGATATAGGCGGGTCCCGTTGCGGCCTGTGCACTGCCGATTTTTGCCGTCTGGGGAACTGGCGGGGTTTTTCCTTTAGGACTGTTTTGTTCGGGGTAATTTCCTCCACCTGATTTCTCGCGGTTAACATCAACCATGAATTTCTCGAGCATAAGTCCCTGGTCCTGGAGGTCCTGACGAAGCTCAGGTGAATGCTTCATGAGGACCTGCCTTGCGGGTTCGCTTTGCGTAACCGCCACAACTGAGATCTCATCTTTTTTCGCCTCAACTTTGATGCTGATCTTTCCTAGTTCATCCGGTTCCATCTCGAGGACTAGTTGCCTCGTTGCGCCGCCAGTGAGCTGCTCCCGCATATTTTGGGCAAGCTCGGCCGAGCGGTAGGGATCTTGGTAGGCAAAGCCGTTCTGGGCAGAATTATCCATCTGGGGCAGATTTATCTCATTCACTCCCTGAAATCTCGAAGCTGAATTCTGGAAAACCGCGCTCTCCGAGGCACCATCCCTGCTCTCGAACTGCTTTTCGATTTGTTTCGAGAGCATGGCCGTGTCCACTCCGGAAAGCGCAGTGTTGCTCTCGCCGACTGTTAGCCCGGCCATTTCAGTTGGAACCGATGAACTCTCATGCTCAGATGGACCTGCGTCCGATCCTTCCCGGAAAACGGATAGATCAGCCCTGGGGTTGAAATCCTCCATCGTAAAACCAAATCTCGAAGACCAGGCAGGTGACTCCGGCTGACTGACCATTGTCCTGCCGGCCTCTGCCGGGTTCTCCCTCACAACCACTGATGCCGCCTTTCCGTCATTCTCCACGCTCTGCGGGGTTTCTCGAAGCATTGCCTGGATTTTGTCCGGAGCGGTATTACCAACTATCGCCTCCGCCTTAGCCTTAAGCAAATCGCTTAATTTGCCGGCCAGCGGTTCAGAAGCCGGGACAGCTTTTTCACCGGAGTTGCCCAAGATTTGGTTCGCCAAGGCAGCCTTTCCGTCATTCTCCACGCTGCGCAGGGTTTCTCGAAGCTCTGCCGGAATTTCCTCCGAATCGGGTTTTGTGGCGAGCACCTGGGCCTCATTGCCTGTAACGGGATCTTCCGATTGCGCGGCGGTGGACGAATCCGCCCTGTGCTCAAGACCCTCAATCGAATCGCTCAATTTGCCGGCCAGGGGTTCAGAAGCCGGAACAGCTTTTTCACCGGAGTTGCCCAAAATTTGGTTCGCCAAGGCAGCCTGCCCATCATTCTCAACGCCACGAGGAGCTTCTCGAAACTCCACCGGGATTTCCTCCGAATCGGGTTTTGTGGCGAGCGCCTGAGCCTCATTTCCTGTAATGGGATCTTCCGATTGTACGGCGGTGGACGAATCCGCCCTGTGCTCAAGACCCTCAATGGAATCGCTTAATTTGCCGGCCAGGGGTTCAGAAGCCGGAACAGCTTTTTCACCGGAGTTGCCCAAAATTTGGTTCGCTGAGGCCGCCTTTTCGTCGATCTCCTCGCTCCGCGAGGTCTCTCCAGGCTGTGCCTGGATTTTCTCATCGCCCGTTGTTGCGGCCTGCGCCTTAGTGTGGATTTCTTGAGAGAGGACCGCCGCACGGTTCGGATTGCTGTCAAAAGACCTTTCACCCGAAGGGAATTCGCCCCCCACAGTTTTTATCCGAGCCGCCTCAGTCTGTTCGGCTATGTCCTGCTGAAGCCTCCATGAACCTAACCTCCCGCGAGGCCCGTCGGCCTGTTTTTCAGACGCCTTGACCTGAGGAGCCAGGTTCTGGGCCTGAGCGGCCAAGGCTTCATGAGGAGCGCCCGGCGCCTGGGCGGGAACTGCGTTCACTTCAGGCTGCTGCGGGCCCGCAGACACTATCCTTGCGTCAAAATATTTCAAAATCGGGTCAAGATCTTTGACAGGTATGCTTACTGTTTCCTGCCGGAAGGAAGGCAAAGCGGATTCCGAAAATGTTGATGATCCCGTTGCGCTACCTTTTATACCGGCTTCCGTAACGAGTGTGACCCCTTCGTGGTCCTCGCCGCCCGAGATGACTTTGGCTGCGCTCAGTTGCTGGTCGGACTTCAAGTTATCTGAAACAGCTTCAATAGAGTTTTCGCTGACATCTCTCACTTTTGCGCTTTGCGCTTCAAACGTTTGATTGTTAGAATTTCCAGCGAAAATCTTTCTGGTTGCATCATTTTCGTGATCTGCTGAAATAAACGAAGGAAGAACAGTTTCAACAAGGCTCTCTGTTTGGCCAATTTTTGGACCTTCCGCCGTTTCCGCCGTTTTCGCCGTTTCCACCGAACCGTGTTGCGATCCCGGCTTCGCAATCTGCGACTGTGTCGTGTACGCCTGTTGCAAAACCTTTTCAAGCAGCCCCCGAAACTCATCGGGAGTGTACGATCCTTCGGACTTGATCTGAACCGACGACAAAAGGGGGCCTCCCGATGCGAACTCCTTCTGGTTTGTGCCGCCCCCCTTGGCAATTATCGATTCTACCAGTGCATGAGCGTGCTCCGCCGGAACTTGAGCGTGAACTTCGGAACCAATCGCAGGCTGAGTATCAAGGACAGATTTCAGGTCTTTAACGGAAATGAGGCCTTGCTTATTCTGCATGCCCTCGCACGCCTTTCTGGTTTCAGCGGGATATTGAAGGTCGGCCAACACTGTCGCGGCGATGGCGGGGTTGGTAACGAAGAGGCTTTTCTCTTTTTGGGCCTTCGATTTTATCGCGTTTATCTTCGTCCTGGAATCTGTCGCACCCCTCTGCTCCCTGATTGAAGGCGACGTGGGGCTTTTCGCTTCAACAGCGGTGGGTATCTGGCCAGCGAAAGACTTTAGCCGGGGATCGGCCGCTTCCACCTTCTCGGGCTTTGCCGCGGCATCCCGGGCAGACGGCTCGCCGCCGTTGGCCGTCGCTGGCATGAGCTTTTTAAGTTCGCCGGCAAAATCTTGCGGGGCTATAGCTTGTGCGATTTTCTCATTTTCGCTTCCAAGAAAGGATGCCAGCAGTTGTGAAGCGTTTACCTGTCCTGATTGCATTCTCTTATCCGATTTAGGTTGGATAGCGCTGTTTGAGTGAAAACCCGACATTTTCTTCCACTGGATTTAATAGGCTTCCGGACAAATTTGAGAGCAAACTTGATACCAAACAACTCAGCCGCTAAAAGTCCGTTTAGATCAATGACTTACAATGAGACATTTTCTTTCGGCAGAATATTCCGGGGTTAGAGAGGAATTTTTTTCTTGGTGAGCGCGCAAATATTTCCTCTTCGGGTCGGACTAGGCCCTTACACCTTGGGAATTGAGGAACGGATCGGAGAGCATGGCAAGGGCCATTCTCCCCTCTTCTCTGAAACGACTCCGGGCAGCAGCCCTGACACCCGGTCCGGACGACCCGAATTGAGTCGCTCGCATATCGTAGATGGATCCAATCAATTGAGCTATTTTGACTCCATCGTTTTTGGCCTGTGTACGCTTGATCGCTTTGGTAAAAATCTTTGCCGCGCCATTTGGCCCATGCTGGACGGCCGTGCTCCAGAGCACCTCCTGAAGCGCCCTGGGGGCTTTGGAGATATCCAGACCGGTTCGATCCGAAATTTCCTGAACGGCCGGCTGGTAATGGCTTTTTTCAATAAAATCGTACTGGAGTTTAGCAAACCGCACAGGGTCATGAGTTGCTACTTTTTTCCAGACTGCGGGCATTTTTCCGGAAGTGTTGCCGGTGTTTGCCGACCCGGCGGCTTTCAGTTTATTGGCGAGGTCAGGCGCCTGATCGGACAGGTAATCGATAAAGAGCTTCATTGTACCTGCCCTGGATGAAATCTGGTAGGTTCCGTAGGATGTCCCACCATTAGGGTCATAGCCGATCACCCCCGGACCTTTTTCGCCCGACTCGAAATGAGCGGACAGAACGCCGATTTCCTGCCCTGGACACAGTCTGGTCCCGACTCCCGGCGTCGATGCGCAAACCCCGCCAAAGCTTGAAGTCCCGACAGGCCGGCCCTGCCCAGCGGCCCCCAGCGAGTAGAAGTTGCCGATACGGTTCTGACCGGATGAAATGGCTGCCATGGCTATTAGAGCTGATGCCGCAAGATTATTGATGTCCTGCGAGTTCATGCCCCGTAAAGCGCCAGGGTTTTTCGAGGGTCTGTGATGATCGTTTTTGACCAGCTCAGAGGATGCAGGCTTGTTTCGCAGACTGCTGACCGGCTCGCTGCTTTCTTTGAATTTTAACCCGCTCAGAAGGGCTTGAAACACATTGGAGTTTTCAGTTTTTTTATTAGGGGTGGATTTATGGGAATGAGTGGGCTTACCGTTCGTTTCAACCTGGCCAGTTTTTCCTAAATCGACCTTGACTGCCATGACCATACGCCTCCAGATAGTTGTCCGACTGAAAACTCATGCAAAAGGCGTGCTTGAGGACGGAGGGCGTGGGATACAGATAGAAGGTAAGTACCAAAACCTCCTCGCTTGTCACTGCTCACTGGTCAGCGCCTGCTCCATTACGAGAACCGGGGTCCCAGGCTCTGCCCACCTAAAGAGTGCTTCCGCTTTTTCGATCGGCAGGATCACGCAACCATGCGAGCAATGAGCGCCAAAGACATTTCCCGCGTGAATCCAGACTGCTTCGTAAATGCGGAGCGAAAACGGCATCCAGGCTGGAAATCCAAAATCATTGGGGTAAGAGCTTGAAGTATGTTCGGCGTCTTTTTCCTCTACCCGGTAGAACCCGACCCTGGTATCCTGCCCGGAAACACCCGTGCAAGCCTGGCTGTCGCCGACAAGCACCCCAAATTCATACCATCCGATAAAAGCGATGTCCTTAACCACTATGATAAGCTTCGGCGCGCACAGCTTTTCAGGCAGCCGGACCGGTAGAGGGGTCCAGTCCCGGTACGCGTTGAAGTCAAAGGGGACTTTGAGTTTCCTACCCTGCCGGATATCTTCGCGAATGTAGAAAGATTCCTTGGTATTCAGCCTGGATAAAATTTCGCGGCAGGTATTCAAGTCGAGCGAGGGGTCAGATCGTTCAAGAGCGAGCAGTTCCTCCTCGGAAATGACCCGCTCAGTCCAGGAAAGGTCCAGGTGGTTCGAGGCGGCGAATCCGATTTGCCCACCCGCCAGGCAAAACCAAGATATCAAAAGAAGAAGAGAAATGAGCTTCATTCTGTTTTCCAACCTTTGCGAATTTGTCCTGATCTTTGGTCTTCCGCAAGTTTGTGGCCCCCATTTGTGCCATATTCGACAACGTTTCGCAAGCCTCATGGCCCACTACACAATTTGACAAAGACCTTCCCGAAACCCTGCCCCCCCATAGCTCTAATAATAAGCAGGGGTCTCGACCTTATGTTCTAATTCGGCCTCGAATGATTAAATTAGGTGAAACTGCACTTGATAGCGGGAAAAGGGAATTTTGCAAACCTTCGGGGACCGTCATAGTTTGTCATTTTCCCGAAACGGTTTTATGATTTTATAATCTTTATCCTAACCTTACTAAATATGATTGTTGCAGCGTACCAGTTGCTTTCGGTCATCGCCTTGGAGGAGCGCCGCAAATGGAAAGATACTTTATGAAAATGCCGGAGGATATGTTCTGCGAGATATGCTCCGAGAAAAGAGGCATAAATCCCGATACCCTCAAGGAAGTCATCATCCTGGCCGTGGAGATAGCTCGTGAGGGCAGGGAGGGCAGAAGAATCGGGACAATGTTCGTGGTCTCGGACTCGGAAAATGTCCTGAAGCATTCTCGAAGCATGATTCTCGACCCTCTTCAGGGGCATTCCGCTAAAGTGAAGCAGATTTCCGATACCGACATGCGTGAAACGGTCAAGGAACTTGCGCAATTAGACGGGGCTTTTGTGGTCTCCGATAAAGGAACGGTCATTTCGGCCTGCCGCTACCTGGATTCTTCCTCGGAAGGAATTAACTTGCCGCTTGGTCTTGGCAGCAGGCACATGGCTGCGGCATCTATAACGAAACTGACCAACTCGGTAGCAGTGGTGGTCTCTGAGAGTTCGGTGGTTCGAATCATCGACGACGGGGAAATTGTCTCCGAAATAATCCCCGAACTCTGGATGTTCAAGAGATATTCCGCCCTCAGCAAGGGCAAGATGGTGGAACAGAAAATTATAGTCAGCACCATCGAAGACTAAGAATTGACTCTACCCCAACGGGCAAGGGCCGGCTCCGCAGCAACTTGATATCAATCCTGCCCGCAGAATTTTTCTTCGTGCTCGGCCATGCGGACGAGAATGAGCGCGGGCTCAAACCTGCGTCCGTGAGTCGAGCGCAGATTTTCCATTTCCGGGACGGTCCGCCCTATTCCCGCCGAATCCATATAGCGGAACGGTCCTCCCAGAGAAGACGGAAAGCCGAGCCCAAAGACCGCTCCGATGTCTCTATCCTCGGGACTGGCGATAGTACCCTGCTGCAGGCACAGGGCCGCTTCGTTCACCATGAGATATACAAATCTTTTATATATTTGCGAAGAATAGACGCCCTTTCTCCGGCCTCCGCCAAAAAAACCGTAGCTATTCGAATTAACAGGCCTTACAAGTTCGAAGCCCGCAAAACGCACCATGTCAATCAGTCACGGCTGGTAGACGTAGAATCCCAAGCCCTTCTTTTTTTCCCGCATACCCGGATTTTAGAACAAGTTCTAGGCCCGCTGGCACATGGAGATCGCGGTGAACCAAATCTCTTCGCACACTTACACCGCTCAACTTACCAATCAAAATAAGTCGGAGCTTTCCTTTATCAATATTTGGGCAGATCGCAGAAAGCTACTTTCGGTGTGGAGATAACTCATTCCGAGTTGATCAAATTTTCTTTTTTTCCGCCAAGGAGTCATGATTATTCCCGAATTCAGAAAACCTGAGCGGTTGGCAGGAATTCTCTTGCATTTTCTATCGCGTTTTATAAAAATCCAATTGCCTGTTCGACAGGACCAACCCAGGGGCTGTTGCATATTTTCGAATTGGAAACTCGGTCCTTATCCTAGCTTCCTGATGGACACGAAACTAAAATCGCTGCAGAGTCATTTGGGCACTGACCGAGGGTGGTACCCTTCGGCAGAAGCGGAGAAGGATTTGTTCCTTCCTGTATAACCTCTCCAACCAGCTTCAGGAGAAAACATGGAAGTGAAACTGCTCAACATCGGTTTTGGCAACACAGTGATAGCTAATCGCGTGGTAGCGATCGTATCGCCTGCGTCCGCCCCCATGAAAAGGCTAAAAGAAGACGCAAGGCAGGGAAACAAATTGATAGACGCGACCATGGGCCGTCGCACCCGCTCAATAATTGTTACGGACAGCGACCACGTAATCCTGTCCGGCGTTCAGGCCGAAACCATTGCCCAAAGGCTTCTTCTGGACGGAAACTCCAAAGAGGCCAACCTGGTAAAGCAGCTCTAGAATCCCGATACCTTGAGACAGGTCTATGCCTCCTCCAGCCACCACTGGGCAGCTCTTCATTGTATCGGCTCCTTCCGGAGTCGGAAAATCTACTATTATCCGGAGAGTCATTGCATCTTCTCCGAATCTGAAGTTTTCCGTTTCCTGCACCACACGCCCGATTCGCTCCGGGGAAGTCGATGGAAAGGATTACCATTTCCTGTCCATGGAGGAGTTTCTACGCGGAATAAATTCGGGCCGTTTCCTTGAGTGGGCTGAGGTCCACGGCCATCTCTACGGAACAGACCGGCGCCTTATCGAGAAATGGCTTAAAGCCGGAGACGATGTGCTCCTGGACATAGATGTTCAGGGAGCGCGCCTTGTCCATTGCGCCTATCCGGCCGCACAAACCATCTTCTTTCTGCCTCCTTCGATGCATGTGCTCCAGGAGCGCCTCCGCAACCGGGCAACAGAGACCGAGGAGCAGCTCGTCATCAGGGTTGCTGCTGCCCGGCGCGAGCTTCTGGAATCACCTTGGTATGACTACATCATCATCAATGACAACTTGGAAGAGGCGGTCGATGACCTGAAGGCAATCCTGCGGGCGGGCCGATCCAGCCGGGCAATCCGGGCAGCCGGGCTAAAGAACTTTCTGATGTCTCTTTCAAATCCCGATGCTTAGCTTTCTAGTTACGTCTATGGCTCGCGGTGGGCCGACAGGCGAGACGCCTCCTTAATGAAAAAGATTCATTCCTCAGAACGTCAAATCTGGATTTCAGGAGTAAATCCCGTAAGGGAAGCTCTGCGCGCGGACAAAATTGCCGCAAGTGAGCTGGTACTGTCCCGAAGCGATTCAAGGGCGCAGGAGATTGAGGAGCTTGCAGTAAAACGAGGGATACCCGTGACCCGAAGCATCCGCGAGCGCCTAACGCAACTGGCGGGCCACGCACAGCACCAGGGAGTGGTCCTCAGGATATCGGAGTTCCCCTACTCTGAACTTGAGATCCTGCTCGAAAAACCTCTTGCCGACCGGGAACCGCTTCTTGTCCTGGACAGCATCCAGGACCCGCAGAACCTTGGGGCAATGCTCAGAAGCGCCTGCTTTCTGGGTGTAAAGGGAGTAATAATCCCTAAAGACCGGTCAGCGCGTGTGAGCGCCCCCGTGATAAAAATTGCGGCTGGAGCTACCGCTTATGTTCCTGTAGCACGGGTCACCAATGTGGCTAGGGCGCTCAAACAGCTCAAATCGGCCGGTTACTGGGTGGCGGGCCTCGAAGTTAAGGGAAGCAAAAGACCGTATGAGGCGGATTTTACCGTTCCGCTCTGCCTGGTGATTGGAAACGAGCAAAAGGGAATACGTCCATTGGTAAGAAGCGAGTGTGACCTGCTGGTCCAAATTCCGGCCGCCGGCCCCCTGGATTCGCTCAATGCAGCATCCGCCGCAACTGTCGCCCTCTATGAAGTTCTGCGCCAGAGGCTCATACTGAGCAACCACGTATGAAAACGGATGCGCAAATGAAAAGCACGCGGAGGCGTACCGTGAAGTGTGCAGGGCGAAGTTCGAAGAGTGAAATTTTCACTCTTCTTTATGCCGGCTCCCAAAAAGGGCCGTCCCGATTCTCACAAGCGTCGCTCCCTCCTCTATCGCCACCTCAAAATCGCCGCTCATGCCCATTGAAAGCTCGCTAAGCCTTTCGGGTCGAGGCGACTTGCATCTGAGCGAATCCAACAAGGCGCGCATCCGCCTGAAGTAAGGCCTTACGCGCTCAGGTTGGTCGAAAAAGGGTGGAAGTGCCATTAATCCTCGTACATCCAGCCAGTCAAAATCCGACACAAGTTTGAGAAAAGAACTCAGATCGTCGGGCATTACGCCACTCTTGGTCTCTTCAGCCCCAATATTGACCTGGATCAGGACCGGAACTTTTCTGCCGGCATTTTCGGCCCTGCGGTCAAGCGCGATTGCAAGAACCTCACGGTCCAGCGTTTCGATCCAGTCGCAGCACTCGATGGCCGTCTTGACCTTATTTGTCTGCAGGCGCCCGATGCAGTGCCAGGAAACGGGAAGTCCCGCCAGTACTTCTCTTTTTCTCTTCGCCTCCTGGATGTAATTCTCGCCGAGAATATCTATTCCCGCTTCTACACCTTCGCGGATCCTCTCAACAGGGACCGTCTTCGTCACACCGACCAGCTTTACCTCTCCGGGGTCGCGCCCCGCTCGCGCGCAAGCGGCCTTGATCCGCTCCCGGATAGCTGCCAGATTGCCAACCACCTCTTTTCTCGCCTCATCATTTCTTCCCATTAACCCCCTCCGACCAGCCTGACTATCTCGAAAGCGTCTCCCGATTCGACGGGTTCACTTTCCATTAGGCTTCGGGGAACAATTCTGAGGTTGCGTTCGACCGCAACTTTTTTCGGATCGATGCCGAGGGAGCAAAGGAGTTCGCTCAAAATGGGCAGACCCGAGTATTCGCTGATCTTGCCGTTGATACTGATGTTCATTACCAGGCCCTTGTGCTGTCGTTCAATGCAGGTGAGCGATCCCCGGAAGTTATTTCAAAAAAACCTCATCCCAATCCTTCCAGACGGGTTCATAACCTTTTTGCCTAATGACCTCGGCTACTGTTTCGGGGTCACGATGGTCGGCAATTTCGAACTGAGCTTCGGCGTGGTTTCTTTGCGGGTGAGTGTAGCCGCCCGGGTCTGTCTTCGATCCGGCGCTCATCGAGGTTATGCCAAGCGGGATAAGGTGGTCTCGAAAATCCGCAGGCTCCCTGGTGGACAGGGTGAAACCTGTGTCGGGCAAAAAGAGCCTCAAGGCGGTGAGCAATTGTACGAAATTGAGATCCGATACCGGATGCGGAGGTTGAAAAGACCCTGCTGCGGGCCGCAGTCTCGGAAACGAAATGGAAACCTGTGACTTCCAGAATTTTCGCATGAGGTATTTCGTATGCAGGCCCATGTAAAAGCCCTCTACGCGCCAGTTCCCAAGACCCAGCAAGGCGCCCAGTCCGATTCGCCGAAACCCGGCCTCACCCCCCCTGTCAGGTGTTTCGAGCCTCCAGCGGTAGTTTCGTTTCTTTCCGCCAAGATGAAACCCCCGGTAAAGTTCTTCGTTGTAGGTTTCCTGAAAAACGGTCAGCCCGTCCACACCAGAGGCGATCAGAGAGCGGTAGTGCTTCGTGCTCATAGGGTAGATTTCAACGGCAATAGATGAAAAAAGAGGCCTGAGCAGATCGATTATCCGGGTGAAGTAATCGAGGGACGCCACTTTGGGTTCCTCACCGGAAACCAGCAGCAGATGCCTGAAACCGAGCCGGTGAATGAATTCGCCCTCATCCCTGACCTGCTCGGGGGTCAACGCCAGGCGCCTGACCGGGTTTTTCGAATTGAAGCCGCAGTAGGCGCAGCTATTGGAGCAAAAGTTCGAAACGTATAGCGGTGCAAAAAGGGAAACGGTTTTGCCGAACCGCTGACTGGTAACAAGATGCGCTTGCCCGGCCATTTCTTCGAGACAACGTTCCGCGGCAGGAGAGAGCAGGCTCATGAAGTGGTCGAGGTCGATCCCGCCCGAACGAACTGCCCCGAGCGCCGATTCGACATCCGCCTCAGTGCGTGCTTCGATTTCTCTTTCGATTTCGGTCCAGTCCGTCTTCTTTATTTCGTCATAGAAGCTCATTCTGCCACCCCGAAAACAGCGTTTCCCGCAAGGATCACTATCTCAAAAAGCCGGTGAGCGGACTGGAAGCCTCCGCCTGCTTGCGGGACCGCCCCAATCCGGCAAGAAAAGCCTCTCTACCCGCCTCAACACCCTTTTTGAAAGCCGCAGCCATCGCAACCGGGTCCCCGGCCACGGCAATCGCCGTGTTGACAAGCACGGCGTCGGCCCCCATCTCGAGCGCCTCCGCAGCGTGGGATGGAGCGCCAAGGCCGGCGTCCACAACCACCGGAACATTTGCCCCCTCTATTATGATCTCGATGGCGTCCCTGGTGCGTATCCCTCGACTCGAGCCGATAGGGGAGCCAAGCGGCATGACCGTAGCTGCGCCTATATCTTCAAGGCGCTTTGCCAAAATAGGGTCGGCGTGGATATAGGGCAGCACGATGAAGCCGTCTTTTATCAGTATTTCCGCAGCTTTAAGTGTTTCGATAGGATCGGGTAAAAGGTATCGGGGATCGGGAGTTACTTCGAGCTTGATCCAGGGTTCGCACCCCGCAGCCCGGGCAAGCCGCGCAAGCCTCACGGCCTCGCTAGCGTCCCTTGCCCCCGAGGTGTTCGGCAAGAGCAGGTATCTGCTCGTGTCTATAGCACTCAGAATGCTGTCCCGAGGGTTGTCCAGTTCGACGCGGCGCAGGGCAACCGTGACGATTTCGGCCCCGGAGGCTTCAATGGCTTTTTTCATGACCTCCGAAGAGGAGAACTTCCCGGTTCCCATGAGAAGCCGAGAGCGAAAAGAGCGCCCTGCAATTATCAGTGGTTTGTCCATGTGATTCTACTTTCCAGATAAACTAAAAAAGACCGCACCCCAAGGCAGGGAAACGGTCTTGTAAGAAGCGAAAAAGATTAACTCCAAGCCATTTCCCTACGCTGGCATTGCCCAGATCAGGTATTAAGGGTTCTTTCTCAGCCCGGCGTTCGCCGGGCACCCCTAACGGCTGTCAGTGATAAAAATCTTAACGCGAGCCTGCAATATTGTCAAACACCATCTTGAGAGGCTTCAGGTCGATTCTTTGTGCGTATACTTCTTAGGGGACATGGTATACTCTTCGTCTGTTACCTCGCGATGACGCTCCGCTGATGCGCCCACCCGTATGATCATGGCTACTGCGGGCCCCCAAGAGCAATACAGGCACGAGAAGGAATTGCCACAGCGCCTGAAAAGGAAGGGTCATCCAAGCATGAATGAACTCCGCGTACTCTTCACCGCCATCGAAAAAGGCAAGAGCTACCTCGTTCAGGTCGCCGCAGGCAAGAAGCCCGGCGTGGAGGTTTCGTTCACCCCCTTCCTCACTGAGGACGATTACGAGGACCTGCGCTGGTACCTGGAAGATTTCATGGACCTGCCGGACGGCGGTGCGGTTGTTCGAGCGCAACGCGTTGAGAAGGCTTTGGAGCAATGGGGGCGCAGGCTATATGACTCACTTTTCTCCGCCAGGGAAAACCGGAATCTCCTGCAGAACCTCCTGGATGCACCCGAGCCGCGCGAGCTGACCATTGCCACACAGGACCCGGTTCTGCTGCGGCTGCCGTGGGAACTCATGGCCGACAGCGCGGGCAATCACCTGGCTCAGAGCGTGTCGGTGAGGCGGCAACTGGAGACGCCGGAGGCGTCTGCGCCGCGGGCTTCATCGATCCACGGTTCACGGCCAGGGCGCTCTTCGATGCCCTCGATCCTCTGGGTTCAAACGTACGGGTGGATTTCTGCCGCCCACCCACCCTGGCGAGGATGGAGGAGATGCTCCGCGACGCGCAGCGTGACAAAGCCCCCTACGACCTCGTTCACTTCGACGGTCACGGCGCCTTCCTGCCACATTCGGAGATCGGAGCGCTCTGCTTTGAGAAAAACGACAGCGGCGGCGTGAGTTCGACAACAGACCTTGTTTCCGCAGATCGACTGGGGGATCTGCTGGCGAACTGCTCCATCCCGCTCGTGGTTCTGGAAGCCTGCCGCAGCGCCACGGTGGGAAAAACCGCCGTTTTCCGCGCTGTCGCGCCCCGGCTCATCCGGGCGGGCGTGAGGAGCGTGCTCTCCATGAGCCATGCCGTGCACGTCGAGGCCGCGCGGCTGCTCCTCGACCGCTTCTACCGGGAGCTTGTGCGCGGCACCACCATCGGTCATGCCGTAGCCGAAGCCCGGAAGGTTCTGCGCACAACCCAGGCCCGCTGGATCGAATATGGTCCCCGGGGCCGTACAATAAGGCTTTACGACTGGTTCCTGCCCCACCTCTACCAGCGCGATTCAGATGACGCCCTCGTCCCGCGCCGGGACGCCGGGCATGAGCCCGTGCGGGAGTTCGACCTTTTCCTCAGCCACAATCACAACGACTCCGTTCGCGTGGAGGCCCTCGCCCGCCATCTGGCAGAAAAGCATGGCCTGCGCGTCTGGCTGGATAAGTGGGAGTGCGGCCCCAGGAAACTGGAACCGCAGTGCGAAAAGGGCATCATCAACAGCCGCTTCACCGTCGTCGCGGGGTCGAAGGCCGCGCTGAAATCGAAGTGGGTGCAGTGGGAGATCGACAAGCATAAGGCATTCAATCCCGAAGAAGACCGGCTAATCCCAATCAAGTTCGAAGCGCTGAAGCTGCCGTCCGATCTCAATGAACTGCGCTGGGTGGATTTCACCGATCAGGGGCAGGACGCAGAGAACGCCGCGCTGCTCGCCCGGCTCATCCGCAGCACCTATGCCGAGGATGCCCGCCGCCGCCGGGGTTTCCGAAGCCCCGCCGTCGGGCGCGACGAATCCGGCCCCTTCCCGCCGCCCCCGCAGTATGGTTTCCACGGGCGGGCCAGGGAGCTTTACGACCTGGAGCGCCGGTTCCGCTCGCAACGGGGCATCGTGCTGCATGCCATGGGAGGCATGGGAAAGACGGCGCTCGCCACCGAGGCGCGCACTGGTGGACGCGCAGCGGCCTGTTTCGCGACGGTGCGTGTTTTCTTCAGCTTCGAGCAGTTCGCAAGCGCCGAGCGGGTGGTGCAGGTGCTAGGCGGATACCTGGAAGGGCCGCGGTTCGATCAGCTTCCCGCCACCGAGCAGCGCCGCCGGGCCATCGAACTTTTCCGGCAAAAGGCCGTGCTCATGGTCTGGGACAATTTCGAGAGCACCCTGCCGCAGTTCAAGGACGGTTCGGCCAGCGGCGCCAACCCATACACCGACGACGAGCGAGGCCGTATCTCCGAATTGTTCCACGATCTCACCACCGGCAAGGGCCAGGGGCGCCTGCTCGTCACCTGCCGTCCGGAGGAAACGGGGCTTCCCAGGGCCTCGCGCTACGAGCTTCAAGGCCTGGCCCGCGCTGACAGCCTCTGGCTGCTCTCGCAGATCCTGAAACGCGACGGCATTGCCCTGAGCGATCCCCGGCTCAGCCGCGAGAGACTCGATCCGCTGCTGAACGATCTTGCCGACCACCCTCTCTCGCTGGAACTGGTCGGCCCGCACCTGCGCACCCTCGCGCCCGAAACCATCCGCAAGGACTTTGGAAAGCTTCTGGCCGAGTTCAAGCAGGCAGCCGCCGAAGAGCGCAATCAATCGCTGCTCGCCTCCCTGGAGTTTTCCCGCCGGCACCTCAGCCCTGCCGCCCGCGAGGCACTGCCCTGGCTCGGCCTTTTTAGGGGCGGGGTGTTCGAGCAACTCTTCCTCGACGTGAGTGAGCTCACTCCGGATGCCTGGGAGCCCATCCGCCGCGAGCTGCAGGCTATAGCCCTGGTGCGGGTGGAAGACCACATTCAGATCGGAGGCCGCCCCTTTCTGCGCTTCCACCCGACCCACGCCTATGCCGCTACCGATAACGCCCTAGCGGAGAAACCGGGGATCAGGGAGCGCTTCATGGGCGTCTATTACGCTCTCATGCAGATGCTGGATGAGATGCTATACGGCTCGCAATCCCGCACCGCCCTGGAAATCCTCACTCGCGAGGAGGCGAACTACCGCACCGCCGTCCACCGGGCCGTGGCCGTTGGGCAGTTCCAAGCGGCTACAGCACTGGCAGAAACATTTTCTCGCTTTCTACAAATGTCAGGTCGCCTCCGAGAGCGCGATGCCTGGGTGCAATGGCTGAAGGAGGCCATAACCCGGGAGGACTTCACGGAAGAAGCCGCTGAGTACGAGCGGCAACACGCCTGGACACGCTTCACTCAGGGCGATCCGAAGGGTCCGGTAGATCAGCTTCAGGCCCTCATCGAACGCCTCCGCCGCACCACGGAGTTAGACGCCGCGTTCCAACTGGCGCTGACGATTGGGGACATGGGCAGGGTGCTGGTCTACGCAGGCGCTTCCGAACAAGCCGTCCCCAAGCTGCGCGAGGCGGTGGGCCTTTGGGAGGGGCTTGTGGAAAAAGCCGGAGGCCAGCCATGGGAAGCGCTTCTCAATACACCCGACCACACCAGGGCAGCGAGCGAACTAAACAACCTCTCCGTCACCATGGGCGACCTGGCCAATGCCCTGAGAAGCGCCGGCCGGCAAGATCAGGCTTTGGCCGTGGCGGAAAAGGGGCTGGTGATTTACGAAAAGCTGGGCAACCATCGCAATGCCGCCGCAGCTCATGGCCGGTGCGCCAGTATCCTGACTAAGGCGGGCCGCTTCGAGGAGGCCGATGCCCGCTACGACATTGCCCTGACCGCCGCACGGGAAGCGGGGGACAAGGGACTGGAGGGGTCGCTGCTCCAGAATCAGGGCATCCTCGCTTGGGGCGCAACTTGTTGGAGCGCGCCACCCGCCTCTACCGGCAGGCGCTCCAGCGCTTTCACGAGGCGGGCGATAAAGGTTCAATGATGCGGACCTACAATTCCTTCGGCGTGGCTGAAGCGAAGGCAGGCCGCCTTGCCGAGGCGCGGGCCTGGTACGTGAAATCCCGCGAGATGGCCGAGCAGTTGAAGGACCAGGTCGGCATCGGCCAAGCGGCCCAGAACATCGGCGTAGTCTGCCAAGAGGAAGGCAAAGCCGCCCGCGCCCGGGCGACGAACCCGCAGCCCGGCTGCACTTCGAAGCCGCCATTCGCTCGGTGGAGGAAAGCCTGAAGATCTGGCAGACCCTCGGCGACAAGCCTAATGAAGCGGCTTCGTGGGGCCAGCTCGCCCAAATTCACCTGCTCCTTGGCGACCTCCTCGCTGCCGAGCGTCATGCCCGCAAGGCCCTCAAGATCCACGAATCCCTCGGCCTCAATGAAGTCTGGACGGCCTACCAAATCCTCTCCCAGGTCGCCCGAGCCTGCGGCGACACCGCTGCCGCAGCCGAGTGGGCTCGGAAGCGTGATGAACTGCGCGCCGAACTCAAACGCCGCGCCGGCGGTGGGGGTAGCGGCGGCCTGCCCGCCCGGATGATACAAGACCTCCAGCGGCTCACCCATGCCTGCGCCCGGGCCGGCTTCGGCGACGGCGCCATCGGCCCCGCAGAAGAAGAAGCCATGGCCCAGCTCGACCAAGGCCCCGCCCCATTTCCAGGCTTTGCCGCCTGCCTCCGGTGCCTCGTCGCCGGTGAACTGCCAGCCGTTCCGACCGGGCTGCCGATCGAGCTTCGGGAAATGCTGGAGAGTCTGGTACAGGACATCCGAAAAGGGCAGGGAGGATGAGCAGCACTATGCATCGCTCCGCGATGAGTGAGCAGTGAACAGTGAGCAGAAAAAGCTTTCAAACCAAAATTCCCCTTGACCGCCTTTACGAGGGGGGGAAACGGGCTTATTCGAGTGCTTATGGAGGTTAATCTCCGCCCGCTCTTGAACGCAATTCTTCATGCCGCCTGTGTCACCCGCGAAGCATGAAAACGGCATTTTCCAGGTAACTTAGGCGATTCGGTCTTTAATACGGAGTTCAAGAGCGGGCGGGGATAAACCCCGCCCCTACTGTCCTCCGTTCTCCGTCTTCCGTTCTCCGTCTTCCGTCTTCAGTGCGCTTACCGGTTGGGCTGGAAGCCGCACGAGATACCCGAGATTATCATTTTCTGTACATTGGAGGTGCCTTCCACAACCTGGAAGGATTTAACGTCACGATAATAACGTTCTATTGGATACTCGGTAGAGTATCCGTATGAGCCGAAGATTTTCATTGCCTCATTAGCGGCCTTGACCGCCGATTCTGCAGCAAAAAGCTTCGCAACGGACGTTTGCAGTTGGTTCGGCAGTCCCTTGTCTTTGAGGATTGCAGCCTGGTACACCAGGAGCTTAGCGGCATGGTGTTCCATCACCATTTCAGCTATCTGCCCCTGTATAAGCTGGAATTTGGAAATCGGCTGGCCGAACTGGGTCCTTTCGTTGGAATACTTTATGGCCAGATCGACACATGCCCCGCCGGTCCCAAGAGCGCCGGCCGCGCAACTGATTCTGGTATTGCCGAGCATCCACATGCAGATATTAAACCCGTCGCCCGGTTTTCCCAGGATATTCTCTTTGGGGATTTTCGCGTCTTCCATAATGATTTCGCCGGTGGGGGAACAGTGAAGTCCCAGCTTTGTCTCGATCGCTTTGGTGGTAATGCCCGGTAAGTGGGTGTCAAGGATGAAAGCACTTATGCCCTTATTGCCCTTTTCGCGGTCGGTGACGGCATAAAGTATTCCCGCATGGCCTACATGGGCATTGCTGATCCACGTTTTCTGGCCGTTCAGCAGCCAATGGTCACCCATGTCTTTGGCCGTAGTTTTCATGCTTGCCACATCGGAGCCGGCGTTAGGCTCGGTAATGGCAAAAAATCCGATCTTCTCGCCGGAAGCCCACCCCGGGATGTACTTTTCCTTCTGCTCCGTGGTCCCGAACTTATTCACCGTTACGGCCGGTCCTATATTCTGAAGATTGAAAGGAAGCCGCCAGGACGGAGAGACCAGGGCAGCCTGCTCGGTCATCAGGACGGACTCTAAAAACCCCATCCCGTTACCGCCATATTCTTCGGGAATGCAACACCCGAAAAACCCCAGGTCTCCCATCTTTTTCACCAGCTCCGGCCGGAAAGTGTGGTTCTTTTCGTCTTCTTCCATCGTAGGCCGGATTTCCTGTTCGCAAAACCGCCTGGCCTGTTCTTGAACCATTCTCTGTTCCTCATTTAAACTGAAGTCCATCTGAGTTTTCCTCCCAAAAATAAGTCGTTGAATTGAGTGTCAAGGTTTTTTCCCACCGGCACTCCCTTTTTCATCAGCCTGGCAGGCCGTCAGGCAGCCTTCTGCGGATCGTACATTTTCTCCTTTATGAAAAGCGCCGGAATGATTCCCGTCATAAAGTAGGCGCCACCCATCACGATGAGCCCGGCACCAATGGAATACTTCGTCGCAATGAGGCCTATGGCCGTGGGAGCGATCGCAGCACCCACGCGCCCTATATTGTATGAGCCTCCAACTGCGGTCCCCCTTATCCCGGTCGCAAAGCTTTCAGTCATATAGGTCGCCGCAACACCGTACGGCACACCATAGAGAAAGCCAAAAAAGGTAAGCAGGAGGACGATGTTTCCCGGGCTGTGATAAGTCACGATAATAGGCAGAAAAAGAGCCGTTGCCACGCCGCCCAAAGCATACAGCGAGCGGCGTCCGAAAACATCGGCCAGGTAACCCGCTACGATTTTGCCCAAAATCATGGCAAGGTAGGTACCTACAAGGTAACCGGTCATTTTTCTGAAGTCGAATTTAAGTTCGTTCACAACATAGGTCGGAAGCCAGTTGTTCACCCCGTAGTAGCCGAACTGGAGGAACCCGGCTGTCAACGTCCATAGAATGAAGCTCCTTCGATGACGCGGGTCTGCGAAAATGATCTGCCACTGATTTTTTTGCTCAATTTTTTGCTCTTTTGCTTCTATTCCGGCTGCGGCCAGCCTTTTCGAAGCTTCGACCCAGCTTGGAGGCTCGGGAACGATACGCTGCATCAGGAGAGCGAAAATCACCGGAACGATAGCGATGCCGAAGAGAAAGCGCCAGCCGTATACAGGGATTATCAGTCCCGCCAGGACGGTCGCAACCACATAACCGACCGACCACCCGGCCTGCAGGGTCCCAAGCACAGTGGTGCGCCTGCTGGTGGGCACGTACTCGGACATGAGGGTATTACAGACGACAAACTCGGCCCCGAGCCCAAGGGCTGAAATGAATCTGACCACAGCAAACTGCCAGTAGCTTTGGGTCAGACCCAGGAAGGCCGTTCCGACTGAAAAGAGAATCATGGTCCAGACAACCGTGCGAACCCGCCCGAACCGGTCGGCGCACCAGCCGCCCGTAAAGCCCCCGATTGCCATTCCCAGCAGCGAGTAACTGGCCAGCGACCCGGCTTCCACTTTAGAGAGACCAAGAGCCGGCATCAGACTCGGAAGGCTGTATGACAAAAACATCAGGTCCATGCCGTCGACCATCAGACCCAGGAAGCTGAAAATGAATACTGCTATCCAAATTCGCTCGCCCGGTTGAGCAACAGATCCAGGGGAGATAACAGAGCCATTACCCGTCTGGCCGCTTTTTCCGCTCATTTTTTAAACCTCCAGCTCCGATGCCATTAAATGATTTTTCCCCGGCTGTTGCCTCCTATTTGAATCAGGAGACCCCTTCCAGGACGATAGCCACCCCCTGGCCTCCACCCCCGCAGATAGTCTCAAGCCCGAAAGTTACCCCCCGCCGCCGCATTTCATTCACAAGGGTCACCATCCGCATTGTGCCGGTAGCGCCAATCGGGTGCCCAAGCGAAATTCCCGAACCATTCACGTTTACCCTGAGATCACGATCCCGCTCGGAAAGGCCCATGATCTTGGCGTCGGCAAGCATCTGAGCGGCAAACGCCTCCTGAATCTCGATAAGCCCGCAATCATTCAATGCCAGGCCTGCTTTGGCAAGCGCCTTATCGACGGCCGTTTTGACAGCCGGATAGGTCAACGTCGGATCGCAAGCCGCATTGGCACCCGCTACGAACCGGGCAAGGGGTTTAATTCCCATTTCGCGGGCCAGACTCTCGGAGGCAAGCACGACCGCCGCTGCTCCGTCGTTTTCCGAAGAAGAATTCCCAGCCGTGCATATGCCGCCGGGATAGACCGCTTTGAGCCTGGCCAGTCTCTCGATGCTGGTGTCCGGGCGAGGGGTTTCGTCTTCGCTGAAATAGCCCTTCTGACCTTTTTCCAGTGAGATCGGAACCGGGACGATTTCTTCCCCGAACTTACCCTCCTTAATGGCGGCACAGGCCCGCTGATGGCTTCTAAGCGACCACTCGTCGGCAGACTGCCTGGTAATGTCTTCTGCTTTTGCCGCCGCTTCCGCCCACGTCATCATCGAATTGAGCTCACCGTAGCGTTCGATCGGCTGAGACATCGGGCGCGCGCGCTGAATGCGGTCGAAAAACGGGAGCCCCCACATGGGAAGCGCACCGTGGCCCCTCGGCATAAAGCCCCATTTTTGGTCATTGCGGCCTCCCAACCCCCACCGGATATCCCCCGGCAAGTAGAGTTCGGCCTGGCTCATCGATTCCAGGCCTCCAGCTACGACTATCCGGGCGTTACCCGTCTGGATTTTGAGCGCGGCGAAAATGATGCTGTCAACACCCGAGCAACAGCGCCGGTCGATGGTTACGGCGGGAACCGTTTCAGACCAACCCGCAGCCAGGACAGCAAACCTGGCGGCATTGGCGCATTCTCCATTCTGGTAGGATTGGCCCATAACGACTTCTTCGACCTGGGCGGGTTGGATGCCGGCCCGCTTGACGGCCTCATTGAGGACCAAAGCTCCGAGTTCATAGACCGGGACCGCTTTCATGCTTCCTCCGAAGGCGCCTATCGGCGTGCGCACCCCGGAAAGGATTACCACTTTTTCCATTTTATAGGCCTCCTAAGAGCGGAATGATGAATGATGAATGTTTTTTTCTATTCACCTACTCACCCATTCACCCGCTCTTTTTCATACTTCCGTCCGGATTATATTCGTACCAGCCTCTGCCGGTCTTCCTGCCCAGATGCCCCATTTTGACCTTCCGCCGAAGAATGGCCGGCGGGTAGAAAGAAGGATCTTTGGTTTCCTCATAGATTGACATCAGGGCGCCATAGGTCACGTCCAGACCTACCATGTCGCCGATTTCAAAGGGCCCCATTTTCCTTCCGGAGGCCAGCCGCAGCCCCTTGTCGACATTTTCCACTGTGGTCACTCCATCTTCGACCAGGTGCATCGCCTCGATATTGGCCCTGTAATTAATGCGATTGATAACGAAGGCTGGAATATCGCGCAGAACCAGTATAGGCTCCTTTCCGACCCGTCTGACGAAATCCACGCCTAAAGCAAAGGTCTCATCGCTGGTGACCATTCCTTTTATCACTTCGGCGGCAGGCATCATCGGCACCGGAGAAAAGAAATGGATGCCCAGCACCTTGTCGGGCCGCCGGGTCTCTGCGGCCAGGTAGGAAATGGAAATTGCGCTTGTGTTGCTCGCCAGGATTGCACCCGGGTTTGCCGCGCTGTCCAGCTTGCGGAAAACCTCGCGCTTGAGGTCCGGGTTTTCGAAAACCGCTTCGATAACCAGATCGGCCTCACTTGCAGCTTCCAGACTGCCAGCCGTACTGACACGCGACGTAATCGCCTCCGCCGGGCCGGCCACGGCCCCCTTTTCTACAAGCTTGCCGACCGACCACGATATGCTTTTCAAGGCCTTTTCGACAGCTTCGGGTTTCTCGTCGAACAGGGTCACACTCAGCCCTGCCTGGGCGCACACCTGTGCTATACCGCTGCCCATCAATCCGCTTCCAACTATGAACACCCTGTCAACACTCATAATGCTCCTCTCCTCCTTACAATGTCCCTTATGAAAGGGGGGAACATCAAATCCCCCTGCCCCCCTTTAGGAAAGGGGGGATCTCCATTTCTTGCCAGGGCGAAGGATGCCTTTCTTTCAGGTCAAAAAATCCGAACAGAAACCGCGCGAGGCCTGGAGTTCAGATAAGGTGAAATTCTCCCACGTTCATCCGGGGTTTCCGCGTATGGACACGAGCTAGTACATTGTCAACAAAGTTTTAGCATGTTTCAAGGTATCGTCACCCCGGCGAAAGTCGGGGTCCAGTGCTTCTAACTAAATAAAAATACTCTGGATTCCGGCCTGAACCCTCACTTCGTTCGGATTTGCGTTAACCATCCGAGCCAGCGTTAAATGCTTCAAGTTCGCGTCCGATCTTTTGTGAGGACGCGCCGGAATGACGGTTTGCATTGTCCGTACCTATACGAATTTAGTTGACAATGTACTACTCGTCGGCCCCCCCCAAGATCAAACGCTGTGGATCGATTTCTTCCCGCAGGATCCGAAGCTCTTCATCGGTTGGGGGTTCGAAAGGCAAAGCCCGGCTGATGTCGATTGCAAACCCGGTGTTTTCCGCAATTTTCTCAGGCTCTATCCCGGGATAGTACTCGGCCAGGTACATCTCTTTGGTAACCTCGTCAAATTTCATGACGCTCATGTTGGTCACAACCGCCATCGGTCCGCCTCTTTTGAAGCCCGCCTTCCTGCGAGCCTCCCCTCCCGTCAGCCATCCCGGACTGCTGAGGTAGTCCACCTTTTCGACAAATCTTCGTTTTTCATGGCTCATAAAAATCACCATGCCATAGGCAAAGCTGAACGCATCGCAGGCGCCGCCCGCTCCGGGAAACCGGGTTTTGGGCCTGTTGTAGTCGCCCAGGCATGTCGAGTTGATGTTGCCGAATTTGTCGATCTGGGCGGCCCCGACAAAGCCAATGACATGCAGCTTGGGGTGAGCGAGAAGCGACAGGGATTCGGCAAGGCCTGAATTGATCGATGTGCCAACCATCACGCGGGGGTCCGCCACCGCCAGGGGGAGTTCCTCGAGCGAAGGATCTATTCCGCCCGTTTCGAAGAAAACCACCGACCCCGGTGCATGGATGCGTTTGGCCACCGTGGCTGCAAGCAGGGACACTCCCGTGCCGGCAAACAGGATGTCGCCGTCCTTGACAAGGCGGCCGGCACTGATGGCCATTATCTCCCGAGAGGTATAGATGCCCATGAAACCCTCCTACGGATTAGGGAATTTAGGGATTTAGGAATTTAGGAATTAATCTTTGAATCTCTCAATCCCTCAATTCAATCCCTCAATCCCTCAATTTCCGGCTACCGTCTGTCAATGCCCTGCGCATATCCGATGGCCGGATTGGCTTTTATCTTCAAGAGCTCTTCGATTCCCACTTTGGCAAGGTAATTTTCCTGGGTTTCAAAAGGGTAGACCCATTCATCCAGGTATCTTTGAAAGTCGTCGTCATTCTTGGACATTTCTGCGCAGAGGCGCAGGTGCTTCGAGTCGTAATCATAGAAATAATGGCAGGCAGTCGGATGGGCGCCGTAAGGGGCGCGCACCACCGCATCGACCAGAAAATGGGGAAGACTGTTCTGGTCGGGATCCCGGCGAATGAATTCAGTCGGAACGATTTCCTCACAGGTTACAATGACAAGCGTTGAAGCCTTTGCCTCTTCCAGGTCCGCAAAAGTGAGACCCTGTATGCGCGCGGTCCCATCCAGACCCACATATTGAGCATGGATAAGGGCTACATCGGGGTTGAGAGGCGGGAGCAAAACGACATCGCCTTCTTCTTCGTTCCAGGGATTGCGCATCACCTTGAGTTTGCGGTGGGGGACCCGGCCTTTGCCCCGGATTTCCTCAGGAAAACCCATTTTCTTGACGATGTCGGTCTCAAGCCCCGAGGTAGTGGCGATGAAAGGAAGTCCCATTGCACCGGCCATAAAACGCAGGATCATTTGGAAATTCGAATAGTCTTCAACCTGCAGCTCGCCGGAGTAGACAGACTTCCTGAACCGAATGCCCGTCGGCGCAAAACGCGCTACACCCCCGTACGCCAGCTCGACACGGCTCACGCAGCCCGCACCGATCATAAGTTCCATGCCCTGGCCATGAGAGTGCACCACAAGGTAGATGTCCTTCTTTCTTTGACGGATCATCTCGCGGCACAAGGCCATGGGATTGCGGTTGATGGTGAACCCTCCGAGAGTAAGCTGATCGCCGTCTTTGATCAGACTCACGGCTTCCCTGAGGCTTATGAATTTGCCGCCTTTTTTTAATTGAGCTGTTGCCTCCATGAACTTCCTTTGCAAACCCCGCAGGCGTACGACGAGTGTTTCAGTTGCGGCTTACAGTTGGCCTAACCAATTTGACCGGATATTTGAAAAATGATCCCGAAAACATTTGTCAGCTTTCTGGGAATCGCGTGCCCGCAACGCACTCAGGATCTCCGAGTGGTCAGTTACCGATGAAAGCACCAGCGAAGGGTCCTGGTAGTAGGTGCGAGTGAGCCAATACCATCCGGGCCCTCTCATGATGCTTGCTATGGTTTTCTTGAGCACTGAATTATTGGCAGCCCTGATTATCGAGCTGTGAAATTCAAAGGTAAGCTGAGTGCAGGAGGCGATATTGCCTTTCTCATAGTCTTCTTTCATCTGTTCGATATTTTCACCCAGCTTGTCGAGTTGTTCGTCACTCAGGAGTCCGGCCGCAATACCGGCAGCAAATCCTTCCAGGCAGCCCAGCACCGTGCAGATTTCCTGCCACTCCTCGTGAGTGAGCTTGCGCACATATTTCTTTTTAAAAGCGTTGACCACGACGAGCCCTTCGGACTCGAGCATGCGGATGGCCTCTCTTATGGGGGCACGGCTCACGCCGAACCATTGCTGCAGTTCCATTTCAGTTAAAGGAGTTCCCGGTTGCAGTTCCTGGTTGAGGATGGCATCCGATAAGGACTTGTGGATTTGTTCGACTACAGAAAATGGTTTGGTGAATTTTTTCGGCTTCATGAAGGAAACCCAGGTTGTATTTTTTTTTATTGTCGACAATTGTCATAGATTAAGCCGAGGCTGCTGTCAAGGAGAAAAACGGCCTGGAGGGGTTAAGCGGGGGGGAAGAAGCTGCCGTGAAGACCGAAGTGATTCAACGCTAATCCTGGTATCATTTTCCTTCCGTTTTCCTTAGCGCCTCCTCTTGTGCGCTGCTTACAGCCGCACCGGCAAGAAGCTCTTCATACTTTCTCCTGATAAATTTTGCTGCAAAGCCGGGGTTTTTCAAGTACTGAAGACCTGACCGGATAAAATCATCCATCATATCTTTTAAAGTCTTTTCGACATCCTTTGGGGCGACGAAGTTTCGTATTTTAATGGTCTGGAACTCAACCGGGCCGGGACCGGCTAGCGATTTGAACCGGCGAAGCGCCTCTGAAGGGTCGGGGTAGTTGCTGAAATGGTCCCCGGTCGCTTCCACAGGCGCCCGAATCAGCAATCGGACCTGGCAACGCCCCGCGACAGGCGGGCTGGACCTGTCGATAAAATAGACTCTCAGGCCGTTTTCGAGATGCAGGCGGTCGAGAGTGCGTTCCTGAGGTTCCATTCGTTCAAACTCCTGATATTCCGGCAAAAGCGTAGACAGGATTAGAAGCGAGAAGCGGGAAGCGGGAAGCGCAGCATAAAGATTTTGACAGGTTTTACAGGATTAAAAGAAATGGCTATCAGGGAATTTAGGAATTAATCCCTGGATCCGCAATCCCTTAAGAGCTTAGACAGGATTAACAGGATTGAAAAATAACCTCGCAGAGCTGCATGCCACGTTTCTTTTCTCTGGGTTCTCTTCTTGCCCGGACCATGGCCCGTCAATATCTCGAAAAGACCCGGTGGGCTGCGCGCAGCTTAGCCCACCCTGGCTACCATTCTCCATGCGCCGCCAGGGAAGGCGGGGTAACAACGGGATGGATCTCATTTCCCCAAAAATGACGAAAAGTTCGTGTGCCTCTGTACTGAACGGGTGGCTTTCCGAACACCAACCATACAGAGAGCGAATGAGCGAGGTTGACTCGGGGCCGCTAAAAAGCTATTAATCTAAGTCAAAGTATTAACAGGCTTCAGGGAATTGAACAAAATGAGGTCGCAGGCAAAATGAACAACAAATACATCGAGGTAAGATGGCACGGCCGCGGCGGTCAGGGCGCGGTCACGGCCGCTGAGATCCTGGCTCAAGCCGCCTTCTACGACGGATACAAAGGAGTAACAGCCGCTCCGTTCTTCGGGGCCGAAAGAAGAGGCGCTCCCGTAATCGCCACAAACAGGTTTGCACGCGACCCGGTGAGGACCTTCTCCCTGGTTACGAATCCTTCGGTTGTGGTGGTGCTGGACGAGACAATACTGCGCGTAGTGGACGTCTCGGCGGGAATCCAACAGGACGGTATAGTTCTAATAAACAGCAGGAAATCGCCCGATCAGTTCGCTTTGCCGTCACACCTGCGGGTTGCAGTAACTGACGCAACGCAGTGGGCCACAAAAGCGGGCCTCGTTATCTCCGGGGCGGTCCTGTTCAATACGGCCATTTTGGGCGGCTTCTCGAAGGCCACCGGACTTATTGGCATGGAAAGCATCGAAAAGGCCCTGAGAAACCGTTTCAAGGGTGATGCGGGCGAACAGAACGTGCTCGGCGCAAGGCTGGCCTGCGAGGGCACCATTGTTTCCCGGCCCCCGGGGAATGACCGCTCCTGATTCTTCTGCCGGTCCGGCCTGCCCGGGAGAGCATTTCACCAAATGATCGCTTACTGTTGTTAACAAGTCTTTCATACGAGGAAGATTACATGGGAACCAGCAAAGCTTATAAAGACCCATTTACAGTTGCCAGAGGAAAACTTTGCGAGGCTGAAGCCGGAAAGACCGGCGACTGGAGAACCTCGCGGCCTGAAATAGACTGCTCGAAATGCATTCCATCCAAAACAGGAAAGGAATCCTGTTTTCTTTGCTGGATGTATTGCCCCGAGGGAATCGTAACGAAATCCATCCCCGTGAAAATCGACTATGATTACTGCAAGGGATGCGGCATCTGCGCGCAGGAGTGCCCTGCCAAAGCGATCCGGATGGTTGACGAGAACGGGAGTAAATAGACGGCCCCAAAAAAGATCCACCGAGACTGGTCATAGACAGGTCATGGAGAGGCAAAAGACCTTTGACAGGACTTACAAGATTGAAAAATGTCCAATTCAGGGATTCATGGATTGTAAGGCGGGAACTAGCGTAGCGATAGAACCAAAAGGAATTATTTCTTGATCCTTGTTCCTTGCTTCCTGCTCCCTGTCCCTCAATTCAACTGATAGTAGTACGAATGGAGCCGAAGACTGACAGCAGCCCGAAAACACGCATGAATCCCTCTTAATATAATTGAATGGCGCGGGAGACGATGCCAATGGTAGAGAATCCGGTCAGCCGCACCGCTATGGGTGCTGCATTCATGCGCGGTTATCACGCGCTCCATGACGACCCCAAAATATTTGACGATCCTTTGGCCAATAGCCTGCTGACTAAAGAGGAACGCTCACTGATTGCGAAGCATTTGATAGAAATGTTCGAATCGATTGACCCTTCCGGTGCGGCTTCGTGTCCGGATGAGACGAGCGCACTGGAACGGATGCTGCAACTCTGGACGGCCGCTCCTACTATTCTCAGCCGTGCCAGGTATGCCGAGGAAGCCCTTGGTGAGGCTGTCGGCCAGGGTGTGCGCCAATATGTTATTCTTGGGGCAGGGATGGATACGTTCGCCTTTCGTTGCCGGGATATGCTGGAGAGGCTCCAGGTGTTCGAGATAGATCATCCTGCGACACAGGCCTTCAAGTGTAATCGCATTGCCGGACTGGGTTGGGAAATTCCAGCGCAACTGCATCTCGTTTCGCTCGATTTCACGAATGAGGGTCTGGACAAGATACTAAAGCACCCGCCATATGATCCCCGCGCTTTGACTTTCTTTAGCTGGCTGGGAGTCACATATTATCTTTCCCGCGAAACCGTCTTCGATACATTGAGCGCCGTGGCGAAGATCTCACCCCCCGGCAGTATGATCGTTTTCGATTACTTAGCCCCCGTTGTGCCCGGCACGGGAAAAGCGGCCGAACGCCTGAAGGTTGCAACGGATTTCCTGCAGTCATTGGGGGAGCCGCTGATAGCCCGTTTTGATCCTTCCACCCTGGAGGCCGACCTTGCGCGTATCGGATTACGCCTTCTGGAAAACCTTATCCCCTCAGACATCGGGCAACGGTACTTCCAGGGGCGCACCGACGGCTATCGTGCCTCGAAACATATACATTTCGCTATGGCTGTGTCGAAATAAAAGGGCCTCTCACCTGCTCGCTTTTCATATTAAAACCATGATCGGCAGATATTCCGCCTTTACAACCTGAAGGGTCCGGCATAGGGGGCCGTAAGGTATTCGTGCTTACGAAAGCTGAACGGCCTGCCGTCGAAGATAACAGGGGTATTCCCGACCCAGGCCCGGCAGAACTTCTGCTCAATTGAGGTCAAGAGTTGACCGAAGAGCATTTTTTTCCGTGAGCCGACGAATGATCGCATCTCTTACTTCTGTTGAAACGCTTCCTATTGCCTCCAATACTTCAGTCTGAAATTCCTTGACCGCCTTCATATCGAACAGCGTCTGGAAGATTTCGAGCTGCAGCTTCAGTTGCCCCCGGATTTCCAGCATGGCCTTCAGTGCAAGTTCGCGGGGGTCCTTGAATCTATACTCCGCGGCTTCCTCTTCCTGCCCGCAGACCTGGATTTTCTGGATTTAGAATTCTACGCTCCGCCAGGTTATCCATCACAGAAACGAGACATGGTCCAGACAGGAACAGGACTAGTCATCGACAGGGCACGGAGAGAACCGGAATAATGGATCAAGTTATGCCCCGTGGATCCGAACCGCATTTTGAGGTCGGATTCTGCCCTAAAAAACTTCTTGAACAACCTCAAAGCCCTAAACACCATACGATTCCCCAATCGAACACGCAAGTGACAGGTTATAGGAGAGGTGTTAGCTACTTTGAGCCACCGCCTTTTCCACATAGGATCAGTTCACCCCCGAATCACGCCAAAGCCCCTCCGGCAAGGTCCCGATAGGCAAGTGAAGGCGCCTGAAAAATGTTCCGGTCGATTTCAGCATGGAGGCCAAGGTGCGCCGCGCAAGCGTGGCCTATTTCCGGACACTCTCCGTTGCGTCCAAAATTTTGCCTGATTTCCGGATGACCACCTGAATGGCCAGCGGAATGGAAAAGTCCGGGAGACGATCTGTACGATGAAATTGCGGCCCGGATCAAAAAGGCTGGAGTTTTTCCGGCCAAAAACTGATTCCTTGGCATACCACTTGGGCATTCGTAGATGGGAAGGTTCTATGAGCCTGATTTCAGGGCGGCAGACGAGCCCAAAATGCACTTCGAGATTCGTTGGCGGCCGGATTGAGGCATTATTCAGGCTAAGATAATTGTATATGGCGGGAGGGCGCATATGACAAAAAACATGTCCTTTTGGTACCGGCTTTCGCGTTGACTTTTCTATTCTGCAGTGTTGCAGGAACCGCTGCATTTCAGTGTGATAACAAGTATATTTCGGTAGGCAGTTTTAGAGATGAAGTTCTGGAACAGTGTGGCCCTCCAGCGATGAGCGACACGTGGCAGGAAGAAAGGTTCGTTTATACGTATATTCGTGACAACGGACAATTGGGCGGAGCAAGAACGGTCCTCGTGACCATCGACAGGTGGACGTACAATTTGGGGCCCACTCACCACACGCAAACATTGACATTCGAGAATGCAAAGCTGATCGGCATCAAATCAGGCAGGCTCGGATATTAAATCATCCCCGGTATATTCTCTATTTAAGATAATACCAGGCAATCGAACCCGACGCTCCCAGCTAATGGCAGTCAAGAAATATGATTGCGGCCCCCCATATGCCGCGAGCTTATTGGTTGACGTAAACAGGACCGAACAGGGCCTCTACGGCCGCCTCTGTGCATGGGGCGGCCGCACATGGCGGAACGAGGGTGTTCACTTCGAGGCGCTTATTGTTGGTTGCAGGTGGAGAGGAGTCGGAAACTACGTATGGTATAGACTGAGACTGGACGTTTCTCTTCGCGATGATGTATTGAAAAGTGAACTGGTGATTGGTCTTATCCCACTGAACGGAGACATTGACCGGCTGACCCACCTGGACCAGGCCAAGTGCAGTCGTTACCCCGATATCAGTAAGTGTACCACAGCCCGAGTCCAAACACTGATAGACATACCCGAAAATACCAACGGTGTTTGGACGTGTATAGGTGGACGTTCTTACCAGTCCCACTTCCGCCACTATGTCGCCCGTAGAATCCCCGGGAGTGGGCGAACCCACGTTAAAAAAATAACCTCCTATTCTGGCCCCAACAACCGCTTCAGGGCCGGAAGCAGGATTTTTTACAACAGCCTTGGTCATTGTAATCGTGCCCTGCATGGCGGTCACCGCACTGCCATCGACCATCCGCAAGCGCTGGCCGGAAGAGCATGCCGCATCGGGGTCGGTAGTGATAAGTCCATAAGCATGATCCGTCAGTCGCAAAGACCCTCCCTCAATCTCGCGAACACACTCTCTGCTTAAACCTTCATTGTCATAAGCTTCGTATCCGGTCCATCTTGCCTGGTCAATAGCGGCTTCCCTAAAATTATCGTAGAGGACAAGAGTGGTGCCCGCACCACAGAGAAGAGGGGAAACCATCAGAAAACAGCCTGTTAACATCGCTACCAGTTTGGACGTCATAATGGTTCTCCTTGTTAAATGATGATTCGAACTTACCTACTTTGGGGGTTCAAACTTCAAATCTTTTATCGCCAATTCCAAATCCGAGCATGAAGCATTGTCTACATCAACGGTTCGTACCTTCAAGACAGCAGAATCGAAACCGCTCATAGCGAGAGGTGGAATAAAGAAACTTTAAACATGCATTATGCGGGAACACCCAAGAATAGCCCTAATTTCCAGCGGGCTTTTCGACTGAATTGCCATATTTCAAATGGTGGATGAGATCAGCGGTTGTCTTCTCTGCCGAAAAGTTCAGTTCGTCCTTCAACAATTCACCATTGTCAGCCTCGAACTGCTCCAGAGAATGAGACCGCGAGTAGTCGCTTGACTTATACATAACTTCCTTCTCCCATACAACATTGCCGTCGGGATCATTCATTTTTGCGACAGTCCAAGCCCGTAATACGGTAGAGGCAGTAGTGGCATCGAGGACTACTTGATTTACGCAAAGCACGATAGTATAGCCATTGCATTTATAGTCTTCGTCATTAACCGGTTCTGCCTTGACGACGGGCTTTGGCCAGTCTGGAAAGTCTTTTTGAACCAAATCAGCAAAGTTATTGAACACGAGTGCGCCGTAATCCGGCAAGGCGTATTTTTCAGCTAATTCTCTTCCATGTCTTGACTCTACTTCCATCGATATTCCCCCGCTAATAGCACCGCCAATTGCTCCAAACATTACCCCGGTCATGGCAACTGCCTGAGACCCCAATGTCCTCTCAGCCAGGCACTGAGGTTTAGTTCGTACTATTTGAAGTGAGTTCATGGACTTCATGTTTGTGATGGCCGACTGCTTGATTGGAGTCGCGCATCCCCATGATATGAAAAGAATTAATCCAATGAATGTCAACCACTTCAACTCTTTCATTCTTTCTCCCCCAGTGAATTAGAAAGGTTATGAGAATCATAATTATTAGACCACAAGATCATCAATCTTGGACTCCGGGCCGCCGAGGATGTTGAGGCGCTGATCGACCTCCCTCATGACAAGAAAGCCGGTGTCGGTTGTTATCTTTGCGTCCTGAAATTCAATGCGAATGGATCTGTCGAATTCCGGCTTTATGGTCTCTCTCTGTGTGTCACCAACTGCGCGCATGCAGCTTTTCCTCCCCTCCCACTAGTTTGCGCCATAATATCAAATAGTTGGGATAAATACATTATAATTGTCAGTCATACTCACGCATAATCCAGGTTGAAACCTTCATCGCTCAGATTACGCGTTCTATCCGATAGGGAATGCACAGTCATGGATCACCGTTATCTAACCCGATAGACCGTGCCGGCCCCGGAGCCGGGAACCGACAAGGAGAGGGGGCCTTCTGTCAACACACCCGCCCAAAGTGGCGTCCATACGAGGTCTCCGCTTTCATCCGGGGCGCCCGCCTCCAACACATAGCCGTACCCCGACCTTCCCCTTAGCACCAATTTGCTTTCGCCATCGTCATACCTCGTGAATTCCAGCACCGCGAGAGGGGTTTCTATCTGCAATTTCGGCATAGCCTGCTCGTTGGTTTTGATCAAATCATCGAGGGAAGCTCCAATTACGGGACCTGATTTATCGGCCGCAACGGACGCCAGGTTGCCGACAGGCACGCCAGCCACCGTTCCGCTCACCAAGTCCTCCCACCCAATTAACTTGGTACTACCGTTGGCGCTCAGCTCAATAACAGCCGCCTTGATCACACCAACTCCACGCGCCAGCACATAATCTTGCGATGACGCCGATACGGCCGCATGTCCTGGCACGCTTGCCGTAATGGCCTGGGAAGCCAGCATGCAGTTCTGATAGGTACCGGCGGGGACCGTCACGGTTCCAGCATTCTTAACCGAAACCGTCTGAGTCATCCGAACATTAATATCTTCAATAGTTCCCGTGGAGGAAGACGTCTTGCTTCCACCCTTAGCTAACAGAGCCGCATCGAGTTCGAGAAGTGGCGGCTCAAAATCCAACGTGTACTGGAGGTAATCTTCGCTGGTCAGCAAAAGGTCATCGCTTGCGTCCAGTTCATAGAATATGTCCCCAGAATCACCACTACTGTCGGCGGGGTTGATGGTCAAATCAAAACTCTGCGATCCGGTTGCCGCGAAGCTCATTGTCATTGTCCCCACAACCCCGGTGTAGTTCTTCTCATCGCCGTCGTTCATCGGCCAGTATGAATCGACCAGGTTCTCCAGACTAACCAGTGAGAGGGAGGCTATGGCCGAGACATTGCCGACGGGGTCTTGAGAGTATACCTCTACCGAATTGACTCCCGGGACGAGCGGCACGTTTGCCGTCCACTTCGCTGTCCCGGAAGCCTGCTGCCAAGGGCATCCGTTAACGCACCACCATACCGAGGCAACCCCACTCTTGTCGCTCGCAGTCCCCTGCACCACCACCGAATCACCCGGCACACTTGCATTTTGCTTTGGTTCCAGAACCGTGACCGTTGGTTTCTTGGCGTTCTTTGCCGCCGGGGTCACTTTATTGGAGGGACTTGAAGCGGGACCGGTCCCAATCGCGTTGCCTGCCGTTACCGTGAATGTATAGGCTTTGCCGTTGGTAAGCCCGTCCACAGTGTGAGCGGCTGAAGTTGTTCCGGCGTCGAGGTCGACACCGCCCGCGGGTTTAGAAGTCACAGAGTAGCCTGTTATGGCGCTTCCGCCGTTTGATGCGGGGGCCGTGAAGCTGACCGTTGCCTGGGCGTTGCCCGCCGTTGCACTCACCCCTGTCGGGGCTCCGGGCGCTGTACCGGAATCTGCCGGGGTCACGCTATCGGAGGTAGACGAGGCCGGACCGGTCCCAATTGCGTTGGCGGCCCTTGGAAATACAGGGAATAGACACATAACACAGATGAAAATGAACAGCCCATACAGATGCTTTGAAACATTTTCTCTACGCATTTCCGGGCCTCCTCGGTAAGCTGCCAGGCGGCTTATGTGATAAGACAGAGCGATAAAAAAACCACCTCCCAAGAACTTTTGAATATGGTGATTAGAAATCGTTTTCAAGATTAAGAATAAGAATTTTCAAATGGCGCATGACATGGATGCTCTCAAGGACATTTACCGGGCGATTTGCTTACAAGTGATGACATCAATCATCACGGTGCGTCATCATGTCACTGCGAATGATTCGCAGCTAATAGGTGATATCCTATTCTGACTGCTCGGCACTTTAGAGGCCGCATCTAACCGAATAGCGGCTGTTGGGCAGCTAACTCGGGCAGTTTGACGCATAATCCAGGTTAGCATTCACCAGGATTCGATTTTTGCAATTATTACAAGCGACAACGGGTTGTATGTGCCTATATATTCAAGGTATTTTAGTAATGTCAATGGGTATTTAGAGGGGTATAAAGTGACGATCAGATATACCCAAAAGCGATAACGAACACTGTGAATGCAGTAGCTTATGGACATTTACGAACTGAGCGGCCAGGACCTTTGAAAAGGCAAAAATTTGTCGAACCGGTGCAAACATCCCCTCCCCGTCCCCAAAGTATGGAAGACCCAGCGAGAGGTCCCACTATTATATTGGAGCATTTCGTAAACTCTTTGCTATTTACATTCGCGTGAACAAACATATTCGTTATTCCGGCGCGATTCAGAAATACTCGGCCAGGTCCGATGGGGCCAGGCTCTTCTTCCCTTTTTTGCAAAGGGGGATACAGGGGCATTGCAAATGCTTATGTGGCATCTGGTAATCAAAATCCCCCCTGCCCCCTTTATGAAGAAGCAGTTCACCGCAGAGGCTGGTCATAGACTGGTCATGGAGAGAGCGCTGAGAGGGCCAACACAGGAAAGATACATGAAAAACAGTTAAAACAGTGCCTGCGTCTGTCTTGTTCCTGTCCGTGTCTTTGCGCTCTGTGTGTCTCTGTGGCGAAAAATGGTTTCAGCGTCTGCTATGAACGCAAACCCCTCCAAGGTTGGTTGATGCGTATATTCGTGACAACGGGCAATTAGGCGGAGCAAGAACGGTCCTCGTGAGAATCGACAGGTGGACGTACAATTTGGGGCCCACTCGCCACACGCAAACATTGACATTCGAGAACGCGAAGCTGATCGGTATCAAATCAGGCAGGACCGTATATTAAATCATCGCCGGTATAGGGAGAATCCAAGGGAACTCGGCTGTACGCGACACTCCTTCGGCGAGCCGATTCTCTAGTTTGACAGTTATGATAAAATTTACTCTTATTCCGGATTTTCATGAATTACCGTTATCTAACTCGATAGACCGTGCCGGCCCCGGAGTCTGGAACCGACAAGGAGAGGGGGCCTTCTGTCAACACACCCGCCCAAAGTGGCGTCCATATCAGGTCTCCGCTTTCATCCTGGGCGCCCGCCTCCACCACGTAGCCGTATCCCGACCTTCCCCTTAACACCAATTTGCTTTTGCCATCGTCATACCTCGTGAATTCGAGCACCGCGAGTGGGGTGTCTATCTGCAATTCCGGCATGGCCTGCTCATTGGTTTTGATCAAACCATCGAGGGAAGCTCCCGTTACCGGGCCTGATTTATCGGCAGCAACGGAGGCCATATTGCCGACATCCACGCCAGCCACCGGTCCGCTCACCAAGTCCTCCCATCCCATTAACCTGAAAGTTCCGCCGCTCAGCTCAAGGACAACCGCCTTGATCACACCAACTCCACGCGCCAGCACATAACCTTGTGATGACGCCGAGTCGGATTTATTTTTACGCTCAATATCACAATCAAAATAAGGTTCGCTGGGTATATATGATACCCCACTCATCCTCTTGGAAATCCCCCTTTACAAGTGTTGCCAAACCGGGATAAGAAATAAAAATTGCGGGAGATGAGGTTAACAGGAGCGGGTGGAAGAATGGGCAGCTTGTTTTCGCTTTCGGGAAAGATGTTGGTGACCGGAGGTACACGGGGGATCGGGCGGGCGATTTCCCTCCGGTTTGCGCGGGCCGGGGCTACTGTGATAGCAAATTACGTCCGCAACGAGAAAGCTGCCGAAGAATTGACTCGACTGGCAGCACAGGAAGGATTGCCCATTGAGCTATGTCGGGCCGACCTCACCAGCCCAAGGGGGCTTGAACAGATCGAACATGCGGTCAAGGATGTTGGTGATCCCCTCTCTGGATTCGTTCATTGTGCAGCAACCGGCGTGCATCGCCCCCTTGCGGAACTCACAAAGCGTCACCTGGAGTGGACGTTTTCCTTGAATGTGACTGCTTTTTTCGAGCTGATGAAGATCCTCATGCCTTATTTCTCGGAAAAAGCCAGCGTTGTAGCCGTGAGTTCAATGGGGGCAATGCGAGCCCTGCCCGCTTACTCTGTTGTGGGCGCCTCCAAGGGAGCACTCTCCGCACTGGCTAGGCACTTGGCAGTCGAGCTCGCTCCCAAAGGCATCCGGGTAAACATCCTCGCACCGGGGACGGTGCTTACTGATGCCTGGAAGGTGATTCCAGATAGTGAACAGCGCCTTGCCGAGGCAGTTCGCCGCACACCCATCGGGCGTGTGGTCACCCCGGATGAAGTCGCCTCAGTTGCGCAGTTTCTTTGTTCCCAAGCAGCCGTTGGCATCGTCGGGCAGACCCTGTGTGTTGACGGAGGTGCTGGCATCATCTTTTAGAGTCGGTAGCGGTGATCCGTCATGGATTGGCGCTGCATTTTCTTTTGTGGAGTATAAACGAATATGAGTGATCTCTTTACCAGTATTCAGCAGGCATTCCATGACGCATTCGACATTGATCCTCAATTGGTGTCGATGGAAACAGTTCCAGATGATATACCAGGGTGGGATTCGGTAGGGCACCTGACCCTGGCAAACAGTCTGGAGTCTACTTTGAAAGTGAGTTTCGATGTGGACGAACTGATGGAGATGGAGAACGTCCGCGAAATCGTCAGGATTGTTCAATCGAAACGGAACCACACCTAAAATGAGGATAAGCCCAGAACATAACTTTGCCGGGCGATTGGTTAAAGGATTCGGCGCATCTTCTTATCTGATCAATGCAGCGACGGGAGAGACCGTCCACCCATCCGACTTGCCGAGGCTAGTTTCGAATTTTGGTGCGTTTCTGGTATCGTCAGGCTTGAAGAAGGGAGATCGGATAATTATCGGGTGTCTTCTGTCTCCTGCGAGCGGCATTGCCTATCTGGGATCTATGTATGCCGGATTGGTCCCGGTGCCGGTGGAGGACGCTGCTCTGGGCACATCCGGAGAACTTCTGCTGCAGACAACCGGTGCCAGAGCGGTGTGGACGGAGAGGAGCATTCACTTCGATTGCATTAAGGAGAATGATGTTCTGGTCCTGAGTAGTCTGCCGGACAAGGGTTCGGTCGATCCAGTTCCTCCAGCTTCCTGCCATGACGACGACCTCGCGGTGCTTATGGCTACTTCCGGATCCACCCGAGCACCCCGTTTCGTGATGATAAGCCACAGCAATCTGATTGCCAATACTGAAGCGATCATACGGAGCCAACACCTCACAAACGAAGAGCGAGCCATGTTGATCCTCCCCCTCAGCTACTGTTTTGGGGCGAGTGTCTTTCACACCCATCTCTACCAGGGCGGGGGTGTGGTGTTTGACCGCCGCTTCATGTTCCCGGACAAGGTCCTTGGGGCCATCGGCAAGTATGACTGCACCACTTTCGCGGGCGTACCCACCGTCTACAACATTCTCCTGCGCCGTTCTAACGTCAGGTCTATCCCGATGCCCAGCCTAAGACGGTTTTTGCTGGCCGGAGGCGCCATAGCTCCAGAACGGATCCGTGAAATGCGGGCAGCCGTCCCGAACGCAAAATTTTATGTTATGTATGGCCAAACAGAGGCAACGGCTCGCATTGCCTGTCTTGATCCCGAGCGATTGGAGGAGAAACTGGGCAGCGCCGGTCCTCCCCTGGACAATCTGACCGTGCGCATCGTAGACGAGCAGGGGCTTGACCTACCCGTAGGGGTGGTGGGTGAAATCCTCGTAAAAGGGCCTTCCATCAGTAGCGGCTATCTCGACGACGCCGAAGAGACTAGCCGAGTCTTTTGCGATGGCTGGCTCCGGACTGGCGATCTGGCTTATCGGGACGAAGACGGCTATCTGTGGATCGAGGGTCGCAAAAGTGCCTTCCTGAAAATCAGGGGGGTGAGGGTGAGTTTTAACGAAATCGAGACTTTGGTGGCTACCTTGCCGGGAGTCCACGAGTGCGTGGCCACTGCCGCTCCCCATGTGGAGGCCGGCGAAGCTCTGGCCTTGTGGGTTGTCCCGGAACAGGGGGTAGAGAATATTGCCGAACTGGTGCGCCGCAGCTTGCCTGTGCACTGGACTTGTGAATCGATCAACACCGTGCCGGAGATACCCAAAACTTCCCATGGGAAAATCTTCCGTTCTTCCCTCCAAAGAAAGTGATCGGTATCTATGGAAGCTCTTGGAGATAGGATCGATCGCTTGCTTACAGGCAACCCCTATTCCATGCCCCCGGAAGAGAAAACCATTGCCATGCTGGAGGTTCTGAAGGGTCAACTGGACTATGCGTGCGAGAGGAACGCGGGGCTTCACAACTATGTGCGGCACTGGCCTGTCGATTTTCGGCTCGCTAGGAGCATTGCCGATCTTCCCTATCTGCCCGTAGGCTTGTTGAAAGCCCAACCCCCGCTGTCGCTGGTTGAGGCGAAAGAGATCAGGAGAACCTTGACTTCGAGTTCCACGACGGGCCAGATGCCCAGCAGGGTCGTACTCGACTCACCCACGGCAAGGCGCATGACCAAAGGTGTCGCTGCCATCGTCCAGGATTTTATCGGGGCGGCTCGCAGGCCGTACCTGGTTGTGGACGTGGAGGACTCAGTCCGTGGAAGAGATGAGCTGGGGGCAAGGGGCGCCGCCATACAGAGCCTTCAGCCCTTTGCCAAAGAGGTCATATACGGCCTGAGTCATGGCAACCAGGGAGAACTCACGTTGGAACTGAATAAAGTCCTGGACTTTGCAGAAAATCGGCGCGGAGGGCCGGTATTGGTCTATGGATTTACCTACATCATTTGGAAACACCTGGTAAAACCACTAATGGCAGATGGTATATGCCTCGACATGCCCGAGGTGCACATCCTTCACAGCGGCGGTTGGAAGCGGCTGCAAGAAGAAGCTGTACAAAAGCGGGAGTTTAACGAGGGCGTCGCCCGGGTGTTTGGGTGCTCGCCTGATTGCGTCATCGATTTTTACGGCATGGTGGAAAATGTTGGGATTATCTACCCTGACTGTCCGGAAGGAAACAAGCATGTTCCCCGATTTGGAGAAGTGATCGTCAGAAATCCGCTGACGCTCGATCCCGTTGCTGAGGGGCAAAGCGGCATCCTTCAAGTGTGCAGTGTATTGCCCACCAGCTTTCCCGGCCAACTTTTGCTCACCGAAGACATCGCTGAGGTGGTGATGCACGATGGGTGCCCGTGCGGCAGGCGAGGGTTGGGGTTTCGCTTTGTAGGACGGGTCCCGAAGGCCGAGCTTCGGGGCTGCGGAAATATCGACAACAGGCGATAGCATGCGCCACCCGTAACGGCTTGAAAAATGATTGACGCCACTTACGTTATCGATTCACTGGAACAGATCTCCACTGCCGCCGAAAGAATGCGTCAGGCAGTGATGGCTTCGGAGCTCACCCCCCATGCGATCCTGGATGTGTTCGAGACCTGGTCCGCCACCCTGGGATCGCCGGACACGGCAGATATCCCCGGCGTTGCCTTCCTGCGTATGTGGCTGAGGCGAGGGACGCTGGAGCCCATCATTACCCGAGAACTTGGGCACAGCGCTTTGCACTCCGGTTGGATGGAAGATGGGCGGGCAAGACTGAAGGCATTTCCTCTTGGCGTTATTGGCCACTGGCCGGCTGGAAATATAGAAATTCAGCCGGTTCTGTCCATGACCTGTGCGCTGCTGGGCGGTAACGCCTGTTTGGTGCGCATCCCCACCGGGCTTGTCGACCAAACCCGGCGGCTTTTGCAGAAGATGGTTCAGAGCGATACTGAGCGTATCCTGAGGGAGCGGATTTTTGCGTGCGTCTTTGATCATGCTCGCCAGGATTTACAGGAGGCTATGGCCCGAGCCGTCGATGGAGCGATGATTTGGGGCGGAGCGGAGGCGGTTTCGAAGGTGCGAGCTTTGCCATTCCCTCATTGGGCACGATTGGCCGTCTTCGGGCCACGCATCTCGGTGGCCGCCATGGATGCTGATGCCTGGTGCAACAGTCAGGAGCGCAAGTCGTGGTGTCAGCGTCTCGCTCGAGATGTCTGGCAGTTTGATCAGCAAGCATGTTCTTCTCCCCAGGTTTTGTTTCTCGAGCGCAGGGACGGTTACTCCTCCACCGAATTCCTGCAAGACCTCAGGGAGGCATTCGAAGCTGAAAACCACCTTCACCCCAGGCAAGCAATTCAGCCAGGCATGACGTCAGCAATCTGCCAGGCCCGCGCTTCATGGTTGTGGGACCACACTGAAAACAGGGCGTTTTTCCCTTTGGGCCCCGATTGGACCATTCTTCTGGGACGCGCGAGTGCGATCCCTAAGCCAACACAAGGAAAAACTCTGACAGTCCTTGAAGTGGATGACTTGTTCGAACCTATTTCACAATTCGATGGCACTGTGCAGACCCTGGGGTTAGGAATTAGAGACATCGCTAAGGAAGATAAGCTTGCCGCAGCGGCGGCCATGAGAGGCGTTGACAGAGTCGTGAAACTGGGGCGTATGCATGTCTTTGCGGCTCCATGGGACGGTGTTGACCTGATTAGACCCATGGTGAGGATGGTTCGCCAAGTTCGTTCCTCAGAGTGAACGAAGGAAACAGAAGAACATTAAAGATGATAGATGCTTGGGTATTTCTGGAAGCAATGGAAAAAAAGGCGAGGATGTTTGCGCCTGCAGCGCGGGCAACCTTCGGAACCAACGAATCCCTGTGCTCATGGCTGCTGAATCCCCTTGCCAAGTGGGCTCACGCCGCCTATGGAGACCGTGCGTTTGAGGACGCTGCTCGGGGCTATGCGCAATATTGCCTCGGCGTGGTCAAATCACAGCAGGTTTACGAAAAATTAGGCAAGTACCCCCCTGAGGACCTTGGCGATGTCATCTCGGAGGTGTACGAAGATGCAGGCTATATGGTCCCATACATGTGGGCAGCCATACTCATTTATGCATTCTGGCCATCGATGATCAAGCACCTTGCTCTATATCGGGATGAGTTCCTGGGAGCGCTTCCGCAGGGAGCCAACGTAATGGAGTTGGCCTCGGGGCACGGGGTTCTGGGACTGTTGGCAGCAGAAGAACGAGCGGATATAAGGCTTGAAGGCATCGACATCAGCCCCCCGGCTGTGGCCGTTGCCAACCGCCTCCTCGCCGTGTCCGGACATGACCTGCGGGTAACATTTGAAATTAAAAATGCGCTTGATATCCGGCAGGGGAGCACCGGGAGGCAGTACAAGGGAATCATTGCCGCAATGCTTGCAGAACATCTGCAAGATCCAAGGCTTCTTTTCCAGGCTATTTCACACCTGCTCGATGACGACGGACTCGTCTTTTTCAGCACCGCCATCGAGTCTGCCCAGCGCGACCACATTTATGAATTCAATGAGGAAAGCGAACCCCTGAAAATGGCTGAAGAGGTTGGGTTGCGCGTTACCCATCTGATCTCCTGCGCTGGTTTGCCTGCTCCAGGAGGTCGTTTTTTGCCGCGTGCGATTGCGATGATACTGCGTCGCCGTTGATAGCCTGTCTGAAACTTTCCGCCTTCTGGGGGTGTTTGGCTGGAGGCCGAGCCTTGACGCCACCCTTTATCCCTGACGGGGGAATTCTTATGCCTCTGCTATCTTCATGGGTAAACATCCCTCTCTATCCTTATGAAACGGGGACTTTGGAAAGCCCATCCGTCCAAACCGGCGCCTATGCGCGCAGGCGTGAATCCAGGGGGTTTGCGTACAGTTCTTGAGAAGTCATAGGGGATTCAAATATGAGCATGAATTTCGAGGAAATAAAGGGCCTTTTGAAACAGAGATTTCCCTTCATTATGGTGGACCGAGTCCTGGAGCTTGAACCCGGGAAGAAAATCAAGGCGCTCAAGAATGTGACGGGTAATGAGATTCAATTCCTTGGGCATTTCCCCGAGTATGCCATCATGCCAGGGATATTGATCGTCGAAGCTATTGGCCAGAGTGCGTCCATATTATTTAGCAAGACGAAGGAGAAAGGAATCGAGAAGGGGGAAGCTATGGTGCTGGGCGCTATCGAGAAGATGAGATTTCTCTCTCCAGTTTATCCTGGTCAGACGATGATCATCGAGGTTAGCGCCATTAAAATGGTTGAAGAAGCAGCACTTGTCGAGGGACATGTCACGGTTGATGGCAATTTGGTGGCAACGGGAAAGTTGGGCTTTGCCAGAAAGATGTTTTAGGTGCTTCGAGTTTCTCAGGCGTAATGCACCTTCGTCAGTGCCGGAAATGATTGGCGCCTAATGGAATTGCCCCTCTTGCCCGGACCGAGCCGACCTGCCAGGATTGAACAAGAGCAACTTTTCAGAAAGAGGGCAAAACATATTATCGCCTCGTTTCCGATTACACCGATGATGGCGGCAACTTAGACACATTGGGGAGAAAGGTGGTGGCTGAGCAGCTTTTAATTTTTTTTTAGCCAATCTTTAATTCTTCCGAATAATAACAGACGATCTGAAAAACTCGGGAATGCGAGGGCTGAGTATTGGTTCCTTTTGTTGATTTAAAATTCTGGCTACTGACGGTTACGCTGATTACAGCTTATTCCTCCGTTTCAGCGCTGCTATCTACATCAGCTCCGGTCAGAACCTGGCTCGATGGCTCGGGCAGGACGGCAGATATACTATCAGAGAGGGTGACAATAGCCAGGAATCTGTTTATGATCCTCGTAAGCGTTCTCATATTGGATCTGACCCATTTCAACGATCTGATCGTGCTGATTCCTCTGAGTGCATTAGTTTACTGGACTGGCGAGAAACTTGTCACTTTGCCGAAAGAACGGGCATTCTGGTTATGTCTTCCGTTGATTATCTTTCTAGTGGTTTTTCTCTGCTATTACAAATATTCAAGCATGCAGCTACTGCTAAACCGGGCGATCGGCGATATTGTGAACCTGCAACGGCGTGAAGAGGCGCTGATCTTTGTGGGAGTCTCTTACTTCAGCTTCAAATTTATCCACTTTTTGATCGAGTGCTACAAGAAAAGAATAAACAACCTCGATTTTCTTACATTCCTCAACTACATTCTTTTTTTCCCGAGCTTTTTCGCCGGTCCCGTCAACCGATACAACCAGTTTTCAGAAGACATCTACAACTCATCGGTTTCGATTGACCACGCTGGTGGCATCCGCCGGATAATCGAAGGCCTTTTCAAGAAGGTTGTATTGTGCGGTTTCTTGCTGCCATACAGCTTAAAGAGTATTGACCTGACCAATCCGTCGTTGACACGTACTCAAGCAATTTTGGGCATATATGCTTACGTGTTATTCATCTACTTCGATTTTTCCGGATACACGGACATGGCTATTGGAAGTGGTAAGCTGATGGGGATTAACCTTCCGGAAAATTTTAATAAACCCTTTTTTAAGAAGAACCTGCAGCAGTTCTGGGCGAACTGGCACATGTCCCTGACCTCCTGGCTCACTGACTACATATACTGGCCCATAGCGGGAAAAACGAGAGACATTCAGAAGCTGCGGACCAGACCCGTCCTGTCAGCCAATATCTGTATCATTCTGACTTTCGCCGTTTGCGGAATATGGCATGGGAGCACAATTAATTTTCTCATCTGGGGCCTCTATCATGGAGCTGGCTTGAGTATCCTTAATTTCTACACGAGTTTTAGAAGAAAACATTTTTCTCAGAAATGGAAGCAATCCATTACTCCGTCATGGTATGCCAGAGCTGCAAGCACTCTGTTGACTTTTCAGTTTGTAGCCTTTGGGTTCTTGTTCTTTCGCTTCAATTTGAGCGAGATCGGACGGTTGTGGCACCTGTTCCTGCCATAAGGATATAATATTTTGAACTGGAGAATCAGGCCGATATCGATCTGGGCTGTAGTCATCATAGTCGACCTTCTTATTGCTTGCGTCAGCGTTGAGCTATGGGTCAGATTGTTCGTGCCTGTTAAAAACGTCCAATATATTTTTGACAATAAACTTGGGGTTCGGTTCGCTCCTAATCAACGGGCATACGGTTACGTGGAAGAAGGATACAGCAACATCCTTCTGACCAATAGACTCGGCATGCACGACGTGGAAAGGAACCTGGAGAAAAGCGTAAATTCCTACCGTGTGCAGGTTTACGGCGACTCTATGACTTCCGGGATTGGAGTTAAGATCGAAGAGACAATCCCCTCTTATCTTGAGAAATTCATGAACGAATATAACAGGCTAGAACGGATCGAAGTAATGAATATGGCTTCGGGAGACGACGGAACGCCTTCACAGCTTCTTGGTTACGAAGAAATCGGCAGGCGCTTTAGTCCCGACCTGGTGGTGTGCTTTTTTATGGACGATTTTGCGGACAATATAATTGAGACACACATAAGGGATTACTCCCCTCATTATGATATTGACGATGGTGGCGAGCTTCGCCTCATACCGCCCAAGCCCAAGGATGTGTCTATTGTCTGGGAACAGTTCAAGAAAAAATCATTTCTTTATAGACAATTAGCGAACAAGTTGATTGAAAGCAAGAAGTATCGAGACCTGTTGGACCTGTATGATAACTTATTCAGCCCATACGGTGATAGCAAGCTCGGACTGGACAGCTTCGCTGAGTACAGAAAAGATGTTTGCTTGAAAAAGGCATTGCCAGTCACTCTTAATTTGATCAGACGCTTCAGGGATGTGGTGGAAAAAGACGGCGTGCGCTTCGTGGTTATGGACGGTTACAAATTCAGAGATGAATATGTCGGAACGGTTTTTCTGAACAATGATTTTGAACAGTTCTGTAGAGCAAATTCGATTGCATACATCCCTGTCTATAAAAAGAAACTAGAGCTTGATGAGAATTCACCCAAGTATTACTTAAAGGATTCGCACCCGAATTCGGCAGGTAACCGAGAAATTGCCCGTTTTGCCGGTGACCAGCTTGTAAAGTTCCTTCCAACATCCAGTGCGGCTGTTTTAAAGCACACTGAAGAAACGGAGTCGGATATTTTATGGAAAAAGAACGGAAGCAATCCATACTGAAGTTCATTAAGATCAACGCGGCCATTATCCTCTATCTAGTGATGTTTCTGCTCGTGCTGGTCTATTCCGACCCCGAAATCCAACCTTTTGTGTACGTACGCTTTTGATTAGAAGTCGCCTGTGCCCGCCCCAAACGGAGGTGTTCCAGTACAAAGCGAGCATCGAAAAACACAAATGAGTCTTTTAGATATGGTGGAACCTATGAGGCAATAACAAAATTGGGGTTTTATGCGACATCTTCTATCGTTTATCAAAATATTTCAGCGAGAAAGGATTTCTTTTCGGAGCCAGGTGTGTACAATTTATTTCCCATGTTCTGACAGGAGCTGAGATTTCTCATAGAGCTGAGATCGGTCCTGGTTTCCTTATACTTCACCCGACCGGGGTTGTAATCGGGCCGGGTATTGAAATAGGAAAGATTGCAACCATTTGCCAAGGCTGCACCATTACCCGAATGCATCTTGAGGATAAAGGACTGGTGATCGGAGATTTTTTTTTGGGGCGGTCCCGGCAGTGTAATCATGGGACCCTTGACAATCGGAGATTATGTTTGGGTTGGGCCTAATTCCGTTCTATTCAAGGATGTCGCTTCAAATATGAAAGTTCTCGGGAATCCGGCAAAAGTTTTCCCGTCAGGAGCCTTCAAGAGGATGATCTAAGGCCTGTTCTTAGCCTCTTCCAACATCTCCTCTTCGTGGTTGCGACTTATTCCACTATCCGAAAGATTATTCTGGTGAATTCTCGTTCCCAGATTAACCCACGTTTGCAAGGGGCAGATCATTTTTTTCTGTCACCCGTCATGGCTAATCCTGTCCGAGATTTTCTCCGCGCGTAGGCTTCCGAAACGCGAAAACCGTCCGGTCAAAGTATTCGTCCATATTTTCCGTGATCCGAGCGAGCTTTGCGAATCCGCCGGCCTCGAATGCCGCGCTCAATTCAGTCTGCGACAGGGCCCCGCTCATGCACCACGCCCACGCATCCGGCTCGGAGGCAAAGTAGTCCGGAAGAATTACCCTCCGGCATAGATCGGCCCCCGCAACGACTCCATCCCGCTTCAGCACGCGGTAAAGTTCGACGATCAGTTCGGCTTTGTCCGGGAAGAGATTTAACACACCGTTAAGAATTATCCAATCAAAGGAACCCGGCCCAAACGGCAGCCTGCTCCCATCAGCGCCGACGAATTCAAACTCAAGACCCGGGAACGACCGCCCTGCCAGGGCGCAGGCCTTTATCAGCGCCGGGATCGCCGAATCCAGGTTCACAATCCTGAATTCGGCGCCAACGGAGAGTCTAAGGATAATCGAATCGATCCCGGCCCCGCAGCCGAGGTTAAGAACCCTGTCGCCCGGTTTTGGATGGAGATAGTGGAGCACGTATCCGCAGGGCAGGAAATTTTCCCATATCTCATCAGGAAGGGAACCAATGAGGCCGACAGGATAGCCAAGTTCCACGGCCAGGGGTTTGCCTCCCAATCCGTACGCCTTGACGGGCTTTTGCCCCTGGTACAGTTGCTCATAATATTTTCGGATATGTTTCTTCATCAGGCATCGGAGCACGGCATACCGGTCAGGAATCGCACTAACGGGAACTGCTTTTCTTATATCACAGGTCCAAGTTCCAAGCTACGTCCATGAGAGGAAGAACCACACTTTTGTCCGCGATCCGGCATCCACCCATTTGACTTTTTGATCAAGTTGGTTCATCTTGGCCCGGTTATAATGATGTTGTTCAACATTCCAATTTTGGGGGAATTGATGAAGATCGAGCAGATCCCTGTCGGTTTCATGCAAGTTTTCTGCTACCTGGTTTACGATGAGAAGACCAAAGAAGGCATTCTGATAGACCCGGCCGGAAATGAAAATGAGCTCATAGAGCTTCTCAGGGTAAAGGGCGTAAAACTTCGCTATATCGTCAACACGCACGGGCATGCCGATCACACGTGCGGGAACGAAGCCATACGCAAAGCGACCGGGGCAAGCGTGGTCATGCACTCAACCGACGATCTTTTTTTTCAAAGACCGGAGAACACGATGTTTGCCCGCAGCATGGGTTTCGCGGTTTCCGGACCCGCCGACGTCCACATCCAGGACGGCGATGAGCTTTCGTTCGGCAATCTGAAGATGAGATTCATTCTCACTCCCGGGCACACGCCGGGGGCGTGCTGCATATTGATAGATGGAAACCTTTTCACCGGCGACACTCTTTTTGTGGGAGCGGTCGGGCGCACGGACCTTCCGGGAGGATCGTTCAAGCAGTTGACTGAATCTCTTCAAAAGCTTGTGAAGACGCTCCCGCCTGATACCGTGGTATGGCCCGGCCACGATTACGGGGACCAACCCCGATCGACCCTGAGGCGTGAAGCTGAAACAAATCCATACATTGTCGAATACATGGATGAATAGGAAGCTTACACTAAAATATATCACATTCGAGACGCCGCTCAGATGGTTCGTGGTCGCCGAAAGTCCGGATGGAATTGCGCTGGTTAACTTCCTCGGCCGGGATTGCCCCACAGAAGATGCAGCAATCTCGTCTGTGCTCAGAAATTATCCTGATGCTACAGTGTCGCCGGGGGGCGACTCGATGTTGCTTGGGAAAACAAAGGCATATATTTTGGCATACCTCACAAACCGGGCGCCGGTTCCCAAGGTTCCACTGGATTTAAGAAAAGGGACCGGCTTTGACCGCAATGTCTGGACAGCGATCGAGACCATTGCTTTTGGAGAGTCGCAGTCCTACAGCCAAATCGCAGCCAAAGTCAACAGCGCCGGTGCTTCGAGGGCCGTTGGCAGGGCATGCGGCAGAAACCCGGTACCCATTCTCATACCATGCCACAGGGTAATTGGGAGTGGAGGGAAACTGGGCGGTTATTCGGGCGGGCTTGATATTAAAAGGGCCTTACTGGACCTTGAAAAATCGTAGCGAGAAGCGGGAAGCCAAAGAGCTGCAGTTTCTGGTTGTCAGTATTCAGCAACTTAAAACTAAAAACTCAAAACTCATCTGCTCCCAGAGAATACGGAGGGTGTGTATTGAAAGCCGGGAATTTAAAAAGGGGGAAGCAGATCACGCCTCCGAAAGGAAAGCTTGGAATTCTCATGTCCGGTATTGGAGGCGCTGTCAGCACGACCTTCATCGCAGGCGTCGAACTTGTGCGGCGCGGTCTGGCCGAACCGGTAGGTTCGCTTACCCAGCTCGGCACCATCAGGCTGGGGAAGCGCTTTGAACACCGGTGTCCGATGATAAAGGATTTCGTTCCCCTGGCGGACCTGAACGACCTGGTTTTCGGCGGCTGGGACATATATGAGGCCAACTGCTTTGAGGCCGCACTCTACGCGCGTGTACTGCATCGTGAACACCTCGATCCGGTCAGGGATTTTCTGAGCGGAATCGTTCCGATGAAAGCGGTTTTCGACCGCCGGTATGTCAAGAACCTGGCCGGAACTTATGTTAAAAGCGCCCCCGGGTTGCGCGGCAAACTCGATGAGATCAAGGCCGATATAGCTGATTTTAAGGTGCGAAACGGCCTCGACAGGTGCATCATGATCTGGTGCGGAAGCACGGAGGTGCACCTCAAGCCCCTGGAAATCCACGGCTCGATAGATTCCCTGCAAAAAGCAGTTGACAATAACGACCCGAGCGTTCCACCGAGCATGCTTTACGCCCTGGCCGCCCTGGAAAGCGGGATACCGTTCATCAACGGCGCGCCCAACCTTACAGTCGATATTCCTGCAATGGTCGAGCTGGCCGACTCCGCCGGCGTGCCCATAACGGGAAAAGATTTCAAGACGGGTCAGACGCTGATGAAGACGATCCTCGCGCCGGGCCTGAAATCCCGCATGCTGGGTCTGGAAGGATGGTATTCGACAAACATCCTGGGGAACAGGGACGGCCTGGTTCTCGACGACGCCGAATCGTTCAAGACCAAGGAGGAAAGCAAGCTCTCCGTTCTCGAGTACATATTGCAGCCGCACCTCTACCCGATTCTCTACAAGAACTATTATCACAAGGTAACGATCAACTACTACCCGCCCAGGGGAGACAACAAGGAAGGCTGGGATTGCATCGACATATTCGGATGGCTCGGATATCCGATGCAGATAAAGGTGGACTTCCTTTGCCGCGACAGCATACTTGCAGCGCCTCTTATCCTTGACCTGGTGCTCTTTATGGACCTGGCGCAAAGGGTCGGCATGAGCGGCATCCAGGAATGGCTCTCCTTCTATTTTAAAAGCCCGATGGTAAAAGAGAACCTCTATCCCGAGCACGACCTTTTCATTCAGTCCATGAAGCTCAAGAACACGCTTCGCTACCTCATGGGCGAGGAACAAATAACCCACTTCGGGCTGGACTACTATATGAGCGAGGAAGAGTGAGGACACAGACAAGACTCAGTCTGTGTTTCCAGTTTTATAGAGACTGTACAGTCATTAGTTTTAGCAAGAGAGACGATAATGAAAAGGTGTCCCTTCTGCGCTGAAGAAATTCAAGACGCCGCGATAAAGTGTAAACACTGCGGTGAGTTTATGGATGCCTCCAACCGCCCACGCCTTGCAGAGCAAAAGATTCCGTGGTATTTTCGAAAATCCTTTATTATCATCGCACTCTGTGGTGTGGGGCCTCTGGCGCTGCCCCTGATCTGGTTGCGTCCACAAACGACGATGGCATGGAAGATCGGACTCACAATAGGAGTCCTTGTTCTGAGTTGGATCTTGTTCCAAACTACGATGGAATCCATCCGTACTCTCAGGGAATATTACAAGTTAATGGGTAATTAAATCTCTTAAATAAGGAGTTAAAATGAGAAACATTCTATGTATGTTTTTAGCTTTGGTATTCTGTGTTATATCTGGTTGTTATTTTGGAATTAGTGATGATCCAGGCAATTGGAAAAAAGAAGCAGAGGATAGTGCACCAAAACCATCACTTGAACTGCGTGGTGCACATTATGCAAAACTTAACTCTATAGGATGCCTGCGATATAATGATTTGGAGATTGTAAACGCTGCGCATAGGCGGAATGATTTCGATGCAATAGATAATTTAATAAAAGAGAAAAGATGTTTCGTCCTTCCTACAGACAAGGACATTTTTCCCATTAGAGAGGTTGAACGTCATATTGTGAGTGCAAGAACAGAAATTGGAGACAAAACAGTAGTATTATATACTGAGAGAAGCAATTTAGCTGTGAAATGATAATCTCAATCTTATGCAATATTTTTTATTGACTGACAGCGTTGTAAACTGTCCAGTTATACAAACCACCTACGGGAAGCGAGCGGCGCTATCCGACGGCCTGCCTGCCGGCCCCCGGCCTGGGTTCCAACCTCCCTTTGAGCTTTGGGAAAAGATCGAGGTCCGTATGGGGGAGGAAGAGGGCGGCAATGTAATGAGCCATATAGGATGACGTTTCGGAGAGCTCGAAGTTGGTCATTTTTTTCATTACATTTACGACGTCTTTTCTGATCCGGTTGGTCAACGCGCACATCCTTGCGCCGAGAAGCGAACCGTTCCCGATGTATGTTATTTTGTCCGGATCGATTTCAGGAAGCAGCCCTATGGTCATGGCCATTTCGATGTCAATGTGGCTGCCGAATCCGCCGGCAAGCACTATCCTGTCGAGGTCCCCGATTTTGAGGCCCACCTCCTCGAGCAGGGTCTGGCACCCGCTGTAGATGGCTCCTTTTGCGCGAATGAGGTTCCCGATATCGTTTTCGGTAATGACGATGTCCCTTCCAATTTGAGTCTGTTCTTTGCGAGCCACTATGTATTCATAAACGCCGTCCTGTTCCCTGAGTCTGTATGAGTTCAGGTCGCGGTTGAATTTGCCGAGGTTGTCGATAATTCCGGCTTCGAAAAGCCTGGCCACAATATTGATCAGGCCGGAGCCGCATATGCCCCTCGGCCTGACATCACCCACTGTCAGGATCATTGGCTCCAGGGTATACGGATCGACTGAGAAGTCTTCGATTGCCCCTTTGTCCGCACGCATGCCGAATTGTATGCCCCCGCCCTCGAAAGCCGGTCCTGCCGAGCAAGCGGCGCAGGCAAGCCAATCCCTGTTGCCGATAACTATCTCGGCGTTTGTGCCTATGTCTATGAAAAGCGATATCTGATCGGAGAGGTGTATTCCCGAACCCATCACACCGGCGACGATATCCCCGCCGACAAAGCTGGAAATGCAAGGATAGACGAGGGCGGTTGCATGGTCAACCAGGTCGATCCCCAGATCGACGGCGCGTATGGACGGATAAAGAGTGGACGCCGGCACGTAGGGATGCCGCCTGATGTACCTTGGGTCGATTTGCAGAAGGATCTGCAACATCGTGGTGTTGCCTGCGAACGTAATCGTAGAGACTTGCCGGCGATCGACCCGGGAGCTCTGCATTATGTGGTCGATTATCCTGTTTATGGTCCCGATAACGACTTTGTGCAGGATATCGAGTCCCCCCGGCTTTTCGGCGTATATGATCCTCGAGATAACGTCTTCGCCGTAGCTGATCTGGCCATTGAAGTCTCCATGCTCGGCAAGCACACTACCCGTAACGAGATCGATCAGTTGTCCGTAAACGGTCGTGGTTCCGATATCAACAGCTATGGCAAAATTTCTGCCGGTGGAGTCTCCGGATTCTATGTCTATGATATGGCTTTTCCCGCCTTCGAAAACAGGCCGGGCGAGGGTCACGGTAACCTTGAAGCCTGCTTCTCTCAAAGTCCCCGGAATTTTTCTAATGACCGGAAGCCGCATCACCAGCCTGTGTTCATGGTGTTTACGCCTTAGAAAACCGACAAGACGTGACGTATCGGCGAGATTGTCCATGCTTGTCGGCTCAGGCAGTTCGAGGTACATTTTCTCAACCGGGGGAATGAATAGACCCTTGCTCTTAAGGTCTTCCAAGTTCATCTGCTGGATTCGGGCGTTACGCCTGGGGGGGACCTTATTTAGGACATTCGAGTCGATTTCCGATTCGACAGGGACGCGAACGGTCAGGTCACTTTTGATCAGGCTCCTGCAGGCAAGCCTGTAACCTGCATCGATGTCCTCCCTGCTGAGACGCTCCGAGATACCCCCCTCTATATCTCCTTTTTCGATTATTATCCGGCACTTCCCGCAAAACCCCTCCCCTCCGCAAGAGGCGTTCACGTGAACGCCCGCCTCCATGGCAGCGTGGAGGACGCTCTCGGAGTCCGAGTCTATTTCTATGCCGTGGGGCAGAAATTTGATTTTATGAGTTTTCATTTCGAGTTTTCCGCTCCTAAGGAGAAGCAATCCGGAACAGGAAATGCACTTTGACTCGATGCAGTCCCGGCATTGGATCGTTCAATCCGTTCTACCGACATAGACTCGCGGCACGCGCCGGGAAACGGCGCAGGTCAATTCATAGGGAATCGTCCCTATTCGTTCGGCCACATCGAGAGTCTGGATTACCCCGCCGGGCGATTCTCCCCACAGCAGGACCTCATCGCCGAGGGAAACGGGGTCGCTTCCAACGTTTACCATGATGTAGTCCATTGTAACCGTGCCGACAATCGGATATCGCCTGCCCCGGATCAAAACTTCTCCGTTGTTTGTGAGCCTGCGGCTAAGTCCGTCGGCATACCCAATCGGCAGCACAGCGATCCTGGCCGGCCCGGGCGTTATCCACCGCCTGCCATAGCTGATGGGATGTCCCCCGGGCATTTCCCGCAGGTGAGCTATGTATGATTTCAGGGACATGACTTGCCTGGGCACAATAGTCCGGGAGGTCTCCTTTGACGGATAATGACCGTACATAAGGATTCCGGGCCGAACGGCGTCGAAATAGCTTTCCGGAAGGTCGAGAATTGCTCCGCTTGCAGCCATGTGGACGATCTGCGGCCTTTTAGCAAGCTGCGGAAGCATGGCAAGCACTTCGCGAAACCTCGAGAGCTGCAGGTTCGCATAGTCCTTGTCTTTTTCGTCGGCTGTCGAAAAATGGGTGTAAAGTCCTTCCCATATGCAGGCCCTTGATTTTGACAGCAGGTCGAACAAATCGGCGGCCTTGTGCAAAAGCAGCCCCACTCTTCCCATTCCTGAATCGAGTTTGAGATGCACCGAAGCGGGCAAGCCCCGGGAATGTCCGCAAGCCTTCTCAACCCAGCCCAGGTCTTCTTCCCCGAAAATGCTCAGGGTCAGGCCCGCTTCTACAGCCTGTACAATTTCATCAGGAAAGAGCCGGCCAAGGATAAGGATACGCTGGGAGATGCCGCTTTCTCTGAGTTCCATGCCCTCCTCGAACCGGGCGACGGCGAACATGTCGCACCCTTCCAGGACAAGGCGTTTGGCGACCGATACCGCGCCATGCCCATAAGCATCTGCCTTGATTACCGGTATAACCGCTGAGGGTGCAACCTTTTGGCGAATGCGTCCGATATTATGGGCAAGGTTATCCAGGTTTATTTCCGCATAATTCCTCAAGCTCATAGAATCTTGGCACTTCTTTTACACATAGTTTCTTGCAGTTCTGTTTGTCAAAATTTTGAAAAAGATGTCACAAATGAAGTTTAGCACCAAATATCGAACATGTACAAGAAAAGCAATAATGTAGGTCCAAACTGGATAAGGGATTTGCACAACATTTACGGATTATCCGACGTCCTGCCGAATCCCCCGCCCCCAACCCTAAAGGGCGGGAAACGCCTCGATCAAAAGGCAGCCTGAACCTACATCGGGGGCCGAAGGGACCGGAGCCGGGCGGGAAGGGAACATAACTCACCAGTGATGGTCAGCGGCAGCGAGGGAAGGCTTGCCGAGGCGGGGTTTGCTGTTCAAAGCCAAGCGCCGTGACCGGAAAAGGCCACGTACGATAATAGCCATTATCGGATGTGCCGAAGATATGCGACCTTCCCCGAGCAGGCTGAGCCGACAGAGGGTCCCGAAGCCGCCGGAAGGAAGACAGGAAACTCCGGGGCGGGCGAAGTTCTAAAGATAGCTTGCGCTTACCCGACCGAATTGCATGGGCTACCTACCGTTTCAATTGTGTCAAGAGTGCAGGTGCGACCCCGTGTTCTCCACCAAGGCTTCGGTGGCGCGCCCGCCGCGCGACACCGGGAACTCGGCGCTCCAGGCGACCGGCCGAGGGCGCCGCCTCAGCGCACGCTTATGAAGCTCCACGAATAAGCTGTTTCCACCTTGATGTTTCCATCGGCCAGGCTGTTTCCAATCATAAAAGCATGTCATCATTAATCTTTTTCTCTGCCATGGAAACATCTTGGAAACGCCATGGGAATTTTTGATAGACTCGCTGCGCAGACAAGCCGCAAAATGGGGACCTGCAATATTTCCCACGCAAAAACTCGAGAATCGAAAAAGACTGGCGGGAAGTTGGGACGGCAGCCGGGAACCAAGGGCTAAAGTACAAGGAAAGCCGCTTGCAGACTCACTTGCCTGGTCCCCGCCTCCACCATAGGTCTGTTTCCTCTGCCATGGAAACACACATGGAAATACCATGGAAACTTTGGAAACTCTTGGCGCCCGGTTAGGCGGTGAACTTGTTCCCGTGCCCCCACAGGTGAGCGAATACATAATTCATTTTTCAAAGAGCCACATTCCGCTGTGAAACTGAATGTCACGAGCCGGCATTCGCGGGTGGATGGGCCACAAGCGCCTTTCGACCTGAACCCCTTGCCCCCGTTTCATTGAAAATACAATCCATTCAATGGGATGTGGACAGACAAATTTTTCATCCTCGGATTCCTCTGTTCTTTACGCCTGATCGTATCATAGGGCAGTGTGGGTCTGCAAAACGGCAACGAGAAGCGGGAATAAACAGTGAACAGTGGGCAGTGGCCGGTGAACCCTCACAACGTTCGGGTTCGCGGTTAACACTGAGAAAGAGCGTTCGATGCTTCAAGTTCGCGGCCGATCTTTTGTGAGGCCGCACCCTCACTACGTTTCGGGTTCGCGGCTAACACTGAGGAAGCGCGTGAAACGCTGGACCCTCGCTTCGTTCAGGTCCGGGCCACACGTTGCAACCAGTAGTTTGATGCTTCAAGTCCGGGCACGATCTTTTGTGAGTGCCCAGTTCGCGGCCGATTTTTTGTGAGGCCGCACCCTCACAACGTTCGGGTTCGCGGTTAACGTTCTGAACGCGCGTAAAATGCTTCAAGTTCGCGGCCGATCCCTTGTGAGGCCGCATAGTGAGAAACCAAATGCCTGAATCCCTCAATCCCTCAATCCCTCAATTCGCTCTAATTATTTTATCAGCAAATATTCTGCCCTGCAAAACGGCAATAGAAGCGGCAATAGAAGCGGCAATAAAAACGGCAACCAGAAGCGGCAAAAAATAAAAAAGGCAGTGAGCAGTGAGCAGTGAGCAGTGAGCAGTGAGCCATAATGGGTGACTGAAAAAAATGATCTGCCCCTTTTAAACGTGGGTTAATCTGGAAACTGAACACAACCAGAACAGAGCCACAAAAAAGGAGGCAGATCATGGAAAAGTTTATCACG